>CAYPQK010000005.1:0-36916 GCA_964412895.1 uncultured Spirochaetales bacterium
GCCCGACCGGCTGCGGCAACGGCCGCGTGACCGGCACCGAACAATGCGACGACGGCAATGTGATAGACCTCGACGCCTGCAACAACGACTGTACCTATCCGTGTCCCGATGGCTGGGCCTACAGCACCGCGACCGGCGAATGCTATAACCTCCTTGGCGTTGGTACGACCAAGACATGGACCGAAGCCGATGCCGCGTGCGAGACCGCCTACGGCAACGGCACCACCCTCTCGACCATCGCTACGCAGGCCGAGAACGACTTCCTCTTCAACTATGTCAAGAACACCAAAGCCTACAATGCCAATGTCTGGATCGGCCTTGAAGGCGAATATGCCTACGCCGCTTCAGGCAACGAGATATGTTCTACCTCGTGGATAGCGCCCACGATGGGCCGCAAATACAGCGGTTACATCGGTACCGGGACCGGCACCGTCGATCCCTACGGTTGGTGCGACATGCCCGGCAAGGAGAACTTCTTCACCTTTACCGCCGGGGCGACCGGCGAATGGACCTTCCGCGTCTACAGCCAATTCGATGCGGTAGTGCATATCTACAGCGGCGGCAACTGCGGTTCCTACCTCGACTGCGAAGACTACTACGGCGGCAACGCGACCGACACCCTCTACTACGACCTCACGGCGGGACAGACCTATACTGTCGTGGTCGACAAATACCTCACGACCGATGCGGGCACCTATACCTTGGAGATCATTGCCCCGCGCAACTACGAGACCCGCGCCTTCTCATGGATAGACGACACCAACAGTTCCTATCTCAACTGGGACAGCAACGAGCCGACCGGTTCCACCGAATCGTGCGCCGAGATGAAGATCGCCACCACGACCAACGCCAAGTGGAACGACCTCGCCTGCAACAGCCAGAATGTAAAACTCGCCTATACCTGCGAGACCCCCGGCAACATCCTCGCCATGGCGAATATAACCTCGGTCACCACCCTCGACCTCAGCAACCGCGGGCTCACGAGTCTGGAGGGGATACAGGTTTTCTCTGGACTGGTGTCGCTCAACATAGCCGGGAACGATGTCACCGGATACGAACCGCTCAGGGAGCTGGTAAACCTTCAACAGATAACGGCAACCCCGCAAGAAGGAACCGAACCGGCGACCTATTACCGGATACAAGGCGATTCAATCAACGAATTCGTCAACAAGAGCATCGTGTTTTTCGGCATCATTCCTTTCGGTTATCATGAGCTCGATTCGCTGGATGTGTATTACAACTTCGAATATCTTACCCATTTATCCTTCCAGTTGGAAAGCGGCACGGTCTATTATCATTATGTGCCGAATGTTGCGCCGAACGCATCGAGCACCATGGAATATCCCGGCCTCATAACCGCGCCGAACAACGACGCGGGTCTCTGGAAACCGGTGACCGCGGTATGGCCGTTTGGAAAAGTGGGGAGATCCCTGACCACGGCTACCGTATATGTCGAAGATTACAACACACCGGCACAATATACGGTAAGCCTTCGCAACAACATGGAACTCTCAACTTCCGAACAAGAAATACTCACGGTAACGAGTACTGCCAGCGATTATTTGGTCATAACGCGCTACCGGCAGAACGACCAGAACTACATCAGAACCAGAGTCTCTTTCCTGAGCGGCGATGAAGAAGAAATTTCTCTGATCCCCGTACGCAAAGCGTATCAGATGGCCGATCACTATGCTCTTTCCTGCGGTTCCTCCGCCTGCGACCTGTACGCCAATGGAGAAAAAGTACAGACCGATATCTTCAAATACAGCGGTACCGTCACGCTCGGCGGAACCTTCTCCGGTTGGATGGACGAGTTCCGAACACACAACGAAGCGCTCGATCAGGAACAGATACGCGATCTCTATTTCAATACTTCCCCCTGCGCGCTCGGCACCTATCATACTGGTCCGAACGGCGAGTGCCTAAGCGAATGCGGTGACGCGATACAGACGACCGACGAAGAATGTGACGATGGTGCCGACGGCAACGACTGTAACGGCTGTCTGGATAACTGCACCCAGCATGAAAATGTGTGCGGCGACACTTTAGTCTGCGGCGAAGAGCAGTGCGACGACGGGAACAGCGAGAACGGTGACGCCTGCGACAACAATTGTACCCTTACCGCTTGCGGCAATGGCATCGTGGCCGGCGACGAAGTATGCGATGACGGCAACGCGAACGACAACGATGCCTGTCGCAATGATTGTACCGACAATGTTTGCGGCGACGGCGGCATATACACCGGCGTCGAGGATTGCGACGACGGGAACACCGTAACGGAGACCTGTTCCTATGGCGAAACCTCTTGTACCGTTTGCGATGCGTGGTGTCAGACGGTGTCGGGCGTGACCCTGACCTGCGGTGACCACAAGACCGATACGCCGAACGAAAAATGCGACGGCAACCGTATCTATTGCCAGAGTTTGAGCAATTATGCGGGATACGAGGATCAACACTATGCCTCCGGTACCGCTCCCTGCAATGCCGACTGCAACAGTTTCGACATCTCCGGTTGTCACGACTATTGTTACAATCGGGTTTGCGGCGCGGTCTACAATTACGAAAGCGAGTCTTTTGTCTATCAGTATTCCCACGACGACGCCTTTTCGTGCGAACTTTCCGATGACCTTCCGTACTATGCCTGTATCTGCGAGGATGGCTATCATCTCGAAGACCGTTACGGCGACGGTTACGACTACGCCATCTGTTATCCCGATACGCATAATGAACGATGCCGCAACGAAAAACCGGACGACGCCGAATGGGATACCACTGTTGCCGGACAGACCGCTGATGGACGCGTGACCGTGACATGGAACGAGGAAGCCGACACCTACACCGGCAATGCGGATGATTGTGCGTGGAAATGCAAAGGCGGCTTCACGCAGATATGGGACCAGAACGGTACCCGCTTCGATGTCTACGATCTCGTGAGTATCGAATACGGCACGAACGGCGAAACACAGTTCGATATGACCCGTTTGTCTCAATTGGTGCCTCTGTTGCGCGGCGACCAGTCATGGAACGATGGCTATGACAATCTCCGGGCCTTGCTTCCGGAATACATCGTCGACAATGAAAACAGGCAATTGCTGGAAAGTTTTTCGCTGACTGATCCTTCGGACGATTCGGTGGAGAAACTGGTCCTCATGTTGACCAAAGAATTCAACGCCATCATATCGCAAAAGAAGATATTGTTCTCCGATGTGCAGTTGCCCGATACCCGTCTTCGTAACAATACCGCGGCACTGCGCCTGTCTATCAAGCAGTCTCCGGGCAGTTATTCTCTGGAGGAATATACCACACTCAATCGTTGGCTCATCGACGACCTGTTCACGAACAATTCCGATCCGGACAACGCAAATCCGGATGCCGTTACTCCGCGCGAAGTAGTGATAAAGCGGGGTCAGTTGAAAAATCATCCGGTGTGCGTCAAGGCGACGATGGCTTCCTGCACGCAGCAGAGCGCCGGGATAGAGCCGATAGACCGGGGCGAAGGGACCTCTCCGCGGATGGTCCCCGGCAGTATTTACTACTTCTATTCCCAGCAGACCACGAGCGACCGGTTGGCCGGATGGGACAACATCGACAAAACATGGCGGACACCGGCATGCGGTTGGGAATGTCGGCCCTACACCGCCCCCGCGGGCGTGAGCGATCCGGGATGGACCCATTGTGTCCCGGCCGACGGCATACGCTTCGAGGATCCGTTGTTGAAACAGTGCGTCGCGGCTCATTTGAACACTTGGGCTTCGCAGTGGAAAGCAGAATGGGACCAGAACATCGAGAAATGCACCACCAGCCCGGTATGGCGCGCTTTCCATCCGCAGTTCTGCGACCTGATAGATGCTACGCCCGATTATCTGGAAGACTTCTTCGCCGACTGGGTGGTCAAGTATCTTTCCGAGAACGCATGGATAACGCCGGCCGATGTCGAACAATTGAAGGTGCTCGATTGCAGTTACGGCGGCCATAACGAGAATTACGATCCCGCCATCCTTTCCACGAAGATACTCGACATCTCAGGTGTCGAATATTTCTCGAATTTGGAAGAATTCTATCTGAAAGGGAACAGCGTCATCGACCTTTCGCCGTTGTCCGCTCTTTCGGAGAACCGCTTCTCCTCTTCGACGATACAGCACCAGATCCCGGCGGCCACCGAAACGGGTGATGTCAACCGTTTCGTCGTCGAGGTTTGGCATTTGGTGCGGATGGACGATACCCTCTACGCGTACGAAGAGGCGCATCTCTGGAACTATCAGACCACGGGCGATAACCTCGCGGAGTTACCGCTCACCGGACAAATTCAATTCGATCTGACTGACAACAACCAATGGTTTATTCTGGGCACATACGGCATTCCTGCGACCTGCTTCGATAACGCCCCGGAAGGACTCTTGATCGTCCATAACGATACTGTGGCGGAAAACGCGACCTCGATACCCTTGTTCACCAATTCGCCGAATCTCGGATATGAGTACGCGGTCCTGTGCGGTCAGGCCGGCAGCCGTCCGCTCTGGAGTCAGCGGAGCATCACCGTGCGTGGCGAAAACGATGCGGTCACCCAGAATGTGATGTTCGAACTCGGCCGGGGCGACATGAGCCGGTTCTTCCGTAGCGATCTTCCGCAACAGGAAATAATAGTCTGCGATCCCGCCGCCGATCAAGCGGCCTCGGTGGTTTGGAAAACCCTTCCCGACGAACAACTCCATGCCGCCTGTCTGGTCGAAGACGATCAGAATGCCTGCGCGCTATACCGCGCACAGATGAGCAGAGCGGATCAGCAGTGCGGTCCGGGCAAACAACTCAAACTGCTTTCCATAGTCAACGGGTGGATGTATCCGGAACTTAAACTTACGGAAGACGCGGGAGTCTTCACGCCCAACACAGACGGTACACTCGCGGCACCCTACGAGATACCGTTCTGCCCCGACCGTAACACCAACGCCGCACCGGCGGCGGTGACTTTCGCCGTTTCGGCTTACGATCCGCTCAATGCACCCGACCGGATGACCTGCCGAGCGATAACGGTAGGCTACAAAAACACCGCCCGACTCAAGGCGCTCGATATTTCGGACAATACTCATCATGTCGGCACCTTTTGTCGCAGCATTTTCGATCTCGATCCGTTGCGCGACCTCGGTCAGTTGACCCATCTCGATCTGGCCGGTGACGCTCCGTTGGATATAAATGATTGTACCCATGCCTATCCGCGCGATCTCGAACCGATAGCGGGACTGACGAAACTCGAATGGCTCGACATCACCGGCAATCTGATGGTCAACACGCCGCAGGACGATGTTACGCCGTGCGATGCCATCAATTGCTATGAAGAAGATATGGCGGATTATAGCATAGAGCGGAGGGGAGGTACGCGACCGCTCGCCAACCTGACCAAGTTACGCTACCTGCGCATGGCATACACCGGCATGGAATATCTCAATCCGCAACTCAGTACGGAACAAATACCGTGCTCGTGCAGTGAGGAAATACAAAATTATCGCTTGGTCTCAAACACGAAAACGGAATGCGGAACGAACCTAGACGGTCATAATGTGTTTCCGTTGACCGTGTCAAAAACGCAAGAGGTAAAATACATCGGGAAAGGACTCAAAAAAGACGAGACCATCACTATTCATGTCGTAGCGAAATTGCCGTTCGAAGCACTGACATCTCCTCTCTATCCGACAATCAGCGTTCCCGGTTCGGTTCATCTCGGACAACCTTCGTCGATATCCCAAGAAGCCGACACCGAAAACAACACATTGGAGGTAACGATAGAGCTTCCCTTGACGGCAGACGCCTCGCATATCGATTTGTCGGGTATTTGGATGATAGGCGGGATCATAGGATACGACCGTAATAATTATTATTGCCCGCAGGAACCGAATGCACCGGACTTCAAGAAACTTTTACCGTCGGCCACCATACAGGAAGTCACTATAAAATTCGGTAGCTCAAACACCGATTGCGAGAACAATTATTCTCCCTATTACGAAGAATCGATAAAAAAATATGACGATCTCTGCCAGTGCGACATCTATACCGGCGGATGTAAAGGGAAGCGACCCTCGACACCGTTCCTGTTCGACCGTCTCACCGAACTGGAGTATCTTGATATCTCGCACAATCCGCTCAAGGAATACACTGCCCAACAGATAATATCGACTTTTGCCAACGAACCGGCGCCCACACATGAACAACTGATTACATTCAATGTCGGCCGTTTCGACGGACTCGACGACCTCAAACATCTTTACGGCTTGCGCGCCAACAACATCTACAACAATGACGGTTCCTGTTCTTCAGAATATTACCCCAACAACTGCCTGAAAGATGTCGTGCCTCAACATACCGACATGAAAGTGCTCGACCTGTCGGGCAACGGGCTGAACAGCATCGACTTCTTGTACAAACTCACGGAACTCAGGGAACTTGGCGTGGCCAACAACAACCTGACCGATTTCCAGTTATTGCTGAGTTGGCATTTTGCGCTCGATCCGATCGCGGACAAACAAAAACTGACCTATCTCGACATCTCCGGCAACGAACTGAAAGCACTCAGCCGGCTTAAGTGGCTGTTGAATCTCGAATATCTCGATATCAGCGGAAACGATTGGGAAAACCTCGAACAGATCGACCGTCCGCCGCTCGACCCGTTCGCGCGGGTATCGGTATTGAAAATGAACGATATCGGTTCGAATAACGCCTATTGGCTCATGGCCATGCCCAACCTCGTTGAACTTGAGGCGTCGGACAATCTCGTCGAGTACGCGCAACCGTTCCTCGCGCTTCCTTATCTCAGTACGATGACGCTTCACAATCATTGCTTGGCGGAAGATGAACTGAACGCCCTTCTTGCTCGGGTATCTGGTGACATAGATACGACCACCTCTTCTCTGTGTCCGACGACACCTTCCGATTTCGAGGCTTACTGCGGGAACAATATCGTCGAGGAGGGCGAATTCTGTGATGGGAACAGAACCCTGTGCGCCGATATCGAAGGGTCGGATTATGTATACGGCTACGCGATCTGCAACCGCGATTGTGACGATTGGGATCATACGAACTGCTACACGCAGGCGCAGATGGATGTCCTTGACGAAGAGGCGACCGATATAGACATTGCCGGGCCCGATACCGGTTGCGATCATGGATCTATCCGCACAAACAGCGCGGGCGAAGAATTCTGCCTGTGCGACTACGGCTACTATATGTTCAACGGCGTGTGCGTGCCCGAACGGCGCGACGCCGAGAATCCGAAGAACGGAACGGATTTGGCGGTCGGCACCGGCGCTCCCGTTTCCATCGGTTACGCGCAGGCCGATATCGACATTGTCCCCGAACAGCCCGATGATTCATATGATCCGAATGTGGTCTCCGAACTGTTCAAATGTCCGATCCCGACGGTCGAGAACTGTATGAGCGCCACCTACCGCAACGACCCGTGCGGCAAACTGCACGCCGATACCTGCCGCGATATGGTGCGCATCTGCGAGGTGGTGGGCAAGAACTGCTGTATCTCCGAAAGCAATGAAGAGGAATCTTTGCGGTGCGACCCGCGGTATGAAGGATATTGCGCTTGGGATGAAACCGAGACCGAGAATTGCTCGCGTACCACAACGCGGCCCGACGACGGTCGCGCGTTTTTCGGGTGTCGGTTCGACGGCGAGACCTGCTGTGCTCCGCGATATAACTGCGTCGCCGACAACGATGAAGAGGTCGTCCCCTGCTCCACCGCCTCCGACTGCGAGGGTGATTTTGCGGTATGTGAAGGCGGCAGATGCGTTTACATCACCTGCACGGTGGACGATTGCGATCCGACGATGTGTGCCGCGTTCCCCGAGATCGAGGAAGATCCGAACGACGAAGCGATGAATAGAGGCCACCTCTGCGTTCCCAAAGAGATGTACGACCAATTGAAGGACCTTCAGCAGCAGGGAGAGGCTTCGCATCCCGACCGGGTGGAGGAAGAGTTCGACCCCGGCACAGGAGAGTTCGTCTCTACGACTCTCCTTCCCGAGCCGACTTTCCGCGATGTCCCCTGCACCGACAGTTATATCGTGTGGGCACAGCAACGGCAGGCGGGCATCCACAATCTGGTTCGCCCGGTCGACTATAAAATGCCGTCGAAGAGCGATCCGGCCCGCGACCGCGAAACGGGCTACATCGCCTGCCGCATGTACGGGCTTTGCACGGCGGACGACGGGGTCGAGGGCTTGGCGAGAAACAGAGACGCCAGTCTTTCTCAGGAATATCCCTCTTCGCGGCGCAGCGGAGAAGACGACGCCAGCGGCGCTACGATTTTGGGCGGTCCGGGAAATGTGGCGGGACTAGGATGTTTAAACGGGCTGGAAGATTGTCCCGAGTTCGATCTGCAAAGTTACCTGTTGTCCGGTCCGGTTCCCCAAACGGCATTTTCCGTAATGACCGCTTGCCATTCTTTAAGTCAAAAGGGTTGCATAGTTCGCTATCTCGATTCCATTTTGAACGGAGATACCGCCGATTGGCGGCCGGAAACGACGATAGGTTCCTGCGAACAGTTCGTCTACCAGAAATACTACGATTACAACCGGCTTGTCGATCTGGCGGCGATATTCGAAAGAAAACCGCTGGACTTCATCCGTCATGTTTTCCCGACCACATCGGGGGTGGTCGCCGATTATGAGGCCGAGATACAGGAGGCGGTCGGCGCGATCCTTCCGCAGGCGTTCGAGGCTTTGGCCGAAGGACAGCATCAGTTCGCGAATGTCGGAAAACGGCTGGGCGAATATGCTCCGGTTCAATATCATCCCATGGTGGGAAGCGGCATCCACCGGAGTCGCAATGTTTTCTGGGAGGTGGTGCATCGTGCCAAGAAACAACCTCTTGTCCAGAACGAAAGCATCGTTCCGCACATGAAAAACGGTCTCTATTTGCAGGCGGCCGAGGAGGGATATTCCGTCAATCTGGGAGCCGTTCAGTTCTATCGGCCGGACCTGATGAATACCGTTTCTTCCGGTGCCTGCACATTGAATGAACCGCAATTGGGCGAGGACCCGTGGGCGACCGCTTCCGAATGCTCTTTGGGGGTCGATGAAAAACTGTCTTATTACAAAATGCTTGTGTCCGAAATAACCGATTATCCTCAATTCGATTTCCCGAAACGGATGCAGGCGATCTCGTTGTTGAAACAATCGTTGATCTCCCTTCTTCTCCAGCGCGCCAATATAGAGGTGCTCTGGACCGAGAAAAAAGACGAAGCGCGCCGCGCCAATCCGACCGAAATAAGCTATTATAAGGTGGCCGACATCGCGACCGGAACCCGCGATCTGCTCGACAAACTCTCCTTGTACAACGATGTCAGTTGGATCGCCACGACGGCGGATATCCCCTACAAGGAGATAATAGTCCGGCTTGAGACCGACGAAACCTATTCCGATGAGCAGGCGCTCTACGATGCCCGTCTGCGCGCCTATCGGGAGCTCAAACAGAAACTCGATGTCGACATCCGCGCCGCCCGTTTTTACAGCACCGACAACGCCCGCCGTCTGTGGGACGAACGTCACTACGGGAACACCGCCTATCTCACCACGGCGGTCGATTCGACGCGCAATTTGGCGAACCTCTATCCGGGCAGCGACACCGAATATCTCATAGAGGATACTCTGCGCGAGATAGACGAACGGATAGAGACGACTTTGAAAAAAGTAAGCGGTCTTGACAGTCAGGAGATTCTTCCGGGTAACGAACTGCCGACCGTGAACTGTTTCGATGCGGAGAACGGTACGGCGCAGTCGTGGGCGTGCAACTACGAGCCGGCCGATTTCGTGAAACGGATGCGCAATCTCATACCGCCGCAGGTTCTCGAAGCCGATTTCAAGAAATGCGAGGCGATGACGGCCAACGACAAAGAGAACTATTTCGGGGACCGGTTGAAAAAACATCAGATATTCCGTGTGTTCAGACCTGCATTCGACTCCGATTTCAAGGGGTTGCCGAGTAGCGACGAGACGACCCAGCTGTGGAATACGGTGATAGCGGCGATGAATGTCGATCCGTTGAAAGAATCGGATACCCAGCGTATAGAGAGAGTTTTGAGTATTCTGGAAACGGTAGCGCAGCAGGCGTCGCAGCCCGAGCGACGGACGGCGTTTTTCCGGTTCGGGAAAAACGATTGGGATATCGAATCGATCGACGGTCCGAACGGTCCGCGTTATCGGCGGGTATCGACCGATTCCGACGGAACGGAACATTTGGATGAATTCGGACAAACCGACACGGCATTGAGTTCTTTGTTCGGCAAATGTTATGGAACGACATATCTCTGTTCCATAGGAGGAGGCTATTGCGGCGAAGATATCGTCGACCGGACGGGATATTTCGATGTGCTCGCAACCCCCAATTATCCGGACATATATCCCTGGCAGTGTCTCGGCGCCTATTTCGACGGCTATTCGTTATACGCGCGGGAAAAACTGGCGGCGGAGCGGCGTTTGAAGGTGGTCGCCGAGGCCTATAAACTGAAAAAGGCAGCCTACGCGGCGCGAAAACTGCGCGATGTCGGCATGTTCGATCCGAAGGGGGCGGGCGCCGATGTTTTCGACGATGGAAGCGGGGAGGAAGAGACGCCGAAACCGCCGTTCGAACTGCCGACCAGCATGGAGAAGTGGTTCAGTAACTACCGCCAATTCGGTCCCGACGATCTCAACGCCAATTTCAGTTACATCGCCGGTTTCGGCGTGCGCGATTTCATCATCGATTGGCGTCAGTTCAATCCGATACCGAAACTGCGCGACATGGATGCCTTCCTGCCCCATCTGGCGCGGGCGCTGTATAAACACAAAATAGGCGCGGATGCTTTTGAAGCGAGTTGGAAAGAGACTCTCAATACGGACAGCGGGCAGCCGAAACTTCAGGCCGACATTCTCAAAATATCGCTCTGGATGCGGAACAACCTGAAGAACATCGACAAACTGGAATTCGTCTTTGGGCAGGTGCTCGATCAGGTGGACGATTTCAATCTCAGCGCCATTTCCAAGGCGCTCGATCCGAAACGGCCGCTCGGCTTCGATTCGAAAAAGTTCACTAAGGCGATCGCCCGCGAACTGACCAACGAAGTGATGCTGATGGTCGCGGAACAGATCGCCGCCAACAATCCGACTCTTGCTTCGAATCTGCCGATGAATCCCGCGGATTACGAGAAGATGATCGCGGATATTCAGAAAGGTGCGTCGCGTGCCGAAATAAATGTTATGGAAGGATATAGCGGGATCACTCCCCAAAAGATCATAGATGGACAAGTAGAAACCCTCGAACGGTATCGCCGGCAGTCGCGGGAGCTTCTCGACTCCTTTGAAAAGGATATGGAGTATAACTACAAACTTATCCTCGACATGGTGGAGCAGAAGGAGGAAGGGGTTACGCGGCTTGCGGACAGTATCAAGGCGTTATTCGAAGGAGACATTCAAGGGATCATTCAAACGGTCATCGGCAAAGTTTTCGCCGCTTCGCTCGAATCGATGCTGGTTTCCGGCACGGTCGATCCCGATATCATGCCCGTCCTGTGCGGTGAAGGCGCCACCAGTTGCAGTTACGAAGACTTCATGTCGCGGTACACCACCGGAGACGGGAGAGAGGCGATCCTCGATACTTTGCGCGGATACAACTACCTCGGGGGCGATTCGCAGGACAGTTTTTTCAAGGAATCGAATATATTGAAACTGTTGAATTACCGCGCCGTTCTGGAGGGAGCGATGCGGGGATTCGCGCTCGATACGATAGCGCAGACTTTCAATCTCGAACCTGCGATGGTCGGCCAGATCGAAAAAATCCTTTCCCTCAACGACGAATTCGTGTGCGCACTCGATATGGACAAGGTAAAGGAACTGATAAACGATACCCTCGCCGGGACGCTCGACAACGATTATGATTTTGCTCCCAACGAATGCAGCAAGAAAGGGGAATCGGCCGCTACCGGGACAATGCCGGTCGTCACGCTTTCACAGGCGATGAGTATCGTCAAGGGTGTCGGTCAAGAAGCTTACAACGGTTATTGGAATGAAGGCAATTTCGAGACGGCGGATCAGTTGTTGAAGAACCTTTTCTATTATACAGCGAAGAGCTTTATTGGAGAAAACGCCGCCGCGGAATTGAAAACCGATGAACTTTTCCGGGTGCTTGCCGATTTCTATCTGGTCGAAAAACAATCGCGGGCGATGATCGAAGAGACGATAGCGTTGGTTTCCGACGGCAACATAAAAGATTTCTATAACGCCGTCAAAACGGAGTGTTTGTCCGATGCCAACATGCCCGACCTTCGTTTCGCCGATTTCAGCGCCAACAGCATACAGAATCAGATAACCATACGCCTGAAGAAGGTGGGCGAGAAATTGGCGAACGATGTGTTCACCACGCTGTTGTCGAGCGGCGGAACGATGGACATGCAGACGCTAATGTCGTCGTTCCAAGATGTTCTGACCAGCTTCGACACCTCGAAAGCCGGTGCGGAAGGTGCGCTGAATCTTGAGATACCGTCGTTGGATGTGCTTCTCTCGGCGTGGGCGGCGAATTATGAATCGTTGAACAACTGCACCCTTTCCGCGCAGCATACGGCGATGCTGACGAATTTGAGAAAGATAGCTCTCCGGGCGCAGACGATCATGCAGACGCTTCAAAATGCACGAAATGACCTGACGGCGCTGGGCGAGATGTTGATGCCGCAAACTCAAGGAACTACGCCGCCGCCACCACCGCCCGGTGACGGTTCCTTGGACGGGATCGAGGTCAAATTCAGCGCGTTCAACGCGACTCACCTGCGCAAGGGGGTCGAGCGGACGATCGCCGATGTGGCCAATATCGGTCTGGCGACCGCGCAGGCGCTACAAGGAGTATTCGATCCTTCGCAGCTGCTCGACTTCTCGAAACTCTACGAATTGCGGATGCCGCAGTTGCCCACCGACATTCCGTTCAACACGGACGGCACCTTGAATGTCGAGACCTTCGCCAATACATTGGTGGACAATTTCAACGATGGGATTCCGTTCCCCGATGTCGAACACATCGATCCGTTCAAAGATTTCAATGTCACTATCGATACCGCTCTGCTCCAGAAACGGTTGACGCCCGAATTCTTCGGCCGGGTGCTGGAACGGTCGCTCAAGGATTCGATGAACTACGATATGCTCAGGGAACTTTTCGGATTGTTCGAGGAGTTCCAAGAGGAAGGAAATCAGTACGATAATCCGCTAGCATTTTTGACGATGTTGAAGGAAGAATCCATAAATGATCCTGATGAGAATTTCACTCTTTTGGATTTAGACTATAGTACCATAATCGAATTTGCCAAACCCACTGACTCCTCCGCCTTCCTCGACATCGTGATCGAAGCGTTCATGTCGCGCATGGAAGAGATCATCATCTACGAACTACTCAAGATGCCCTACGCCGAAGCATGCGCCCACGCCCGCGCCGGACTCGACATCTTCGGGGAAGAGATCGACCTCTTCGAAGCGACCTACTTCATTACCACCCGCCTTGAACGGGACCGCTACGGCCATATCGTGAACCTCCAGAATGTCAACGCCAAAGCGCGCGAAAAGTTCATCGACCGGTACGACAAGAAAATAGAACCGCTCAAACCCTACAAGAAATTCTACTTCATCGGCGACATGATATCGCTCGCCGACCTCGAAGAAGTCGACTGGGCCGGACTCGCCGAAGACATAGCCGCCGAAGCGGCCAGCGAAGCGCAGAAGAAACTGAACGCCGAACTCAAGGAATTCAACGACCTCACCACCGAAAAAGACTTCGCCAAACTCAGCGACGACCCCGGAGCGCCGGAAGACTACAAAATAGGAGAACTCCAATTCGGTGGCGACTACAGCTTCCAGATCGGCCCCATACCCTGCACCCTCTCGTGGGGCGTCGGACTCGACGCCGGAGTCCGCGTCGGCTACGCCCTCAGCGCGCAACTCATGCAAGGCTTCTCCGCCGGAGCGAGCGTCGGCCCGTACCTCCGCACCACCGCCTTCCTCGAAGTAGGACTCGGCTTCGACTACACCTTCATCGCGCTGAAGATCGTGATAGGCGGCAAAGTGGAAGTATTCGACATCTACGCCCCCTTCAAAGTACAAGCCATGCTCAAACCCGAACTGGAAATGGACGGCGTAGCGGTGAACTTCTACCTGCGAAGCACCCTCATACCCGAATTCGAACTCCTCTCCGGCTATGTCTATGTAAAAGCGAACGGCCGGATAGGGAAGAAACCCATAGCGATAGAATTCAATGTGAAAAAGAAGATCTTCGAATTCGACCCGCTCATCAAAGGGAACTTCGGCAACATCATTCCCATCAAACCGCTCAAATTCAACCTCATCTCGATAGGAGAAGGAATCAAACTACTGAACAACTAGATTGACACCGGAACACAAATCGCTATAAGATAACCCCGAACCACGGAACGGAGGAACCATGAAACGCCTCATACGACTCATACCGTTACTCTTCCTCATAGCCGCCTGCGGCCCCGGAGAAGAACCCGCCTACGACCCCTGCACCGACGAAACGGAAATAGACATTCCCGACCCACACCTGAAAGCATGCATCGGCGCCTACATCACGATAAACGACCCGATGCGCGTGAAAGACACCTGTTACCTCAGAAACCTCAACTGCATCGATGCCGGAATCACCGACCTGACCGGTCTCGAGAAGATGCCGTGGTTGAAGGAGTTGGAACTGCCCGGAAATCCTATAACAAGCCTTGAACCGCTTAGTAATTCAAGTGATCTTGAGTACTTGAATTTGGGGAGGGGGGGGGTATCAGATTTGGCACCCTTGGAGAATCTACCAAAACTTGAAGTCCTCTATTTACCCGGCAATGAAATAGAAAACATTGGCCCTATAAGCAAAATGACAAAACTAAAGGAACTTTCTTTGAGTGGGAACAAAGTGGAAAATGTTTCTCCATTGTCTCAAATCATTCAACTGGAGTCATTGATTCTATTTGATAATTTCATAAACGATATAGAGTCGTTAAAAAATTTGGTCAACCTAACCCATATTTCATTAAAAGATAACTGCATCACCGATTTTTCCCCCGTCGAATACCTCAAACAAAACGGAAAACTAACAACAGCCACCGGCGCCACCGCCGACGAACAAGATTACGCCCGCTGCCAGTAACCGGCTGAAATTATTTCGACAGCCTTAACGACTCTCTCGGCTCAAGATGCCTTACGCCGAGGCGTGCGCTCACGCCCGCGCTGGACTCGACATCTTCGGTCAGGATGTCAGCCTCTTCGAAGCGACATACTTCATTAGGCTCTGTTGCATTAACTCACAGAGTCAATTCCTGACAGGGTAAGAGGCAAATTCGGGTTTCGGAATTCAGTCGGTTTTTGTTCTCGGGGATTAGCCGAAAAGTTCACGGAACTGCTCGAATATCCGCGAGGGACAGTACCCCTGTGTGACCATTTGTCCCTTTCTGATCATGTGAACGACCTCAATCCCGGCGATGGTTTTCGTGGCCGACGAAAACGACTTGAATCCGAGCATCGGCCGGATGATCTTCCGGATGAAGCGATGATCGCCTTCGATCCGGTTGTTGAGATACTTGCTGGTCCGTATCTCGATGCCGGGATTTCGTTCGCCGACGAAGCGGGAAACCCCTGCTCGGTTCGCCCGCGAACCGTCAATAGTGACCTTGAGCGGAAGTCCTTGTCGCCTGACGGCCTTCTTGAGATAGCGGTAGGCGGCCCGGCGATCATTGTGGGCGGTGAGTATGAAGTCTATAGTGTTGCCTGTCTTATCGACCGCACGGTAGAGATAGCGTTTCTTTCCCTTGATCTTTAAGAACATCTCGTCGAGCCGCCAACTCTTCCCGACGAACTTCTTCCGCCTGCGGAACTCCATTTCGAGCATCGGGCCGAATCTCAGCACCCAGCGGTTCACCGTGCCGTGGTTGAGATGAACTCCCTTATGGGCTAAGAGTTCGCGGATGTCGCGGTAACTGAGTGCGAATCGACACTTCAGGTAGACCGCATAGACGATGATCTCTTTCGGGAAACGGAACCGCTTGAATGAGAAGTTCATGGCATATCCGCATTTGTAAATTATGGGAAAAGGGCGATGCTTTTACTTCTTTCCCTGAAGCATCGAATTGAGCCGAGAACGGACCTCGGGATTGTGGAATGGCTTTTTCTGCATTGTTTCGAGAATGCCGCGCACATTCTGGTTCGAAGCGCCATATCCCGCAAGCACTTGAATGAGACCAAGATAGTTATCGGCCGGGATGGTGCCATCCGATATATAAGAATGAAGTTTATCGAGCAGGGGAGGGGAGAGCCGGTATTCGGCGAGGGTGTTTATCGCGTTCATCTTGACCGTCGGGTCCCTGTCGGTGATCAGGTCGAACAGCAATTCCTCCGATTCGGGGTTCTGCACATAGCGGATAGCGTTGGCCACCGATGCCCGGACGACCGGATCGGCCGCCTGCCGGTACGAAGCGGCGATGGCGATGTTGGCGTCGAAGCCCGCATTGCCGAGCGCATCGAGAAGCCGTTCCTGCTCTTTCGGAGACTTCGCCTGAGAAAGGGAGACGGTCAGTTCGTTGTTGAGCCGCAGGGCGGCCGATTCGTTCCCCGACTTGCGCAATTTCCCGGCGATGCCGCCCATGGTGAGCGCCGCGGCATTCTGGAGTTTTTTCTGCGCCTGCGCCGTGCGGTAGAATTCTTCGGTGAAGGCGACCGTTCTCTCATCGGGGTTCTTCACCTGCATGATCTGTTGGACATAGACGCTGTAGTAGCGGTCCTGTTTGGCGCTGTCGTGGGACAGTATCGACCGCAAAGAGGTCTGCGCCTCGGGATGTTCGACCGAGGCGAGGATGCCCAACACGAACATCCGCCCGTGTTCGCCGAACTCCTTTTCAGCAAAGAGCGATTCGAGCGTCTTGGAATCCTCGGGATGGAGTTCGAGATAGGCGGTGACGCGCCAGAGGAAAAACCCCTTCTCGTACATCGTGCCGTCGGCGGCGTAGGAACGGAGCGATTCCATCATCTCGGCACGCGTCATGTTCTGCGCCCGTTTTTCGAGCATCTTCTTCCTCGCCGCCTCGTCGATGGTGACGGTGCCGATGGCGGAAGAGCGCCAACTGGAAAGCGCCTGCGCAAGAACGGTATTCTCGGTCGAAACTTTTTTCGCCTCCAGAAAGCGGCAAGAGTATTTCGCATCGAGAGTGAAAAGGCGCTGACCTTCGCGGCCGGTCACGGTCAATTTTTTGGCACCGGAAAGCGATTCGAGACGCCCTTTCTTGCTCCAGACGATGGCGAGGGAGGAGTCGTTCTTCTGTTCGGTATCGTCCATCTTCACATTGGTCGGGATGATCTTCGTGTAACGGGCGATGGTCTTGGTCATGTCGAAGGTCTTGTCGGTCTCGGCGCCGATGGTGTAACGCGCCTCATAGGACCCGGTCTGATCCTGTTCTTCGCCGCTCCACGAACTTTGCTTTTCGGCGATGACGGTCTGCACATCGCCGAGTATCATCTTGACGGTGCTTTGGAAGACGACATCCTCGTTGGGTTTGAAGTAGAGGCGGCCGACTTTCCCGTCGGGGGCGATGGTGACGGCGGCGGTCCGGTTCTTGAGGATGAAATCGCGGGAAGAGTCGTCTTCGAACAGTTCGTTGCCGTTGTAGATAAAACTAAAATTCTCTATCTCGTCAAAAGAAAGAGCGACCAGCCATCCCTCGTTGTTCCGTATGATGGGAGTCAGCGTGTAGGTCAGTTTCGCATTGGTGGCACCGGTCACCGAGGAGCCTTCGGCCCCCGCTTTCATGAAGACCGCTTCGGAGTCGCCGGCGTAGTCGAACGCATAACGGTAGGCGACACCTTTCTCAAAATAATATTGCCGCGGCGAATGGCGCGCGTAGAGATACCACGCGACGACGGCGATGCAGAGCAGAGAGACAATGCCCGCGACGACGATGCCCCAATGTCTTTTCTTGTTCCCCGCAGCGGGAGAAACCTTTTTTGCCATGACGATATTCTCCTAACGAACCTCGTTCCGAACCGGCCGACTGTACCCCGCGCGCGCGAGAAGTGCAACAATTTTGAGGACAGAACAGCATTTTTTCTTCCTTTGACTTCTCCGTTCCCGCCGGTAGAATGGCGGCATGAGTGCGCAGTTGCTCCACATCCCCGATCTGACGCTGCGGCCGGTGTTCCCCGAAGCGGCCGGAGATCCCTACATCCGCATGATGATGGCTCTGCGTGAGGTCGACGGTGACCCATCGAGGTTGCCGGAGCCGCTGTCGGTGCGCTATCAGCACAATCTCGCGGCCAATCTGATGAAGGAAAAAGTCTTCGGCGCGGTGTCGGAAAAACTGACGGCGGGCGGCGTCTCTGCGGTCTATCCGATCAAAGGGATGCATCTGCTCCACTCGCTGTACCGCGACATATCGGGTGTCCGGACGATGGTCGATATCGATCTCATGGTGTCGCAGAGCGATTTCGGCAAACTGCCCGGCATCGTGCGGGCCATCCCGGCGTGGCAACCCGACATGGCGCGGACGCTCGGCCTGCGGCCCTATTTCGCCGCCGATATCTCCTTCATGACCGACCACACATCGGTCGAGGTGAAACGCGACCTCATCCTCATGCCGGTGGTCGATCTCCAGCCTTTTTTCGACGCGGCTTCCGTGGTCACCGTCGCCGGGAAAGAGGTGAAATTACTCCGGCCCGACCACGCGGCGCTCCTGTACCTGTTACACCATGTCGGCGACCTGCTCCACTTCCGATGCATCGAGCACCGGCATCTCGCCGAATTCAGCGTCATCCTCTCGCACCTCAGCGACCGCCCCGCCTTCCGCGAACTCTGCCGCAAGAGCGGCATCGGGCGGTGGTACGACCTCATCTTATTCCTTATCTATACGCTGTTCGAACATCCGGTGGTGACGCCGGCCGAGTTCACCATCCATCCGAGTTTCGCCTGCATCGGGAAACGGCGCGACGGCATGCTTGGGCCGACCGGCACCCTGCGGCTCACGGCGCTCCTCTACGGGAAATGGGCCGTGCCGCTGTTCGCCCGCAATGCAGTGTTGTGGTTGCCGAAACGGCTGATACACCGGAAATAGAAATCCCGTCAAACCCCCTTTGACAAGGGGGTGGATGGTTTTCTTGCTTTGAAATGCAGGGAACATATACTCGACACGGCTGACGGGGACTTCGAGAGGAAACGACGCATGAAAGGTATCATTCTGGCGGGCGGCAGCGGGACGCGGCTCTATCCGATAACGCGGACGGTCTGCAAACAGCTTCTGCCGGTCTACGACAAACCGATGATCTACTACCCGCTTTCGACGCTGATGCTCGTCGGTATCCGCGAGATACTCATCATCTCGACACCGCAGGATCTGCCGCGATTCCGCGAACTGTTCGGTGACGGGTCGCAACTCGGCCTCTCGTTCAGTTATGCCGAACAGAAAGAGCCGCGCGGACTGGCCGACGCATTCATCGTCGGCGAGAAATTCATCGGCAACGACCGTGCATCGCTCGTGCTCGGTGACAATATCTTCATCGGCCACGGTCTGCGTGACTACCTCAACCGCGCCGTTGCCCGGACCGACGGAGCGACCGTCTTCGGCTACTGGGTGAACGATCCGGAACGATATGGTGTGATCTCGTTCGACCAGAACGGCAAGGCCGAAACACTGGAGGAGAAACCGAAGAACCCCCGTTCCCGCTACGCCGTGGTCGGGCTTTACTTCTACGACAACACGGTGGTCGAGGTGGCTAAGCAGGTGAGGCCCTCACACCGCGGCGAGATAGAGATAACCGATGTCAACCGCCACTACCTTGCGGCGGGGAAGCTCCATGTCGAGCTGTTCCAGCGCGGGTTCGCGTGGCTCGACACCGGCACCTTCGAAAGCCTCGCCGACGCCGCGATGTTCGTCAAAGCGATAGAGGAGCGGCAGGGGCTCAAGATCGGCTGTATCGAAGAAGTCGCCTACCGCATGGGCTTCATCGACGCGGCGCAGTTGGAAAAACTCGCCGAACCGGTCCGCAAATCGGGCTACGGCGAATACCTGATCGACATCCTGAAGAACGACCGCCCATGAGAACTCCTCACAACATCCTCGTCACCGGCGGCTGCGGCTTCATCGGGAGCAACTTCATCCGCCATCTGCTGTCGCACGGCGACAACACCTTCCGCATCGTCAATGTCGACAAGCTGACCTACGCGGGCAATCCGCTCAGCCTCACCGATATCGCGGCGGCCCATCCCGACCGCTACTCTTTCGTGCACACCGACATCTGCGACTCTGCCCGGATGAACACGCTCTTTGTGGACGAAGCGATAGACACCGTCATCCATTTCGCCGCCGAATCGCATGTCGACCGCTCCATCCATGGCCCCGCCGAATTCATCCGGACCAACATCGTGGGGACCTTCACCCTGCTGGAGACGGCCCGCGCGGCGTGGAAGGACCGGAAGGATGTCCTGTTCCACCATATTTCGACCGACGAGGTCTACGGGAGTCTGGGCAGTACCGGCCGGTTCCACGAAACGACCGCCTACGACCCGCACAGCCCCTATTCGGCGTCGAAGGCATCGTCCGACCATCTGGTGTCGAGCTACCACCACACCTACGGCCTGCCGGTGACCATCTCCAACTGCTCCAACAACTTCGGCCCGTACCAGTTCCCCGAAAAGCTCATCCCGCTCATGATCCTCAACCTCAGCGAAGGGAAACCGCTCCCGGTCTACGGCGACGGCAAGAATGTCCGCGACTGGCTTTTCGTGACCGACCACTGCGCCGCCATCTGGGAGATCGTCACCAAGGGGCGCGTCGGCGAGACCTACAACATCGGCGGCGACAACGAGTGGACCAACATAGACATCGTTCACCTGCTGTGCGACATCATGGCCGAGCTGACGGGCACGGGCCGGGACGAGTACACCAAGCTCATCACCTTCGTCACCGACCGGCCGGGGCATGACCGGCGCTATGCGATAGACTGCGAGAAGATAAAGGCGGAACTCGGCTGGCGGCCGACGCCCGATTTCCCGGCGCTTCTGCGTCGGACCGTCCGCTGGTATATCGACAATCCGGCGTGGATACAGGCGGTGCGCACCGGCGAGTATAGACGCTGGATGGAGCGGAACTATGAGCGCTGATAAAAAAGAACCCATCTTCGTCACCCGGCCGCTTTTGCCGCCGCTCGACGAGTATGTCCCGCTCCTCAAGGATATCTGGGAGCGCAAATGGCTCACCAACAACGGCCACTACCATCAGGAACTCGAAAAGGCGCTGTGCATATATCTCGGCGTCTCCCACATCTCGCTTTTTTCCAACGGGACGCTCGCGCTCATCACGGCTTTACAGGCACTTGAAGTGGAAGGTGAGGTCATCACCACCCCGTTCAGTTTCGTCGCCACCGCCCACGCCATAAAATGGAACCGCTGCACGCCGGTCTTCGCCGATATCGATCCGCGGTACGGCAACCTCGATCCCGCTGCACTGGAGCGGGCCATCACGCCGCAGACCCGCGCCATCCTGCCGGTCCATGTCTACGGCAACCCGTGCGACACCGTCGCCATCGCCGATATCGTCCAGCGGCACAAACTCAAGGTGATCTACGACGCCGCCCACGCCTTCGGTGTCCGGCGCAGCGGCCGGTCGCTCCTCCGTGACGGCGATCTGTCGGTGCTCAGTTTTCACGCCACCAAAGTGTTCGGCACCTTTGAAGGGGGCGCGATAGTTTCCCATTCTGAGGAGATGAAGCAGAAGATAGACAGCCTCAAAAGTTTCGGCTTCACCGATGAGACCACCGTGTCGCTGATCGGGATGAACGCGAAAATGAACGAGGCGCAGGCGGCGTTCGGCCTGCTGGCGCTCAACTATGTCGACGCGGCGATAGCACAGCGGCGCGCGCTGGCGAACGGGTACTGCGCGGCGCTGGAAGGCATTCCCGGCATCCGCGTCATCCGGCCGCCGGAAACCGTGGAGCCGTCGTGGACCTACTTTCCCATCCTCATCGACGAAGCGCAGTTCGGGAAAAGCCGCGACGCGGTGTTCGATGCACTGAAGAATCGCGACATCTTCGCGCGGCGCTACTTCTACCCGCTCATCAGCCGCTTCCCGGTCTATAGCGACCTTCCCTCCGCCCGTCCGGCGGGACTGCCGGTGGCGGAACGGCTGGCGGCGCAGGTACTCTGTCTGCCGATCTATCCGGAGCTGACAGCCGAAGAGCAGGCGATGGTATGCGATACCATAAAATCACTGGCGGGGAGATAGCGATGAACTCATTCCTCTCACCGGAAGAACTCCTGCAACTGGGGCTCAAAAGCTACGGCGCGAAGGTCCTCATCAGCAGGAAGGCGTCGTTCTACGGCGCGGAGCACATATCCATCGGCGACAATGTCCGCATAGACGATTTCTGCATCCTGTCGGGGCACATCACCATCGGAAGGAATGTCCACATAGCTCCGTTTTGCCTGCTCATGGGCACATGCGGCATCGAACTTGGAGATTTTGTAGGTTTGTCCAGCCGCGTTAGCATATACAGTGCCTCTGACGACTTTAGCGGAGCCTTCATGACAAATCCCACGGTACCGGCAAAATATACGAATGTCACCGGCGGCAAGGTGTGTTTGAAAAGACATGTACTCATAGGGGCCAATGTAGTTATTTTTCCCAAGGTGACCATTAACGAAGGCTCCGCCATAGGCGCAATATCTCAAGTATCGAAAGATGTTCCGGAATGGGTTGTTGCTAAAGGTGTCCCGCTAAAGATATATTGCAAAAGGGACAAGAATCTGCTGTCTTTGGAAAAGAAATATCTTGAGGAGGAGTGATGATGATGGAGGCAAAGATCAGTGCGATCGACTATTTTCTTCCGGAGAAAATAGTCTCTAACCGAGATATAGAAGCCGAGTTCGGCGATTGGAGCGCACAAAAGATAGAAGAGAAAACAGGCATTCGAGAACGGCATGTGGTTTCTGAGAATGAAACGGCACTTGATCTGGCGTACGGCGCATCAAAAAAACTTTTTGAAAAGTATGATAAAAACGAAATCGATTTTTTGTTGCTCTGCACCCAGAGTCCTGATTATTATTTGCCTACTGGCGCCTGCATTCTTCAGAACAAGTTGGGATTAAGAACCGATATCGGCGCGCTGGATTTCAATCTTGGCTGTTCCGGCTATATCTACGGACTTACCCTAGCAAAAGGGCTTATCAAAAGCGGCATCTCCCAAAATGTTCTTTTGGTTATGGCGGAAACATACACCAAACTTATTCACCCCAAAGATCGTGCGAACAGAACCATATTCGGGGACGGGGCGTCAGCCTCAATAGTTAGCGCGACGAACGATGAATGTATCCATGAGTTTGTTCTCGGGACCGATGGAAGCGGCTACAAAAATCTTATAGTACCTAATGGGGGACTTTGCTCAAGATATGACCCTAGCGCACCGATAATGACCGATGAGGCGGGAAATGTAAGAACCGACAATAACATATACATGAACGGGCCGGAAATCTTTAATTTTACGATAGGGGCTGTTCCCCAACTTTTCAATAAAGTTTTAGAGAAAAACCACACAACGCTTGACGCGGTGGATTACATTATTTTCCATCAGGCAAATAAGTACATGATCGAATACCTGAGAAAAAAGATAAAGATCCCGGAAAACAAGTTTTATCTGAATATGCTTCACACCGGCAACACCGTATCATCGACCATACCCATAGCGCTGAAAGATTGCATGGATACGGGTATTATAAGAAAGGGGAACAGGGTGATGCTGGTCGGCTTTGGTGTGGGCTATTCGTGGGGCGGAACCATTATAACTATCTAAAGGAGAAACTGCATGGCTACAGTTAAAAAAGAAGAGTTCATTAAGAAGTTACTTGCGGCGCTGGATGTCGAGTATAACGAAAAATACCACTCAAAGACCATGCTGAGAGATGTTCCCGGTTATGACTCTCTGGCAGCATTATCGATTATTGCCTTGGCTGACGAGATGTTCTCGAAAAAGATAACCGCGATGCAGATACAAAATGTGACCACGCTGGAAAGTCTTATGGAAACGATAGGAAAAGAACATTTCGAGGATTAATGAAAGCGGCATTGTTGTTTCCCGGACAAGGATCTCAATTCCTCGGCATGGGCGCTGAAATAGCATCAACGAATGCGCGCGCGTCCGAGTTCTTTGGCGAAGCCGCAGATATCTTGGGCTATGACCTGCGGCCCATTATTTTTGGGAATGATGCAGAACTGCTCAGGAGAACCGATATCACGCAGCCGGCAATTTACCTTATATCGGCGCTTTATGGTGAGGAGATCGCGGCGCGGCAGATACCTTTCGACTATGTCGCGGGACACAGCCTAGGAGAATATTCGGCGTTATATTCGGCAGGTGTGTTCTCTTTCAAAGAAGGATTGAAATTGGTGCAAAAACGGGGCCTGTTCATGGCGCAAGCCGGTCGGGAAGAGCTTTCGATGGCCGCAATAATGGGGCTTGACAAAAAACAGGTGGAAGAGAACATCGCCCAGTACCACGAGCATCTAGAGATAGCGAACGAGAACTCCAAATATCAAATAGTGATATCGGGTAGGAAAAAGTATCTGGAAATAGTTGCCCGTGAAATGGAAGAAACACAGGGGGCGAAAGTGACCTTCCTCAATGTGAGTAGCGCGTTTCACAGTCGCTTCATGACCGATGCCCGCGAGTCAATGCGACCCCTAATAATGGAAATGCCCTTTAATGAGCCCGTGGTGCCGGTTATTTCAAATGTCACCGCGAGGCCGACCAGAGATATCGACGATATCAAAAACTTCCTTATTGATCAGATAGCCGGCATGGTCCGATGGTTTGAAACGATATCGTTTCTCAAGTCGGCAGGGGTCGAGACCTGTTATGAGGTAGGCCCCGGCGAGGTGCTGAAAAAGCTTACAAAGACCATATCGGCAAGCATGAAGTGTGTAACGGTGAAGGAGTTGCTATGAATACGACACCTTTTTCCCTTGAAGCAAAGAACATCTTGATCACCGGCGCATCTTCAGGAATTGGACGGCAATGTGCCATAGCCTGTAGTGAGGCGGGCGCCAATGTGATACTGGTGGCAAGGAACAAGGAACGGCTTGATGAAACTGCCGCACGCATGAACAAGGGAAAACACCTAATATATGTTCAGGATATTACGAAATATGACCAGCTCGAACCGTTGGTAGAAGATGCAGTGAAAAAGATAGGCCCCATAAATGGTTTTGTTCATGCGGCAGGGATAGAAGTAATGTTGCCGCTCAAAAACATGAGTGCTTCGAAGTATGAGGAGTTGTTCTCTATAAATGTGTTTGCCGGATTAGAGTTTATGAAGATCCTCGCAAGGCCTAAATATTGTTGCCCGGATGGTGCCAGTATAATTTTCATAGCATCTATAACGGGCGTTGTCGGCAGTTCCGCATTATCGGGATATGCGGCATC
The DNA here is from genome assembly GCA_964412895.1 of uncultured Spirochaetales bacterium. GTDB lineage: Bacteria > UBP6 > UBA1177 > UBA1177 > JAKLFG01 > CALMRE01. The sequence goes on from CAYPQK010000005.1 coordinate 25,470, forward strand.
AAAAGGTGCCTTGATATCGGCCGCAAAGGCATTGGCGGTTGAGCTTGCGCCGAGGAATATCCGTGTCAATGCGATATCTCCGGGGCATGTGAGAACCGATATGGCGGAAAAGATGTTTGCGTCCATGAGTGAAGAACAGTTTCAAGCTCTCCAAAAAAATTATCTGCTGGGTATCGGTCAACCCGAAGATGTTGCTTATGCCAGTATTTTCCTGCTTTCTGATGCCTCGCGTTGGATAACAGGAACAAATCTTATCATTGACGGCGGATATTGTGCAAAATAACATTATTCTTAAAACAGCGTGATCGGTCTACGCCGGTATCCCGGCGAAAAAGATAAAAGAAAGAAAGGGCTGCTGGCGTTGGTTTCGTAGACCCTCATCCCTCCCTTCTCCCTCAATGACCTCATCCTGTATCTTTCACCCAATGATCTCACTCTGGCTCCTCTCCGAATGACCTCATCCTGTATCCTTCTCCTTGTAAAAGTAGAAGGACTTGCGGTATTTCCGCCGAGGACCTGTCTGAGCCGCCGAGCTATGGAGCTATGGCGGCGAGTTCCGCAAGGCGGTCCTTATCTTAATTAAGAAAATGTTTCTTGCTTCCTTCTTGTCGTTACACAAGAAGGGAGGCGCCGACAGCGTGCGTATTCGCAGGCGAGGCGAAAGCATGCGACACTTTTTCCTCTAAAATTGTCTTATCCTCACCAGCGGAGGACCGATGTTTTCTTGCTTTGCATTCCCTCCCCTTTATAATCCCGCTGTGCTTCAATGGGGTGACATGACAGGCTCTTTCCTCAAAGAAAAAACAGTATCCGGCGTCACTTGGACCGCCATCGACCAATTCAGCAATCAGGGCATCCAATTCATCATCGCAATCCTCATTGCCCGCGTTCTTTCCCCGGCCGATTACGGTGTCATAGCGATAGTAGTGACTTTCATTGGTATCGCCTCCACGATCGTCCAGTCCGGGTTCAGCCAAGCGCTCGTTCAGCGGAAAGAAATATCGCACGAAACCTGCTCCTCGGTCTTTTTTTTCAATATGACCATGTCGGTAGGGCTTTATATTGTTGCTTATTTGTGCGCCCCATTCATTGCCGACTTCTTTGCGATGCCGCTACTCACACCGCTTTTCCGTGTATTGGGTCTTATCATCATTACCGACGCCTTTGCCGTCATCCACATCACGCTTCTCAACAGGGATATAAATTTCAAGAAACAAACGCTGGTCAATGTCTTTTCGGTCATCGTTTCGGGCAGTGTTGGTCTTTATCTTGCCTATACCGACTTCGGCGTATGGGCTTTGGTCGGCCAATCCTTGGCCCGCTCGGTGACCGCATCGGTCGTGTATTGGGGCATCAACGCATGGCGTCCGCTCTGGCATTACGCCCGTAAGGATATCGCCGACCTGTGGGGGTACTCTTCAAAACTTCTGGCTTCCGGCCTCCTGAACAGTCTTTTCAGCAACCTTCAAACGATCCTTATCGGAAAATTTTACACCGCCATAGACCTTGGTTTTTATTCGCAGGGACGGCGATTCCCCTCCTTTATCGCGCCCAATCTGACCACCATCGTTCAGCGGGTGACCTTTCCGGCGTTGGCAACCATTCAGGAAGACACCCCCCGGCTTCGTGCCGTATACCGCAGGATAGTGACCGTTGTAGTATTTCTGATATTTCCTGTCATGCTGATCCTTGCTGCGGTCGCACATCCTTTCATTGAGGTCTTGCTGACCGCCAAGTGGCTCCCGGCGGTTCCCTATCTGCAGGTGATTTGCTTTGCGATGTTACTCTGGCCGCTTCATGCGATCAATGTCAATATCAGCATGGTGAGGGGGCGCACGGATATTTTCTTGAAACTGGAGATCATAAAAAAGGTTATTGGTGTTGTCTTAATGGTTGGTGCCATTCCTTTGGGTGTTCTTGCGATAGCCTTTTCCGAGTTGGTGCATAGCATCATCTGTTTCTTCTTCAATGCAAAGTACAACGGAGACCTCATCGAATATCCCTTTTGGGCGCAGGTGAAAGACATTTTTCCCGCCTTCGCGTTAGCTAGTCTGTCGGCCTTTCTTGCGTGGAGCATGGGGTATATACCGATGCCTTCAGTCCTGCTTGGCCTTATCTTACAGTTGACTGTCGGTGTCGTCGTTTACCTGATTTTATGTCGCTTTTTTAAGTTGGCGGCATATACTGAAGTGCTTGTGATCGTCGGCGAGCAGATACGGAGGCTTGTTGCCAGATGAGCCGGATTGAGCGACCAACCGTCAGCGTTTTTGTAATAACCTACAATCATGAGAAGTATATAGCGCAAGCTCTTGATTCCATTTTGATGCAAAAGACCAACTTTGATTTTGACATAGTGATAGGTGAAGATGGGTCAACCGACAACACGACAAACATCATCACGGAGTATGAGGAAAAATATCCGGACAAGATAAAGGCAAAATGCCACAACCCCAACATAAGCATGATGTCGAATGTGATCGATACGCTTCGCCGTTGTACCGGCAAATATATTGCTATGTTGGAGGGAGACGACTATTGGACTGATCCGCTCAAACTCCAGAAACAGGTTGATCTGATGGAATTACATCCGGAAGTTTACATCTGTGGGCATCAGACCGATTTTCTGCACGAGTTCCAAGGCGGTTATCTTGAGAAAAGACCTGCTGTTTTTAATGGGATCAGTTTTCTTTCTTTTGAGGAAGTCGTGATGGGCGGAAATGTATTCCACACCTCCGCTTTTGTTTTTAGAAATCAAGCCAAGAAAGAGCTTCTCTCATATCTTGGACAATTTCTTTGCGGCGATCTGCCGATACTGTTGTTCTATGCGCAACTGGGGCCAACGGCGATTTTCAGCGACTGTATGTCCATTTATCGTCGTACAGGGCAAGGCGCATGCTCAACTCCGGAAAACCCCGCAGGAGGCATGATGATGCGGGTAACTTACGAAAAGTTCCTAGCTATGCATCCCTCTTACAAAAAACTTTTTGCCCCAAGGATCTCCGGTGCTCACCTTATGCTGGCATCAAGCCGTCTTCGCTATGGCGGTGATCTGTGCGGAAGCTTGCGTTCACTCGGTACGGCAATAAGATGGGACCCTTCAAGTTTATTGCGAAAATGGAAAACGGTGGGGTATCTCATAGCCAGAACACCGATTTTCTTTTTATATAAAAAAAGGAGAAACAAATAGCATGACCTACCGCGATAAGATATATCAAAAGTATTCGACGATCTTTCAGGGCAGAGATGCCGCGCTGAACTTTGATGCCGCCTTTGCCGAGAAACAAGCGCCGGTGTTTGAGAAACGACTTGGTCGTCATCTGCCCGCCGATAAGAATGCCACTATCGTTGACCTTGCCTGTGGCGGCGGTGACTTTCTCTACTTCCTGAAAAGGCGGGGCTACACCAATCTGACCGGGGTCGATCTCTCGCCGCAACAAGTCACCCTTGCACGGCAGGTCATTCCGCAGGTGGAAGAGGGCGATGTCATCGCCTTTCTGGAAAAGAACCCGGGGCGGTTTGACCTCATCACCGCGTTCGATCTGATAGAACACCTGACCAAAGACGAGGTTCTTTCCTTCCTCGAAAAGGCGTATGCCGCCCTCAAACCGGGAGGGAAACTTATCCTGCAAACGCCCAATGGCGATTCGCCGTTCGTCGGAACGATCCTGTATGGTGACTTCACCCACGAGCTATGCCTGAATCCGGCAAGCGCCACCAAGTTGTTGAAATTGTGCGGATTTGGCGCTGTTTCCTGCTATGAGATGGGGCCGGTGACACATGGCTTTGTTTCATGGGCGCGCCGCCTTTTGTGGATAAAGGTACGACTACTGCTGAAGTTCGTCCATCTGATAGAAACCGGCTCGGCCGGGTCAGGTATTTTTACGCGGGTGTTCTATGTCGTTGCCGTCAAGCGGTGAATCGCTTACCATCCTGTATGTCGGGCCTCTTTTTTATGGCCAGACCTGCCTGCACCGGATGCAGACGCTCCAGAAGTTGGGCCATACGGTCACGGGAATCAATACCCATACTGAAGAGGTCAAGAAAAAAGCATCGACCATCATGTCCCGGATACGGCACAAATTATTCTTCCCTGCTGACCATGCCGGTATGAACGAAACATTGGTGGCGACCGTTTCTGCACAACGATTTGATATCGTATGGATAGACAAAGGCTTGATCATTTGGCCCTCTACTCTGCGCAAGGTGAAAGAACTTCAACCGCAGGTCAGGTTGGTCAACTATTCTCCCGACGATATGTTCAACAGTGCTAATCAGTCTTACTATTACTCGAAGTCTATACCGTTGTACGATCTTCATGTCACGACCAAAAGCTACAATGTGGCGGAACAGAAAAAGGCAGGGGCAAAGGATGTTTTGTTTGTTGGGAACGCCTTTGACCCCATGGTACACTATCCGATGAACCTGACCGCCGATGAGAAAAAAGACTTGGGCGGTCCGGTCGGATTCATCGGTGCATACGAAAAGGAGCGGGCCGAGATGATAATTGCCCTTGCCCGGGCCGGTGTGTCGGTGCGGATATGGGGGAATGTGGCATGGGACAAGCTAAAAGACCAGTCTTCGTTATTGACCATAGAGAGTCGGCATCTCTGGGGAGACGATTATCGTAAAGCACTGAACAGTTTTGACATCAACCTCTGTTTTCTGAGAAAAGCCAACCGCGACCTGCAAACCACCAGAAGCATAGAGATCCCGGCATGCGCCGCTTTTATGCTCGCGGAAAGGACCACAGAGCATCAGGAGTTGTTCGAGGAGGGAAAGGAGGCGGAGTTCTTTGATAGTCGTGAGGAATTGGTTCAAAAATGCCGTTATTATCTAGAGCATCCCGAAGAACGGAAAAAGATAGCGCAGGCGGGACATGAAAGATGTGTGAAGGCAGGATACGATAACTCATCACGATTGAGGACAGTTATTGAACATCTCGACACGCACTAGCACGACTTCGCATGAGGTGTCGCACTCTTCCGTGCCAGTCGATGGTACTGTTGCCACCAGTAAGCAGACCCAGATCCGCATTGATTATCGTTTTCTTTGGATATTCTTTTTTGTGTTTTTGTGCTCTGCCCCATTCATAGGGCAGGAATGGCCTGAAATAACATGGTCGGCAGTGCTGGCTACCGGGGCATGCCTTGGCTCTCTTCATCTACTGGGTTATCGGCTCTATTCTATCACCAACCTTTTTGTTTTCATGCATTTCTTTGCTTTTCCGTTTGCGGTGTTCATGAATCTCTCTTTTGATGTTTCGGTGCGGGAGGATCTGTGGGTCGAAAGCCACTATGCCATGTATCTTTGTGCGCTGGCAATCCCTTTTTTTGCACTTGGCTGTCGGGCCGCAAAATGGCCGGGCGATAAAAAACTTCTCAACACCGAAAGAACAACCCGAGCAGCCTCGATATTGACATGGGCTATGGTCTTTCCTGCGGTTTTCATATTATACTCGGCGGGGCTTTACTACCACGGCGCCGAGGGAGATTATAATTTCGAAGCCACATGGATGCTCAATATGCTTTCATATATGATCATGATATCCTATGTCGGAGTGCTTCTGCAATTACGGCGGTATCTCCAGACCAAAAAGTTTATTGATATTGTTCTTTGTTTTCTTCTTGCGTTTGGGGTCATGCTGGTATTTCTTCCTTCCGGTGGCCGGCAATCGGTCATACAGTTCATCCCGTTCTTGATGGCGTATTACCTGTCGGAGCAGTCAGGGTTTGGCATAAATAGAATCTTTATGATCGTCATCGTATCTGTGTTCATAGTTCTTGTTGTGGCGGTGGTTGGGCTTAACCGCGGAAAATATCGTGATGCCGAGATCTCCACGCGACTTGACGCCTATGCCGAAACGATGGGAGATATTGGCCAGCAAAGAGAAGAGGCACAGGAAACCGTTGCCGGCCGATTTTCCGATTATGCGCCGGTCGGCCGGATAGTCGCCGTTTTTCCCGATGTTTTTCCCTATCGTTTTTTTGAGGAAATGGATCAGTGGTGGCAGGTGATACTTCCGGGATTTGTTCGCAAAACGATGGGGACCGACGCCTACAGTTTTACCGCCGGGACGCAATTAACGGAAAAGATAGGGGTTTCCGGAGGCGCGGGCGGGACCACTGGAACGACACTGCCCGGCGATCTATATAGCCGGTTTGGTTGGTTCGGCATGATCATCGGCATGTTTCTGATAGGCTTTCTGATACAAAAGGTAGAGAACCGATTCTTTAATAAGAGCCTTTTTGGTTCGTTATTTTTTATGATAGGAGGTATCCGATTTCTGTTCTTAAGCTCTCTTTTTAGTGTTTTTCTTGCACTGACAAAAGATCTCGCGATCATTCTTATCATCTGTTACATTCTGAGCAGAATACTGCCTCGTGAACGGGTCGGCACATGAAAGCTAATGTTTTTTTCCGGAGAAAAGACCCCGGGTTCAGTATGGAAAATCTTTTCAACATTATAGTGCAGCATCTGCCTTCGGATATAAGCGCAACCAAATTAAGAATGCCTTTTCCCAGTCGTGGTTTTTTTAAGCGGTTCTGGAACATTATATGGGTCTGTTTCCACCGGGGAGCGGTCAATCATGTTACCGGCGAGGTGCACTATATCGTCATGGCATTGCCGGGTCGAAGAACCGTCCTGACCATACATGACTGTGGTTCGGTTATAGGCAAGGTGCGCTCATTGAAGTATTGGCTGTACAAATACATTTGGTTTGTCTGGCCGATCCGCCGTGCCCGCATTGTGACGGTCATTTCAGAAAAAACAAAACGGGATGTCATGGAGATGACCAATTGTCCCGAGGAGAAAATAGTCGTCATTCCCAACTGCATTGACCCCCGTTTTGTTCCGAAGGAGAAGGTGTTCAACACCGCAAAGCCCCGCTTGCTGCAGATCGGGTTTATGCACAACAAGAACATCCCGCGTCTTGCCGCGGCGCTGAACGGCATCCCCTGCCATCTGCACATTGTCGGCAAGCCCGACGAGGAAACCATCAAAGCATTGAAAGAGAATCGCATAGAATATACGCACAATTACAATCTATCGTTCGACGAGATGTTGGAAGAATACCACAAATCGGATATCGTTACCTTTGCCTCGGTGCAAGAGGGCTTTGGCGTCCCCATCCTCGAAGCGCAGGCGGTGGGCCGCGTATTGATAACCAGCAATATCTCGCCCATGAAAGAGGTTTCCGGCGGAGCCGCCATGCTGGTAGATCCGTTCGATGTTTCCTCGATACGAAACGGTATCTTGGAGGTTATCAATAACGAGGTGCTACGAAAAGACCTGATCCGGCGTGGGTTCGAGAATGTCGCGCGTTATTCGCCGACATCGATAGCGGAGCAGTATGCGAAACTGTACCGCATGATAGAGAGTGAAAGATGACGAGTGGCCGGAAACTCATGCTCTTTTTCTCGGCTCCGGCCGATTACCGCGAGGAGTGGATAGACCACATGGCCACGGCACTGCCCGATACGGAGATCGTTTCTGTGTATGATATTGCCGCGAGCAGGCTACGCAAATTCACTCTGTTCCCCGAACGGGAAGGGGTTCATAAATATGTGCTGAATGCCTATTGTCGTCCTCTCGACGCAGTGCGACATGTTCGACGGGAACGGCCTGACCTTATAATCTTTCACGGATACGCACTACCTTCATTCCTCGCCGCCATTGGATACTGCATCCTCGCTGGGATCCGTTATTCTTTCTTTTCTGACGCGAACGCCTTACAGGAACATCGTGCCGATAGAAGTCCCGTAACGAAGAGCCTGCTTGCGTTTTTTGTTCGCCATGCATATCGGCTGTTTTTTTCTTCGACCATGAATCAACGCTATTGGGAAAGGGTCGGCGCGCGATCAGAACAATTCGTGCCGCTTTGGTTCCCGGTGAATAGCGAGAAAATACAGAAACAACTGACCGATCGCACATTGCTTTCATCCCTTCGTGGCCGGTATCTCAATCCAGCAGATCGTCTGGTAATATATTGCGGCAGATTTGCTGCGGACAAAGGCGGGGTAGAGACCCTTCTCCGCGCAATGGCTACACTGCCGGAAAAATATAAGATCATTCTTGTCGGGGATGGACCCCAGCGGGCGGACCTTGAGTTATTGACAACTGCTCTCGATATCGCAGGGCATACACGGTTCCTCGGTTCTCTGCCTAACGAACAGGCCATCCTCCATATCGCGGCTTCCGATCTGCTCGTTCTCCCCTCGGAGCAGGAGGCGTTCGGCCTTGTACTCAACGAGGCGATCGCGGCAGGGTTGCCGGTCATTGCCTCCGATATCGTCGGGGCCGCTTACGACCTGATTGACGAAGGAAAGAACGGATTCGTCTTCAAACGAGGCGACTACAAACAACTGGCTGAGAAAATAATTGCCTGTGAGTCATTGTCCCGCGAAGATATCGAGCGGAAGCGGCAGGAGGTGTTAGAAAAATTTTCGTTCAGGCAGAATGCGCAGTCTTTAGAAATGGTTCTCAACGAGTTGAGGTAATACATGGGAAAGGTGCGACTGTTCATTGGCGGTGACCTATGTCTTTGCGGTTCGGCAAAAGGAGTGTTCCCGTCGGTGGAAGCCGACATCCGCATCGTCAACCTTGAAGCACCGGTGGCGGGGAGCGATCGCAAGCCGAACGCCAAGGCAGGTATCAACTTGAACTTCAGGCAACATGAAGATATCGGGAACATTTTCACCCACGACCGGTGGCAGGTCGCGCTTCTTGCCAATAATCACATCACCGATTTCGGCCGCGAAGGACTTACCGACACTATCAGGTTTTTGGATGAACGGAAAATACAACACCTTGGCGCAGGCGTCGGATTCGATGCCGCATACCAACCGCTCATTATCGAAAAGAACGGTGTGAAGATCGGTCTCGTGAATGGCGCGGAGGGACAGGCCGGTTGCATGAAGAGTACCGAATCGCCTTATGGCTATGCATGGATACTGCACCCTGAAATAACAAAGAGCATCGCGCGACTTCGATCCGAATGCGATCTGGTCATAGTGTTTCCCCATGCCGGACTTGAGTTCTTCGATCTGCCGCTTCCCGAATGGCGAGAGATATACCGCTCTCTCATTGACGCCGGCGCCGATGCGGTGGTCGCCACTCATACCCATGTCGTGCAGGGAAAAGAGACCTACAAAGGGAAGCCGATATACTACAGTCTGGGCAATTTCTTTTTCGATCTGCCCTCTGCACGCGATCCCGAATGGAACAACGGGATGGGCGTCACGATCACCTTCAACACCGACACGAAAGAGTTGAACACCACAGAGACCTTTTTCTCCTTCAGCGGGGAAGGCATGAACCTTCAACCTGCGCTGGCCGAGAAGTTCGCCGAGCGGTCGGCCATCTTTGCTGAAGGGCGAAAGGCGGAATATATTTCGCGGGTTAATGAGCGGTGTCGCACCTTGTGGCATACACACTATAAGCCGATGTTCGCTTGTTGTCCGCTGGCTCTGCTCAAAAGATTGCGCCGCATGATCATAAAACGATCCATGAAAGATGGCGATGCGCTTCTTTATAACCTGATGAGTACCGAATCGCACCGATTCGTCATTGAGCGGGCGCTCCGTGAGGAAACTGAATGAGCCGATTCAAACGCTCGGTCTTCAACTTCAAGAATTACTTGTTCCGGTCCCCTGCGGTGGCATATTGCAGCAAACTTCTTTCGGCGGAACATCTGGAGCCGGAGGCGTTGACACTCCTTAACTGGCAAAAGCGGAAAGATATATTGGCCTTCGCATTTGAACACACGACCTTTTATCGTGAGTTCTACGAAGCGCAGGGAATTACTTTAGAGGATCTGAAAAAACCGGATACCTTTTCCCGGCTTCCCATTGTCACGAAAAAAGAGATCCGTTCCCGGTTCGACGACCTTATCGCCGATACCGCCCACCCTGCGTACTACTACCGGGCGACCACCGGCGGCAGTACCGGGACGCCGATATCGGTGCTCCATGACCGGCGGCCGCCGCTTGAGACCGCCGCGTGGCGCATGATGCGGTGGTGGAACATTGAGCCGTCGGACGACATGGCGTTCATCTACCGTCTGCGCCGGAAATTCCCCTACAGCGTTCTTAACGATATCATGTGGTGGCCGACGAAACGGATATCGCTTGATGCCTCGCTCATGACCGATGCCTCGATGCGCGATTTCCTGCGGCGATACGAGTCCTTAAAACCGGCGGTATTGCAAGGCTACACCGGGGCGGTCTATGAGTTCGCGTTATTCGTGCGAGACAACAATCTGACCATAACACCGCCTGCGGCGGTATGGGTCACCTCCGCGCCGCTCTCAGAGGGCCAGCGAAGCATCATGCAGACGGTCTTCGGTGCGCCGGTGTACGACCAATACGGAACCTGCGAGGTGATGTGGCTGGCGGCGGAATGCAAGGAGCGGAACGGGCTTCATATCAATCATGACCTGCGCTATATCGAATTCGTGGACGAAGAAGGAAAGCCGGTGCCTGATGGCGAGTGGGGCCGGATCCTCATTACCGATCTGGAGAATAAGGTGTTCCCGCTTATCCGGTATGAGATAGGCGATATGGGGCGGCGACTCACGCGGACCTGTCCGTGCGGCGTTACACTGCCGCTCATGGATAAGGTGCGCGGCCGGATAACCGATGTGGTGCGGCTACCCAACGGGACCATCATCAGCGGCGAATTCCTGACGACCATCTTTGATGACCATCCCGAGGCGGTGGCGGCATTCCAGATACACCAAAAGGTCGACCTTTCGATAACGCTTAAATGTGTGCCGGGGATCGACCCGAACGCAAAAGAGATAATCGGAAAAGCGCACCGGAACTTGCAGATAAAAGTCGGCGATGCCGTGCCGGTCACGCTCGAACTGGTCGATCAGATACCGCACGACCGGGGCAAAACACGATTCATCATCAGCGAGGTCAAGGATACTCATGTTTCGTAAGTTATTGCTGAATCTCGGCCCCCGTGCCATTCGCATTCTTGGCCCCATGCTCTATTTGCGGTATTTGTGGCAACTTTTTCGTTTTTTTCCCGATGTTTTGCGCACGAGAAAGCTCATTGTGCTGGATAAAGAAATGAAGGGAGTTTACAACATAGCCTATATGGGGAAAGAGTTCTTGATAGATTGCGGTTTTACCGACAGGATCATTCAAGACGGAAGTTACACTTTTGGCGGCATAAAAGAAATGTATGTTCGTGATTGTTATTTCCGCCCGATCCATGGGAAAATAGACCTCTCAAAGATAAAAACCGCAATAGACCTCGGGGGAAACAGGGGGCTGTTCACCGTTCTTGCCGCGAAGATGGCGGAAAAAGTCGTGTATGTGGAGGCTGACAAGAAATTCGAACCGGTCATAAAACATCATTGTACGCTGAATGATCTTAGCAATGTCCGCACTTATTTTGCATTTATTGGCACCGGTGGTTCCTGTGCCGCACGCTCATCC
>CAYPQK010000005.1:36926-54504 GCA_964412895.1 uncultured Spirochaetales bacterium
GTAGAAACGATCTCGCTTGAACAGATCATGCAAGAAAACAACATGGCCACGATCGATCTCCTGAAAATGGATATAGAGGGAAGTGAGTTTTCATTACTGCGTGATTTTGATAAGCTTGATAAGGTTCGTGCCATAGTCATGGAGATACACCCGCAATATGGAGACATATTCGAATTTGTTTCAAGACTAAAGAATGCTGGGTTTGTTCTGACTCTTTGTGATGAAAATTTGACGGTTGTTCATGCGCTTGACCCCAACAGCGTGAGTTTTTTGTATGCACTTCGGGGTGATGCATGAACATCCTTTTCCCTATCGGCAGTTACTACCCATCTCAGCAGGGTGGCCCCTGCAATTCGGTCCATGCGCTGGCGAGGGGTTTGGTCAAGGCGGGGCATACGGTGCGGGTCATCACCACCAATTTCGATATCCCCGAGAGTGTTGGAATTCCGTTTGATCAATGGGCCGAGGTAGACGGTATTCATGTCTACTACATGCGTTTCCCGGTGGCATCGAGTCCGGCCAAGATCGACGCACGGATACTGTTGAGTCCCGGCCGATTCTTATCGCTTCTTGAGAAAACGCCGTGCGATGTTATGCACACCACCATGCTTTTTACCGTCATGTCGCACCATGCCGCCGCCTATGCACGACAAAAGGATTTGCCGGTCATCTGGTCGCCGCGCGGATCGATGCTTCCCTACACCTTCAGCCGGGGAACACTGAAGAAGAAGTTGTTTTTTTCGATGCCATTTGTAAAGCGGGGCTTGACCGGCTGTCACTTCCACGCGACATCGGACGAGGAGGCACACCATATAAAAGAGGTCATGGCGCAGTACACCGGAGAGCAGGTGGGCGACCGGATCCACAATATTCCCAATCTGGTCGGTGACGAGGTGTTCGTGCTGGGTGCAGAAAAATCACCGTACCCTTATAAATATATGCTTCATCTTGGGCGAGTTCATCCGAAGAAGAACTTGGAAAACCTGATATCAGCGCTTCCTTTGGCGAAGATAGACCCCGTCATCAAATTGGTCATTGCCGGATGGACGGGGGAAGATCCTGAATATACGAAGAGTTTAAGGTTGATGGTTGAGAGGTTGAATCTGGGGGACCGGGTCGTTTTCTCCGAAAAGCGCGTGGGGGGACACGACAAGGCGACGCTCTATCGGCACGCCGAGGTGTTCGTCCTGCCGTCAGAGTCAGAGAACTTTGGGATGGTGGTGCTCGAATCTCTGGCGCAGGGAGTGCCGGTCATCGCGTCGAACAAGACGCCGTGGGAGATTCTGGAAAAGAAAGGCGCAGGCTTCTGGTCGGCGAACGATCCGGCATCGCTCGCCGAAAGTCTGAACCGCTTTTTCTCGCTGAGTGGTGACGAAAGGAAAAAACTGTCGGTCAACTCTTCGATGCTGGCACAAGAGTACAACAACGAAGCGTTGATAGGCAAATACCTAAAAATGTATGAGAAAGTGAAGAGTGAGCAGTGAGCAACGAGCAGCGAGCAGGGAGGAAACATCATGATTAAACAAAAAAAACTACCCATCACTGCTATCGTGATGACGCTCAATGAGGAGCGAAATCTTGTTGCCTGCCTCGATTCGATCAAAGAGTATGTCGCCGAGATAGTGGTTGTCGATTCGTTCTCGACCGACAAGACCATTGAGATCGCCAAGAGGTACACCGACCGCGTCTATCAGCATGAGTTCATCAATCAAGCCAAGCAATTTATCTGGACCACGACCACTCTTGACCTTTCCAACGAATGGCTCCTTCGCATCGATGCCGATGAACGGTGGACGCCGGAGGGTTTTGCCGAGCTGAGAAATCTCGTCGAATCGGGCAGTTATGACGGCATCTATGTGAAGATGAAGATATTCTTCATGGGCCGCTTCATGCGGCATGGCGCGTTCTATCCCAACTATTTCCTGCGCGTCTACAAGAAGTCGAAGGGAGCGATGGAGGACCGCTTCATGGATGAGCATATCCATGTCGAGGGACCGACGGCGCGGTCGAACATCGATGTCCTTGAGATGAACCATGACCGGATGTATTCGCTCACCGATTTCACCAAGAAGCACAACGGCTATTCGTCGCGTGAGGCGGCCGAGTATCTGGTGCAGCACTACGATCTGCTCAAGCTCGATTCGGTCGGTTCGATGAGCGGGACGACCACCACCGAGCGGAAGCGGTGGATGAAGGAGAATTTCTACTATCGTCTGCCTAAGTTCCTGCGCGCTTTGATATATTGGAAGTACCGGTATTTCTTGAAGCTTGGATTCCTCGACGGGATGGAGGGGTTCATTTTCCATTTTCTGCAGGGGTTCTGGTACCGGTTCCTTGTCGATGCGAAGATATATCAGGTGGAGAGGTACGCGAGGGATCGCGGGGTATCGGTGAAGGAGGCCATCAGGGAGGTGTTGGGGATTGAACTGTAGGGGAACATACCGAATTGTAGGGGCGCACCAACGGTACGCCCGATGCATGGGATCCGTAGGGACGGCGATTCATCGCGCCCGGAATCGTGGACAATCCACTACCCGTCTTGTCAAAGAAGGGTTGGGAAGATTTAAGACAGTTTCGGCGAGCGCTTCGCTCTTCGCCGACCCCGTTTCTTCTTTGCAGCAAAGAAGAAATGGGGGAAAGAAGAAACCTTTTCAATTAAGATTCGGACCGCCTGCGCAACTTCCTCCTCCTTTCAGTTCGTCGTCGAACAGGTGCTCGGCGGAAATAACCATCCGGCCCCTTGTCAAGGGGGCCTTGACGGGGTTTAAACACGGAGGTCATAGATGAGTGAGAAGGTCGATCTGTCGCGGTTCAATAACGGGTGGTACAAGTCGGGGGGTATCGGGCGGCGGGTGCTGTGGTTCGTGGTCGGTCGGGTGTTGGTGAACACCTACATGCCGTGGCCGATGTGTCTGAAGCGGCTGATGCTGCGGTGTTTCGGGGCGAAGCTGGGGCGCGGGGTAGTCATCAAGCCGAAGGTGAATATCAAGTATCCGTGGTTCCTGAAGGTGGGCGACAACTCGTGGATAGGGGAAGGTGTCTGGATAGACGATCTCGGGAAGGTCACCATCGGGAGTAATGTGGCACTGTCGCAGGGGGCGCTGCTGCTCTGCGGGAATCATGATTATAAGAAGGAGTCGTTCGATCTGATCGTGGGCGATATCACCATTGAGGAGGGGGCGTGGATCGGGGCGCAGGCGGTCGTTTGCCCGGGGGTGACGGTGCGTAGCCATGCGATCCTGTCGGTGGGGTCGGTCGCGACCAAGGAGTTGGATGCCTACGGGATATATCAGGGGAATCCGGCGTCTAAAATACGGGAAAGAGTCATCCAATAAACCGACCCCTGCCCTGTCAAGGGAAGGGACAAAGGGATGGGTTTAAATTTAATTCCGCCTCGCCTGCTGCGCACGCTGTCGGCGTCTTCCTTTCTTCTGAGGACCCAGAAGAAAGGAAGCAAAGAAGAGGGTCTGGGGGAACGCTACGCAACTCCCCTCCTCCGCGACTACGCTACGGCGGGTCAGACAGGTGCTCGCGTTGGAAGGTGACAGGCTTGTCCGGCGTAGTGGTACGAAGACGGATGCTCGGCGGAGGGAGTGAGTTAAGGTCTGAGGTGAAACAATACCGACCCTTTCCTTGTCACTGTAGGCCGTCTCGGACGAGACTGTGGTACAGTGTCGTCAGGCCGAAAGCCGGAGCATTCATGCGAGGAAAAGGGATGACGGGAAGGATTTGATAAAAGAGGGGTCAAGACCGCTTGACAGGCGCGTTCGTTTCGGATAGAGTTGTCCGGTGTTGCGAAGAGATATCCGCCTGTAGAAAAAGGAAATACAGCGCATGACGCGTTCAGTGCTCCTCATCAATCAGCATTATCATCCCGATTTCGCGGCGACGGGACAGCTCCTGAAGGATATGGCGGAGGATCTGGTAACCAAAGGGTTCGTGGTGACGGTGCTGTCGGGGCCGCCGCTCTATTCGCGGGAAAAGGCGCCGCACCGCGAGATGCTGGCGGGGGTGAAGGTGGTGCGGATGCATTCGCTGACCCTCCGCAGTCTGCGCATGTACGCCAAGCTGCTTAACTGGCTGACCTTTTATGTGCTGGTGTTTTTCTATGGTCTGTTCTTGCGGCGGCACGATATCGTGGTGACGCTCACTACGCCGCCCTATATCGGTTTTGTCGGCTGGTTCATCGCCAAGGTCAAACGGTCGAAGTTTGTTCTCAATGTGCAGGATCTCTATCCCGAGGTGCTGGGCGCGGCGAAGGTGAAGGCGTCGTTCCTCGCGCCGCTGTTCATGCCCCTCTCGCGTCTTCTCTATAAGATGTCGGATAAGATCGTGGTGATCGGCGATGTGATGGCCGATAAGATACTGTCGAAAAATCCGGGTCTGCACGAGAGCCGGTTCGCGATGATAGAGAACTGGGCGAACGGCAGCGAGATATGGATGGTCGATCCGGCGGAGAATCATTACAAGCCGAAGTGGGGGATCACCGACGAGTTCGTGATTCTCTATTCGGGGAATATGGGGCGGGCGCACAACTTCGAGGTGGTGTATGAGCTGATGCGGCGCTACCGCGAGGACCCAAAGGTGCTCTTCCTGTTCGTCGGCGGCGGGCCCAAGGAGCGCAATATCCGGTTCTTCTGCCGGACCAACGGGATCAAGAATGTGCAGTTCCATGCCTATGTGCCGCGCTCCGATCTGGCCTATACCTATTCGCTGGGGGACCTTGCCATCATCACGATGGAGGAGGGGACCGAGGGGCTGGTGGTGCCGTCGAAGTTCTACGCCTACGCGGCGGCGGGTCTGCCGACGCTGTGCGTGTCGGCGCAGGGGACCGATCTGCGCAAGCATATCCGCGAGCCGTGGGGGCTCATCACGAAGAATGCGGAGGATGCGTTCAAGTTCATCGAGGGGATACGGCAGAGCGAGTACAAGCATCATGACGATATCCGGCGCTATTTCAACGAGAATCTCGATCGTCCGATCCGGACGGCGCAATACGCGAAAATGTTTGAGGGGATGTAGGGGAGAACTACGGTTTCGCCGCTGCTTCGCATGTTGCGGCGACCCCATTTCTTCTTTGCGGCAAAGAAGAAATGGGGGAAAGAAGAAACCTTTTTAATTAAAATAAGGACCGCCTGCGCAACTTGCTTCGCGCCGGTGCGCTTGCTCAGACAGGTGCTCGGCGGGGGGTAAGGTATCCGAGGAAGGGAAGAAAGGGATGGGTTTAATTAATTGACGGGATTTGTGAAGGGAGGGAACCCCTAGAATTTCCTATCCACGACGGTCTTTTCGTCGGGATCGGGATCGGGGTCGGGGTCCGCCGGGTCGCCGAACAGGGGGCTGACCACGGTCTTTTCTTCCTGCTGGGGGATGCCGCGCAGGACGCGGATGATCTCCTGTTTGACGCTCTCTTCGAGCGTTTCACCGCGCAGTAACTGGCGCAGGGCGGCGAGCCGCAGCGGCTCCTTCTCGCCCCATTTGCCGATGAGTTGTACGAATATCTTTTTGGTCTCGGCCTGTTTGGCGTCGGCGTGCGGGTTGGCTTCGGTGATGGCGGCGATGAGCCGGTCGAACAGGCCGTCATCGGCGGCGAAGAGGATGAGGTTGGATATCGATATTTTCTGATCCTGCGGGATGCGGTGGAAGTCGTAGAAGTCGGAGGCGAGGGCGCGGCCGAGGAAGAACACGAGTGCGTCGCGGTTCTCGCGCAGGGCGTGGGGACGCCGCTCGAGGGTGGTCCGCAGGAGCGACAGGACCACCGAGCGCTGTTCGTCGCGCGGGAGGAGGAGGAAGAGGAACAGGAAGTCGACGGCGGGGTTTATCTGGGTCGCCTTGATGAGTTTATCGATGATGTCGCGGCTGGTGGAGGGGGAGAGGATGAGCGATACCCATTTTTCGATGTGGGTGGGGGTGACATGGACCAGCGTCCGCAGGGCGCCGAGGTAGAAGGCGAGGAAATGGATGTCGCTGAACTGGACGAAGTGGCGGACATTCTCGTCGGCGATGGTGTAGAACATCTTCTGGATGTTGGGCGACAGGCGCATGGTGTAGAGGCGGCGTTCGGCGAAGAGGAGTCCGAGCAGTTCGAGGAACCGCTGGCGGTCGTCGCCGAGCGTTTCGCAGAACAGGGCGTCGAGTTCGGGCGAATGGTAGGTGAGGGTGGCGTTGAATATCTCGCGGATGTGGCGCGACAGGACGGCGCCGAAGGGGGTGCGCAGTTCGCGGCCGGTACTGTCGCCGTGCCGTTTTTTGACGGCGGCGTAGAGCGACGCGATGTCGAAGAACCGTTTGCCGGTGATGAGGGTGGTGACGAGTCTGTCGCAGATGATCTCGTCGCGGGTCTGATCGGCCGGCTGTGCGGCCAGTTCGGCGACCACGGCGCGGAAGAATTCAAGCCGTTTCCCGCGGAATTCGGCGTCGGGGAATATCGCCGGGCTGTCGGCCAGCTTCAGAAAACGGTCGATATCGACCGGTTCAGCGTGCTGGGGCATCGGTGGTACCGCTGTAGACGAACCGCGCGTCGCCGCGCATGATGAGGTGACCGTTCGCGTCGCGCAGGTAACGGATGGGGCCGCCGGGGAAGCGGAGCGTCCACTCGTCGCCGGTCGCGATGAGGCCGGCGTGGTTGAGCGCGGTCACCGCCGCGCCGCCGCCGGTGCCGCAGGCGCGGGTGAAACCGGCTCCCCGTTCGTTGACGATGAGGTCGACGACGCGGGCCTTATTATCGATGGCGAGTATCATTTCGACATTGATGTTGCCGTTATGTTCTCCCTGCAGGCGGATGGCTTCCGCACGCGCTTTTTCCGTATCCGGCGGGCCCTGCACCACCAGATGGGGGTTCCCGATGTCGACGCGCCACGCGCCGGGGCCGCAGTCGCCCATCAGCGTGGAGCGGCCGATATCGACGGTGATGTCCCAGCCGCCGCCGTCGCGATCGACGAGGCATTCGAGCGGGCCGTTGCCGGTGGCGACGAGGAGTTTCTTTTTATTGAGGCCGCGCTGTTCGGCGAGGTAGCGGCAGAAACAGCGGATGCCGTTGCCGCACATCTCGGCGATGGTGCCGTCGGCGTTGATGATGATCATCTGCGCGTCGGCGTCAGGCGCGGCGCGGTGGAGCAGAATGCCGTCGGCGCCGATGCCGGAGTGGCGGTCGCACAGCGCCGGGGCCTGCGCCGGGGCCACCGCCGGATCGTCGGTGATGATGAAATCGTTGCCGGTCGCGTGGTATTTATAGAAGAGCATCAGTTTTTTTTCTTGAAGACGATGAATTTCGAACCGAAGAAGTTCACCACCGTGCCGGCGGCGATGCCGCAGAGGTTGGCGAGATTGAGGATGAGCGGCGTGGCGCCGAAGAGGACCAGCACCGCCTTGTAGACGATGAAGCGCGGGACAAGAGCGGTGAGGCTGATGGCGAGGAAGGCGAAAAAGCCCTTTCCCGATGCGTGGGTGTCCTGCGTCTGCACCTTGAAGGTCCAGTAGTGATTGATGAGGTAGTTCTGGAGGACGGCTAACGAATAGCCGACCACCCAGATGAGGTTGACGAAGATGCTCGCGGGGTCAATCGAGCGGCTTATCAGGAAGAAGATGGTCTGATCGGTGAGGAGTCCGAGCCCGCCCACGACACAGAATTTTATGAACTGAGGGGAGAACAGAACGGAGAGGCGTTCGAACATACCGATCAGCTCTCGACCCGGTTGCGGCCCTCTTCCTTGGCCTTGTAGAGCATCTTGTCGGCCGCGGCGACCAGATCGGTGAAGACCGCCATCTCCTTGGCGAAGCCGGCCAGTCCGATCGATATGGTGACCGTTATCTCGCGGCCGTTGTCGTTGAGTTTGATGTTGGACACCGCCATGCGGATCCGCTCGGCGGTGAGATGGGCCGAGGCGAGCGGCGTCTCGGGCAGTATCACGCAGAATTCCTCGCCGCCGAAGCGGGAGATGAAGTCGGCGGTGCGGAAGTAGTTCTTGAGCACCTCGGCCACGAGCACCAGCACCCGGTCCCCGACGAGGTGGCCGTAGGTGTCGTTGACCTTCTTGAAATGGTCGAGGTCCATCATCATCACGGTGAGCGAACGGTCGTACCGTTTGCAGCGCTGGAACTCGTTGTCGAGCGTTTCGAGCAGATTCTTTTTATTGTAGAGCCCGGTCAGGCCGTCGCGGATGGAGTATTGGTACAACTGGTCGAAGTATTCGGCCTCCATGTCGTCGGAGCAGATGAACTTGAAGATGGTGGTGCCGACCTTGATGCGGTCGCCGTTGCGCAGAATGGTCGCCTGTTCTATCTTGGCGTCGTTGAGGTAGGTGCCGTTGGTGCTGCTCAGATCGGTGACGATGAAGTCCTTCTTCTGTTTGTTGATCCGGACATGCCGGCGCGATACCGACTGGTCGTCGAGCGGGATGTCGGCGTCGTCGGCGCGGCCGATGACGATACCTTCCTTCTCGATGTCGCGCCGCTTGCCGAGATTGCGGCCGTAGATCTCCAGCAGGATGTAGCGGTCCTTGCGGAAATCGAGTTCGGCGTTCTCCTCGATCTTGAGGACCTGCGTCGATGAATCGCGATCGATCTTATTGTCGCCCATGCCACCTCTTGAACAGGAAACTCACCCACTCGCCGCGCCTGCCGGTGGTGACTTGGCGGAACCCGGCAAGGTTCATCTGCGCGAGGAAGGGATCCTGTTCGTGCTGTAGAATACCCGATAGCAAAAGATATCTCAAGGATTTTTTCTGAAGTTCTTCCGATAACTGGATGAGTGTGCCCGAAATGATGTTGGCGACGACGATGTCGTAGGGCTTTCGGAAGCGGACAAGGGGCGTCACCGAAAGGCGTATCCGGCCCGCCAGCCCGTTGCGTTCGAGGTTCTCGGCGGCGTTCTCGACGGCGTCGGGATCATTGTCGATGGCGGTGACGGCAAGGTCGGGCCGTATCTTCTTTGCGGCGATGGCGAGGATGCCCGAGCCGGTGCCGACATCGAGGAGTGTTTTAAGCGAAGTATCGTCCAACACGCCGCGCATCAGTTCGGCGACGGTGGCGGTCGTTTCGTGATGGCCGGTGCCGAAACCGCGGCCGGGGTTGATGATGAGGTCGCCTTTGTTTTTCAGCCACGGCGGGACGACGGTGAAGCCGGCGAAGGGGGTGGGCTGGAAGTAGTCGCGCCACAGTTCCTGCCAGTCGCCTTCGCTCAACACCGCGAGCTTGAGATCTTTGAGCAGGCGCGCCACCTCCGGCCGTTTTTCGAAGTAGAGTATCTGCGCGCCGTTCTGTTCGGCGCTGCCGAGGAAGCCCGGCATCTGATAGTAGCGGTCGAGCGGTGCGTCAATAGGGACAATGGCCTGATACCAGCTATTTTTCCTCATTTCTCTCCTCCCGACACGAGCCAGAGGCCCCGTCCGAAATAGGTCTCCGCGCAGGCGACGACCTTATCGAGTGTGATGGTATCAAGCGTCTGCGGCAGGCGGCGGTAGTTGCCGTAAGGCATATCGAGCGCCTCTTCAAGCGCGAGGTTGAAGGCGTGATATTCGTTGCGGACCAGCGACCGGGCATGTTCGAAGCGCAGGCCGTTCTTGACCTCGTCGAGGTAATCCTGCGTGATGCCGCCGGTACACAGGAGCTTGACGGTCGAAGCCATGCGGCGCATCACCTCATCTTTATTGGCGGGCGAGGTGATGGCGTAGAGCGCCATGTAGCCTTCGGTCAGGCCGCCCATTCCCCAGACATCGAGACTGTAGACGAGCCCCTGCTCTTCGCGGAGCGCCTGAAAATAGGGCGACCGCTGGCCGATGAGAAGCTGTTCGATGAGCCGCATCGTCTCGAAGTCGGCGGCATGGATGCCGGGCGCTTTGAAAAGCCGCGCGATGTGTATCTGCTGTTTGCCGGGGACCGGCACCGTCACGATGCGGTCGTCGAGTTTCGCTTTGCCGCGCCGTTTTTCGGTGAAGGGTTCTTCGCGGTGGTGCGGCAGGAGCGCGGCGATCCGGTCGGCGAGCGACGGGTCGGCGGCGCCGCTCACCCCGAGTCCCCAGCGCCCCTTCGCGAAGAAGGAGCGGCGGACCGCCCGCAGGTCGCGGAACGAGGTGGCGGCGACGCTGTCAAGCGTTCCTTCGAGCGGGTGATCGTAGGCGGTCCCGGCAAAGAGGAGCGCCGGTATCCGTTCGCGGAGGAGCGCTTCGGGCGATTCGCGTTTGAGCGACAGATTGTTGAGCGTGTAGTCCTTTTCGTGCGTGAAATCTTCCTGCAGAAGCGGGTTGCGGATGATGCGGCCGAGGATATCGACCGCCTCGTTAAGGAAACTGTCACGGACCCGCAGTCGGATACCGCCGGTGTTGTTCCCGGCGACCGGCGAGAGGGTGATGCCGAAGCGGTCGAGGAACTCTTCGGTCGATTCTTTGTCCATCCCGGCGGCCGAGGTGGTGAGTACCTCGAGCATGAGCCGCATCGATCCCGCCTTGCCGGGGATATCGCCCATGACGCCGCATTTTTTGAGCGCGTAGATCGACACGAACGGTGCGCTGTCGCGCCGCATGAGGGTGTAGCGGACATGTTTTTTCTCCACCCGCAGGCCGTCTTCTTCGGCGGGGCGCACCGACGCGCTATGGGCCGTGGCCGCGGCGAACGAAAAACGGCTTTTTTCGGGGAGCGCCGCCCCGATGACGGCATCGTCGAGCGACAGATATTTTTCCTTGAAGGCGCGCAGATCGGCGGCCGACAGGTGGAAGAGGTGCCAGAACTGATCGCGCTCCAGCCGGTGCGGATCGCCGCACTGCAGGTAACTGCGGCCCATCGCGTCGGCCACTCCTCCGACACCTTCGGCGGCGTAGCATTCTTCGCTGTAGAGCACCTCGCGGGCGCGGGCCAGTTCGCTCTGGGTGAAATCGAGCCGCCGCCATTCCTTCATCCAACGGGCGACGCGGGGCGCTTCGCGGGTCGGATCGCAGGCGACGCTCTGGAGGAACGATATGCCGGCCAGACCGTTGACGACGCTGACCGCCATGTTGTCGAAAGTGCCCGATTCATAGACGAGGCTGTTGTAAAAGCGGCTGCCGTCCATTCCGTGGACGATGGCGTGAATGAGCCGCAGCGCGGCGAGCAGTTCACCCGTCTCGGGAGGGAGCCGCCACGCGGCGAGGAAGTAGTCCTTGTTCTGCCGGTGGGTGAGGAGGAACCGTTTCTCGGTCGGCCACGGCTCAAGAATGAGCGGCGTCAGTTCAGCGCTCTGCGGCAGTTCGAGCCGGCCTTTCCCGGTATAGCCGCCCGCGATGACCGCGAAGGGCTTCACCGAAAGTTTGCCGCGCAGGAACCGTTCGAGTTTCGCGAGCGTCGCCGCCCGCAGAGTCTCTTCTTCGCCGATGATCTCGCGGCCGTAAGGATGGCCGGGGAAGAGGTTCTTCATCGCGGTGGTGAAGAGGTTCTCGCTCGGCTCGTCGCGGTACATCCGCAACTCCTCGATGACCACGCCGCGCTCCTCTTCGAAGTCGCGTGCCCCGATGGTGGTAAGCGACATCGACAGCGTCGCCGAGAGATAGTTCAGTACGCGGTCGACATCGTCGGTACGGACCGATACCTCGACCACGACGGTGTCGTGCGAGGTGAACGCATTGCTGTGACCGCCGAGCGCCTCGACGAATTCGGCGAGCGTCGCGCCGTCCCCGCCCTGAGCGGAGTCGAAGGGGCGCAGTTTGAAGAGCAGATGTTCGATGAGGTGCGCCCACCCCAGTTCGGCGGCCGATTCACGCGAACTGCCGCCGGGGAACCAGACGAGAAGCCGGGTGTAGGGAAGGTCGCGGTAGTGGGTCAGTATCGGGATCGGGGAACCGTTCTTCATAGCGCCCTCCGTACCGCGGCGGAGAGGCGGTCGATCTCTTTTTTAAGGGCGGTCATATCGACCGTCAGAATGTTGCCTTCTTCAACCGTTTTGCGGCCGTTCACCCAGACCGCCGTGATGTCGGCGTGGGTGGCGGCGTACAGGAGCGCCGCGGCGGGATGATGGACCGGCGCGATGCCGCAGGAATCGAAATGTATCTGCACGATATCGGCGCTGCCTCCTTCGACCAGTCTGCCGAACGAACGGCCGAGCGCCCGGCCGGGGATGCCCGTCACCATCTGCAGGACCGCTCCCGCCGGGAGGACGGTCGGGTCGTGCGTGAATCCTTTCTGCACCTTCGCCGCGAGCTGCGCCTCTTTCAGCACATCGAGGTTGTTGTTGCTTGCCGAGCCGTCGGTGGCTACCGCGACCGGCACCCCGCGCCGCAGCATCTCGGCGACCGGGGCGATGCCGCTGCCGAGTTTCAGATTGCTCGACGGACAGTGGGCGACCGTGATGCCGCGCTCAGCCATGATATCCATTTCGTGCTCGTCGACCCAGACGCTGTGGGCGGCGATGAAACGCTCCGAAAGAAGTCCCAGTTCGTCGAACCGGACGAATTCGCGTTTACCGTGCTGTTTCAGATACGCCTCCTGTTCGTGGCGCGTTTCGGCCATGTGGATGTGGAACGGGATGCGGTATTTCCGCGATATGTCGGCGAGCGCGAGCAGGTATTTTTCATCGGTCAGGTAGGGCGAATGGGGGGCGCAGCAGGGGAATATCCACGGGTCATCCTTATATTTCTCGGCCAGCTCGGCGGTGTAGGCGATGGTCTCATCGGAGCTTTTGCCGTTGGGCGCCGGGAAGTTGATGACCCCCTCGCCGATGGCCGCCTTGATGCCGATCTCTTGGGCCGCCGCCGCGACCTCCTCCTCAAAGAAGTACATGTCGGCAAAGGCGGTGACGCCGCTTCGCAGCATCTCGGCCATGCCCCACTGACCGGCGATGCGGCACATCTCGCGCGAGATGAACTGCGCCTCGAGCGGGAATATCCGTTTCTCCAGCCAGTCTTTCAGCGGCAGGTCTTCGGCGACCCCTTTGAAGAGCGTCATCGGGACATGGGTGTGGAGGTTGACCATGCCGGGCATGATGAGTACCGCTTCGCCCGTGGCCGTCGGTGTACCGCCCTCCGGTATCTCGCCGTTCCGCACGATGCGGCTGACGGTCCCGCCGTCGGTCGTCAGCGACCCGCGGAAGAACTCCGCGCCGTCGAATATCGTCACCTCCTTGAAATACAACTTCGTGGTCATGCGGGTATCTCCGAACTTTTTTTGCCGAAGTAGCGTAGGATCGCGACCGCCGCCGCTATCTGGAGCGCGAGGCAGAGGATCGGGTTCATGCCGTACCCGGCGGGCAGATAGCCGAGCACGACCGCGATGGTGCCGTAGATGAGGGCGTAGGGCATCTGCGTCCGCACATGGTCCATGAGCGGCAGGCCCGAATACATCGCCGACATGACGGTGGTGTCCGACACCGGCGAGCAGTGATCGCCGAAGATCGAACCGGTCAGCACCGCGCCGACGGTGAGGATGGCCAGATCGTTGAGTGCGGCGGGGTCCATCCCCTGCGCCGCGGCGATCCCGGCGGCAAGCGGTATAACAGTGGGGAAGAGTATCGCCATGGTTCCCCACGAGGTGCCGGTCGCGAACGAGGTGACGGCGGCGGCGAGAAAGACGGCGGCCGGGAGCAGGCCCGCCGAGAGCACCCCCGACAGCCCCTGCGAGATGAATTCGGCGGTGCCCAGATCTTTTGTCACCGCGCCGAGCGCCCACGCGAGCGTCAGTATCATGATGGCGGGGAGCATCATCTGAAGCCCCTTCAGCCACGCCGCGGCGAGTTTATCCACCGTGAGGGTCCGGCGCAGGAGGGAGAGTCCGCCGGCGGTAAGCGTCGCGAGGAGCGCCGCCCACATGAGGACCGCGAACGAATCGGCCGACGCGACCACTTCGCGGATCGGGAAATCGGCCACTCCTTTCGCGGCGAGCGCCGAACGGCCGCTCACGACCAGTCCGCCGAGCACCGCGCAGACCATCGTCGCCACCGGCAGGACCGCGTCGTACCAGCGCCGTTTATCGACCGGCGGGAGCTGTGACTCGTCGGTGTTGGCGGCTAGATCGCCGCCCGGTTCGTGCGGGACGCCGGTCTTAATCGTCCGCTCCTCGGCCTTCCGCATCGGGCCGAAGTCGCGCCGCATGAAGAGGGAGACCGGTATCATCACGAGCAGCAGCAGTGCGTAGAAGCGGTAGGGTATCGAGGCGAGGAATGCGCCGTACGCGTCGAGTCCGATGGCGCTCTGTTTGAAGGCGTCGGCGATGAGGCCGATCTCGTAGCCGATCCAGGTCGAGAGTATCGAGACGCTCGCGATGGGGGCGCTGGTCGAGTCGACGATGAAGGAGAGTTTCTCGCGGCTCACGCGCCAGCGGTCGGTGAGCGGCCGGAAGGCCGACCCGGTCACGATGGCCGAGGAGTAGTCGTCGAAGAACATCAGAACGCCGGTCGCATAGGCGGCCATCTGTGCCCCGAAGCGGTTCTTCGCGGTGCGGGCTATGATGGCGACGAAAGCGTGGATGCCGCCCGACGCGGCGAGTATGCCGGTCATCCCGCCGATGAGCGTCGAAAAAACGATGACGAGGAGATGCGACGAGTCGTTGAGCCCCTTGATGACCCAGGTGTCGGCGGCGCGGAAAAAGCCGCCCCCGACGCTCGTGAACAAGGTGCCGCCGTCGCGCAGGACCAGCAGCGCAGCGCCGGTCCAGATGCCGCAGAAGAGCGCCGCGACCACCCGCCGCGTGAGGAACGCGAGTCCGATGGCGGCAAGCGGCGGCAGGATCGGTCGCCAGTCGGGAAAGAGCCACGCCGCGGTCGCGACGATCACGAGGAACACGATGGTGCGCAGGATCATCCCAGCCTCCCCAGTTCTTCGGCGATGAGTGCGGCGATATCGTCGGCGGTATAGGCGGTCGCGTCGATGACCAGATCGGCGACCGATGCGTAGAGCGGCCGCCGCATCAGGAGCAGTTCTTCGGTCCGCTGGGCGACACGCGGCACATCGAGGAGCGGCCGCCGGTGCGGATCGTCGGCGATGCGCATGAGCGCCGTCGCGGCGTCGGTGAAGAGCCACACGACGGTCGCCTTTTCGCGGAGCAGGCGACGGTTGCCCTCGTCGAGCACCATCCCGCCGCCGCACGAAACGACGCGTCGCGGGCCGAGCGCCGCAGTGAGCGACTCCTTTTCCCGTTCACGGAAGAAGGATTCGCCGTTCTTCTTGAATATATCGGCGACGGTCATGCTGCATTGCCGCTCTATGGTTTCGTCGGTGTCGATGAGTTCGCGGCCGAGCAGTTCGGCGAGCTTTCGGCCGACGGCCGTTTTGCCGCTCCCCATGAAGCCGACGAGTGCCACGGGGCGTTTGGCCGACAGCGGCGGCGTGGCATATCCGCGCCGCATGAGCGCCGCATCGGGTGTTCGCCCGGTGAAGAGTTCGTAGGAGGGAAGCGCCTGATGGAACAGCCATTCGGCGCCCGGCACATAATTCGATCCCGCTTTTTCGCAGAGCCGCATGAGGGCGGTCCCCTTGTAGTCGGCGTCGAGCACCGTCAGCCCGGCGTGGAGGTGATTGCGGGTAATGACCGCGGTCGGATCGGGTATCGCGGTCACGAGTATCTCGGCATCGGCGAGCAGTTCATCCAGTTTTTCGAGCGGCCGCGCCTGACAGCAGAAGAGTTCGGCAAAGACGCGTCCCTTATCGAAGGTGCGGTTGACGATGGTGACTTTTCCGCCCGCCTGAATGATGCCGTAGGCCGCCGCCCGCGCCGCGCCGCCCGCCCCGAGCACCACCGCCCGGAGCCCCGCCGGGTCGCACCCCGCCGCCGCCAGAGCGCCCGAAACGCCGTGGTGGTCGGTGTTCCACGCCGTCACGCCGCCCGTGTTCAGCGTCAGTGCGTTGGCCGCGCCGATGGCGCGCGCCGCCGGGTCGACATGGTCGGAAAGCCGTAGCATCTCTTCTTTGAACGGGGCGGTGACATTGAGTCCTGTGATGCCGATGTGTCCGGCCGCCGCGAGCGCTTCGGCGGCGGTACGGGCCGCGAGCCGCAGGTAGAAAGCGCCGGGAAGTGCGCTGAACAGCGGCTGGAAGAGGAACGGACTTCTGCTGTGGAGGACCGGTCGCCCCGTGACCGCGTAGATATCACACGGCGGGGGGAGCGGCATCATTTCTTTTTGCCGCCTTTCTTGGCCGCCTTGAGGGCGTCGCACGCTTTTTTGTGTTCGTAGGTGCAGGCGAGTGTGTAGTATTCGACCGCCTTGGCGGGGTCCTTCTCGATCCCGGCGCCGCTTTCATAGACATTGCCGAGGTTGTAGCATCCTTCGCCGTGTTTGAGGGTGCACGATTTTTCGAACAGCACCCGCCCCATCTCCTGATCGAGCGGCGCGCCGTCGCCGTTGATGTACATGAATCCGGCGTTGGAACAGGCGCGGGCGTCGCCTTTGTCGCAGGCCTTATCGTAGGTGGCGAGTATCTGCTTGGCGTCGCGCGGCAATTCCCCCTGTTCCATCATGATGGCGATGTTGTAGCAACTCGCCGCCCAGCCGCCGTCGCAGGCCCGCTTGAACAGGCCGATAGCCTTGGGCAGACTCCGCGCTATCCCGTCGCCGAGGTAGTAGGCGCTCCCCGCCTTATGACAGGCCTCGAAGTCATCGCTGCCGCTGCAGGCGATCTCCCAGTTGGCCATCTTTTTCTTCGGGTCGGTTTCGGCGTATTTCTGCAGTTTCTCGGCGCGGGCGCAGGTATCGCCGTACTGCATCGCGCAGGCCGAATTGTAGGCGTCGAGCGTCTTTCCGAGAAATTTCGGTTCCTTCAGCGCGCGCCGTTCGTAGAGAACCGCGAGATTGTTGCAGCCGAGCCCCGAGCCGCCGTCGCACGACTTCTTGTAGTTCGCCTCGGCACTGTTCCAGTCGCGGCCGCCCCCTTCGCCGTTCTCGAACATCGCGCCGAGATTGGAGCAGGCGTCGGCGTTCCCCTTGGTGCAGGCGTGGCGGTAGAAGATGCGCGCCTTGCCGTGGTTCTTCGGCAGTTCTCTACCATAATAGTAGTTCTCGGCGAGATACATGCAGGCGTCGACATCGCCGCCGGTGCACTTCTTTTCGTTGAAGGCGGCGAGCTGCGCCGGAGAGGGAGGCGCTTCGTTGCCCGCCTCGGCCAGCAGCGGCAGAGCTATAGTACAGAGAAGCATAAGAACGATGATGCGCATGGCTTTCTCCCGTATGAACTGTTCGAACACACCGGCGATAGTAGCAACGGTCGGTGACGCTGTCAAATTTCACCGGCCCTGTTTTTTTGCCTTTTTCGCCGCTTGACTATAATCGAAGGATCTACGGTGGGGGGATATTCAGTATGCCGGTATGCAAGCAACAAGGGGGCGCGGGTATGAAGCGGTATTTTTTGGTATGTCTGGTGGCGCTGGTCGCGTTCATCGCGGCCTCCTGCGACAGTTTATCGACCGATCCGGGGTCGTTCGTGGTGGTGTTCCAGTGGGAAACGGGTCACGAACCCGACACGGCGGCGAAGGAGTACTACATCTGGGCCTACTATCAGGAATGGAAAGAGGGCGAAGGGAAAGAGTTCCCCGCCGACATAGAGGTGAACGCCAAATCGCTCGACGAGGCGGGCCCAGTGAAATTGGGGAGCGGCGAGTCGCTCAACTTCACGAAGCTGACCTACGG
>CAYPQK010000006.1:0-1860 GCA_964412895.1 uncultured Spirochaetales bacterium
CTGGAAGGTCGGGACACAGGCGACCCTCGGAACGACCGTTCTGTTCCACGGGACCATCATGGCCGATGCTTCGATCACCATGAATACCGGCGCAACGCTGAGCGGCCGGGCGCTCGCCTTTACCGGGACCATTGCGCTGGACCAGAACATCATTACCGTTCCCACTCCGTAATGAAAGGCTCGTTATTAGTCGTTCTTCTTTCCTCGGCGATGCTGCTGGCATCGTGCAATGCCGAGGACCTCAGGGATCTCCCCTTTTATGGGAATTGGTGCGGCCCGCTCCACTCGGGTGGGCCGGACACCCCCGGCATCGACAGCTTGGACGATCAGTGCAAGATCCACGACCTTTGTTACGACACCATACCGGTGCAGGACGAGGATTACTACGATTGCGCGGCCGGCGCCAAGGTCGATTGCGACGCTGCCATGGTGAACGATCTCAAAGCGCTGGATGACGATCCCGACCTGTGGAGTACGCCACCGGCACCGGAGAACCGCAAGAAGGCGATCCAGTACCGGACCGACGCTATCAATATATTAAGTGCCTGCGTCGACCTTTTCACATAACGGGTGTGCTCCATGCCTGATATCATCTCCTTCGCTATCGTCGCCTTCTCGTCGCTTATCGTGATAATCAATCCGATCATGGTCACCTCGATCTTCATCACACTCACCACCAACGCCTCGCCGGAGACAAAGTGCGCGATCATTCAGAAGACCACGATCATCGCCTTCACGGTCCTCCTCGCCTTTGCCATCTTCGGGACGATCATCTTCAAATTCTTCTCCATCACCATCGGCGCCTTTCAGATCGCCGGCGGGATAATCCTCTTCTCCGTCGCCATGGGCATGCTGCACGCGCAGGCTCCACGAATCAATCAAACGCCCGAGGAACTGGCGGAGGCGATGAACCGCGACGACATCGCCGTCGTTCCGTTGGCGATCCCCATGGTCTCCGGACCGGGTTCGATCACCACGGTCATAGTGCTCTCCGGCGAAGCTCACTCCACTCCCATGCTGGTGATACTCTTTCTGTCGATCATCGTGGCCATGGGCATCGTTTTTGTGACGCTACGCAACGCCGCACGGATCCAGAAGTTCCTCGGACCCTCCGGCCTCAACATCACGGCGCGGCTGATGGGGCTGGTCCTCTCCGCCATCGCCGTCCAATTCATCATCCACGGCATTGGAAGCATCCTGCCGGAACTCGTTGCCGCACTGCATGCGACACCTCACCGTTAGCTTTCTGCTGTTGCTCTATTGTGTGGTTCTTCACGCGGAAGAGGTCACCATCTCTACCGATCCCCCCGGCCGCAAAGTGATCGTTGACGATCGCGCCCCGATGGAAACACCGGCGAAGATCGTATTGCCGGAAGGTCGTTACACGATGACTGTGGTTGCAGATCCCTGCTTTGAGGCGGACCCGATAGCGGTGACCGTAGAGAAAGGATCTCATCTTTTCGTAGAATTGAAATTAAAGAAAAAAACCAGATCCATTACGATAACGACCGTAGATGGTGCGGATCGCGAGATGTGGGCGACCGTATCTGTTGACGGCGATGCTCTAGGAACGGGATCGGGAGAATATGAGATACCCCTCTGCGGAACCGGAAATATCGCCGCATGGAACAGCAACGGCGAAGGTGTTCAGAAAGGGTACGACCGGAACACAACGGAAGTGGCGTTGGTTTTCCAGAGCGCCGGAAAAATCGCCAAACACAAAAAGAAGAGTTATCTGAAAAGATATGAAAAGAGAACGGGGTATACATGGGCGCCGGAGGCATTCTTTGGTTTTCCGCTGCCGCACATCGAAGGCGCCGAAATACCCTATAATAAAAAATTATCCGGCCCAATCTTCAG
>CAYPQK010000006.1:1870-51907 GCA_964412895.1 uncultured Spirochaetales bacterium
GTCGCCAGTGCTGTCTACAACGCCACAGGGGCAATAATAAAAAATTATCCGGCACCTTCCCCGCGCGGTATACGCTGGGCTTTAAATATGGGCCGTTCGCGGGGATACTGGACTCCATCATGCCGCGGTATGACATGCCGTTCTTCGTCGGCGCTAAATTCAGGTACTATCCCTGGGAAAGCCCCACCGACAACTACGGGTATTATATCTCGTTGGGGCTTGGGTACGGCGGCAGAGGGGTCGATACCGGTATAGACATCATGTTCGACACCGGGTTTCAGATAACACGCTATTGCGCCTTGTCTTTCTTTACGGAGTATCTGCCGATGCCGAGGGACAGCATCATACTCTTCGGGTTACGATTGGATATTATGATGGGCGGCTTTCTTATGAAGGATAGATCCAAGAGATTTGTGCCGGTGAAAGGCCGTCTGAAAAAACGCTGAAGCTCCCTTCTTATCCCCTTCGAATTGAACGGTGAGGTACTTCATTTCGATTGAATACGCTGGTCGATCGGAGACATCGGATGCGGTAACTGTCCGGATACATTCATTCTCATCGGCGGCCCACGAGTTGCAATAGTTGACCGTAAAAGTGAACCGGAAACGCATAACGCAAGAATGGAGTTATCTCATGGAAAAGACCGGAACCGATCCGAGGACGAGGAAGAACGAGTTTAAAAACAAAGAAGAAGGAAAGAACACTATGAGAAGTCTACAGACTGCTATCATTTTTCTCCTGATGTCGCTGCTGGTATCGTGCGGCCAAGTGGTCGGATGGCCCGAAGCCGACCATACCGCGCCGATCGTCAGTTCGATATCCCCGGTGCATGGCGCGACCGATGTAGCGCTCGCCGCGATCATCACCGCCACCTTCAGCGAGGCGATGGACCCCGCGACCATCACCGCGACGACCTTTACCATTAAGGATGGCGCACCGGCGATCGCCGGCACGGTGACCTACGCCAACAGCACGGCGACCTTCACGCCGACCAGTGCTCTTACATCCGGAACGGTATATACCGCCACCATCACCACCGGGGTCGAAGATCTCGAAGGCAACGCGATGGCGAACACCTATGTCTGGAGTTTTGCCACCGGCCCGATCATCGACATCGCCGCCCCCACGGTGAGCTCGACCACGCCGCTCAACAATGCGACGGCGGTAGCCTTCAACGCGGCCATCTCCGCCACCTTCAGTGAGGCGATGGACCCGGCGACGATCACCGATGCGACCTTCACCCTTCTTGACGGCACCACTCCGGTCGCCGGCACCGTGCTGTATGCCGGTGTTACCGCGATATTCACCCCCACGGTCATTCTCAAATCCGATACCGAATACACCGCCACCATCAAAACCGGTGCGACCGACCTTGCCGGCAACCCGCTGGCGGCCAACTATGTGTGGAAATTCACCACCGGGACCTCTGCGGACACCACCGCCCCCACGGTCATCCTGACCTCCCCGGTCGATGATGCGGCAGGGATGGCCTTCAATGCGGCCATCTCCGCCACCTTCAGTGAGCCGATGAGCCCGCTGACGGTCACCGGCGTGTCGTTCACGCTGTTCAACGGATTGACGCAGGTCAACGGCACCGTGATGTTTGTCGGCGTCACCGCGATATTCACCCCGACGGTCAATCTCGATCCCGCTACCGAATACACCGCCACCATCACTACCGGCGTCACCGACCTTGCCGGTAACGCGATGGCGGCCGAGTACGAGTGGACCTTCACGACCGGTACCGATGCGGACATCATCGCGCCCACGGTTACTCTGACCACTCCCGCCGACGATGCGACGGCGGTAGCGCAGAACGCGGCCATCACCGCCACATTCAGTGAAGCGATGAACCCGCTGACGATCACCGGCGTGTCGTTCACGCTGTTCAACGGATTGACGCAGATCAATGGCTCGGTGTTGTATGTCGGCACCACGGCGATATTCACCCCGACGACCATTCTCGATCCCGCTATCGAATACACCGTCACCATCACTACCGGCGTCACCGACCTTGCCGGTAACGCGATGGCCGCCGACTATGTGTGGACCTTCACGACCGCTACGGGACTTGACACGATCGCCCCGACGGTCCTCTCCACCGATCCCGCCGATCTGGCTACCAATGTGCTCCTTGACGCGACGGTCTCCGCCACCTTCAGCGAGGCGATGGCCCCGCTGACGGTCACCAATGTGTCGTTCACGCTGTTCAACGGGCTGGTTCAGGTCGACGGCACGGTGTTGTACGCCGGGACCACGGCGACCTTCACCCCCGATGTCGATCTCGACCCCGATACTGAATACACCGCAACCATCACCACGACGGCCACCGATCTGGTGGGAAATCCGCTGGCGGCCGACTATGTGTGGACCTTTACGACCGCCGGGATACTCGACACGATCGCGCCGACGGTCCTCTCCACCGATCCCGCCGATCTGGATATCAATGTACCCCTTGATGCGACGGTCTCCGCCACCTTCAGCGAGGCGATGGACCCGTTGACGGTCACCGATGTGTCGTTCACGCTGTTCGACGGGTTGGTTCAGGTCGACGGTACGGTGTTGTACGCCGGGACCACGGCGACCTTCACCCCCGATGTCGATCTCGACCCCGCTACCCTATACACCGCCACCATCACCACGACGGCCACCGATCTTGCGGGAAATCCGCTGGCGGCCGACTACGAGTGGACCTTCACGACCGCCGGGATACTCGACACGACCGCGCCGACGGTCATCTCTACGCTTCCCGATGATCTTGACACCTTTGTGCTCCTCGACGCGACGGTCTCCGCCACCTTCAGCGAGGCGATGGACCCGTTGACCGTCACCGATGTGTCGTTCACGCTGTTCGACGGATTGGTTCAGGTCGACGGCACGGTGTTGTACGCCGGGACCACGGCGACCTTCACCCCCGATGTCGATCTCGACCCCGCTACCCTATACACCGCCACCATCACCACGACGGCCACCGATCTTGCGGGAAATCCGCTGGCCGCCGACTATGTCTGGACCTTCACGACCATCGAGACCACACCTCCCACGGTCCTTTCGACCAATCCCGATGATCTGGATACCAATGTGCTCCTCGACGCGACGGTCTCCGCCACCTTCAGTGAGACGATGGCGCTCGCGACCGTCACCGACCTGTCGTTCACGCTGTTCGACGGATTGGTTCAGGTCGACGGTACGGTGTTGTATGTCGGCACCACGGCGACCTTCACCCCCGATGTCGATCTCGATCCCGAGACCCTATACACCGCCACCATCACCACCGGCGTCACCGACCTCGCGGGCAATGCGCTGGCCGCCGACTATGTCTGGACCTTCACGACCATCGAGAACACCCCGCCCACGGTCCTTTCGACCTCTCCCGACAACTTGGATCCCGAGGTGCTCCTCGACGCGACGGTCTCCGCGATCTTCAGTGAGGCGATGGACTCCCTGACCATCACCGATCTGTCGTTCACGCTGTTCGAGGGCATAACGCAGGTCGACGGTACGGTGTTGTATGTCGGCACCACGGCGACCTTTACGCCGGACGAAGAACTCGATCCCGACACCGAATACACCGCCACCATCACTACCGGCGCTACCGATGTGGCCGGCAATGCACTGGCGGCAAACTATGTGTGGAAATTCACCACCGCAGGCCCGGTCATCCTCGTGGACCTCGGTCTGGCCGCACCGTTCGCGATCGCCTCGACCAAGGGCGTGACCAACACCATCACCACGCCGCTCACCCATATCAACGGCGATGTGGTGCTCGATCCGCTTGCCGAGTGTAATGGGATCCCCATCGATGCGGCGGGCGGTTTTGGTGCTTGTGGCGGCATGGCTCCCACGATCAACGGCACGGTATACAGTGACCTCTATCCCGATGCGGGCGCCACTTCGGCGGCGGTGATCGCCGATCTGCGTCAGACCTTTATAGATCTGAGTCCCGCCAACCTCGTGGGAACTCCGGCTACGATCAATCTCCCGGCCGGCACCACTTTGGGCGCCGTGACGGGAAGCGCGCTGGTACAAGGGGACAACTACTTCACACCCGGCGTCTATCAATCGCTCACATCCATCATGATAACGGGTGATCTCACCCTCGACGGACTGGGCGATCCGAACGCCATCTTCGTCTTCCAGTCATCGTCCTCGATCGGCACGGCGGCGCAGGCGGCCGGCGTTGACACGCATATCATCCTGATCGGCAAAGCCAAGGCCGCCAATGTTTGGTGGTGGGCCGGCAGTGCCGCGACATTGGGGACCTATTCTCAATTCCAGGGGAACATTTTGGCGTACGACGACATCACGATGGAGACCGGCGCAAACTCCTGCGGCAGACTCTTCGCGGGAGCCTCTACCGACGGCGCGTTCGTTTTCGACACCAATGTTGTCTCGGTGCCGAGCAAAACCGGGTGCCCGTAATGATAAACAATGCAAACGGAAAGGAGATAACCATGAGACCCATCACTACGACCAACTCGAAACGGCGCGGGTGGCGCCTGCACTACACCGGTCTGACGGCCGGTGTGGTCGGGCTGGCGCTCTGCCTCGCCGTGCTGTTCATCGCACGGCCCGCCGCCGCGCAGGATTTTACCTTCCATGTTGAACCGGCCGCCGCCTTTTGGGTGGACAAGCCGCAACTGGATCGGTTCACCCCGGGCTTCTACTTCGCCGTCCGGCCGGGATTCTCGCTGGGACGCTTCGTCGCGTTGCAGTGGTCCTACGCGATGATAGTGTCGCCGGCAGGCAAGAACTTCACCAAACTCGGGGCGGCGCACTTCGCATTGGCCGGTGTGCGCGTCCGGCCTCTTGCCGGACTTCAAGACGAAGCCGATCAGCTGGGCGGCCTGTTCGTGGATGCCAATCTGGGCTATGTCCGGACGGGAGATCTCGACCGCTTCGGCTTTGACGCGGGCGTAGGCTACAACTTTCAGGTCAAACCGTGGTTGGCGCTCGGTCCCGTGGTGCGGTACGGTCAGGTCGTGCAGGCCGACAACACCGCGAACGAAGACCCGAACGACGGCCATTTCCTGACCGTTGGCATGGATTTCGCCTTCGGCCCCGCGCATAAAGAAGAGGTGAAATGTGAGCCGAACCAGTCCTGTCCGGCCGTTCCGGAGTGTGTGCAGGAGAAATGCGTGCAGGAGGAGTGCGTGCAGGATGATTGTGTGCAGAAAACCGTAGCGGCCGTTCCGTGTCTGGTCTGTCCCAAAGGCGACCGCGACCGTGACGGCATATGCGACCCCTATGATCGTTGCCCGACGCAGATCGGGCCGGCGACGACATTAGGCTGTCCCATCGATCCGTGCCGCGGCCCGGCGCTGTCGCTCATCGTGCAGTTCGAGCAGAACAGTGCGGCAATGCCCGTTCTTCAGGATGAAGAGCCTCAGACAATGGATCCGGTGCTCGATGCGGTGGCCGTAGCGATCGCACTCGACCCCTCGTGCCGTGTCTGCATCCTAGGCTACGCATCGGAAGAGGGGGGTGCCGGACACAATCAGGACCTGAGCAGCAGGCGGGCCACGGCGGTGCAGGGCTATATGGTCAGGCGCGATCTGGCCGAATCGCGGATGCCCACCGTCGGCATGGGCGAGCGCTGTCAGCTCGTGCCCCTGAGCACCCATGTACTCAACCGCCGGGTCGAATTCCGCCGGCTCAAGGATGGAGAATCCTGCCCGACCGATTGCGCCGAATAAAAACAAGGAGGAACTCATGTTGTGGACAATAGCCATCGTACTTATGGTCCTGTGGATATTGGGATTCGTGAGCTCGTACACGATGGGGGGATTCATTCACCTCCTCCTCGTGGCCGCCGTGGTCATGGTCCTGATCCGGATCATTCAGGGAAAAAAGGTTTTATAATGTATGCAGAGGAGAAATCAATGAGATATCTGTTCGCGGCAGGCATCCTGCTGCTCGCTTTGACCTTTGCGCCGGCTCCGGCGAGCGCCGAAGAGACCGCTACGGAGAATACCCAAGAACCGGCGGAGGCGAGCACTCCGGTATCGGACCGGAACGGCTTTTCGCTGGGACTCATTCTGGGCGACCCGACCGGCCTGACCCTGCGGGCCGGTTTTGGTGAGAGCAATGCGATCCAAGCTCATTTCGGGTTCAGCCCCTTCCCCGGCGACGCGGTTGCCGTGATGGTGGACTGGACCTACGACGCGTGGGTCTTCCTGCGCGACAATAGCACGGCGTCACTGCCGTTCTACTTCGGGTTCGGCGGCAAGGCCGAATGGTTCTCGGGCCATTATTACGCATACCACGATCATCGCGACTATGCCGATCAATCGCACTTCGGGTTCGGAGCGCGCGGTCTGGTGGGTTTCCGGGCGTCGTTCGTCAAGGCCCCGTTCGACCTGTTCATCGAACTGGCGCCGGTGGGATTCCTCGTCGTCGTTCCCGATACCGGCATCTACTACGACATCGACTTTGCCATAGGGGCACGCTACCGGTTTTAAAATGTATGAAAAGAAAGGAGAAGGTCATGGGAAAAAAGAACGAACATGTGGGAAAAATGGAATCGGAACTCAAGTTATGGGGCGCGAAGCTCGATGGACTCGTGGCCAAGGCCGAAGGGGTCGGCGCCGAGGCGAAGAACGACTATTACAAGGGCATCGACGATCTGAAAGCGAAGTATAAGGTCGCGCAGTCGAAGCTGGAAGAACTCAAGACGGCGGGCGGCGAGAACATGGATACCTTGACGGCAGGCGTTAAGCTCGCGTGGAAAGATCTCGAAGGCGCCTTCAAGAATATGAAATTCTGACCGGAAAGAACCGGAGGATAACATGGAGAACTGGCAACTGATCCTAGTCATCTTGGCATCGGTGCTCGTCGGGGTATCGATCCCGCTGATCATTATGATGACCATCGCCTTTTACCGACTCGGCAGAGAGATCGCCGAGATCGGTGCCCGGCTCCGGCGGACGCTGACAAAGTGCGAGATCATTTCCGAGCGTGTCGAGATAGTGAGCCGCGGATTGAAGGGAGGCGAGAACAACATCGCGGACCTCCTCGCCACCGCCGGGAACCTAGCCCACGGCATCGATCGGAACATGCGGGTGATCAACATTTTTTCCACGATCTCGACCTCCATCGGCATGGCTATAGCGGCGTTTGTTAAAAAACGGTGGGCCGATATCGTCGATGTCCCCGAAAAGGAAGAGAAACCCTCTCAGGACGGCGTATCTCCCAATGTGGCCGAAGAATCACAGTAGAGTAGAAGAAAGGTATGTGACATGACCGGACCGGATAGAATGCACCCCTTGTCGCGATTCCTCATGATCGCCGCGGCGATCGTATTCCTCATCTGGGGCATTAGTCAGGCCGAATCGGTTCTGGCATCGTTCCTTGTTTCGGTATTCCTTGCCGTTCTGGCGACGCCGCCGGTATTCTGGCTCGAACGGAAACGGGTACCGGTGATCGTGGCGGTAGGGATCGTAGTGACCGCCCTGATCTTCTGTATGCTGGTGGTCGCCGCCGTGGTCGGCACCTCCATCAACAGCTTTTATGTCGCCATCCCCGAATATCAGGCGCGCATCCATGAGCAGGTCGCCGCCTTCAAGGATTTTCTGGCGGGCAAGCATATAAAACTGCCCGACAAACTGCTCCTTGAATACATCAACCCGGCATCGGTCATGAGTCTGACCGCCGGCCTGTTCATGCGGTTGGGATCGGCTTTCTCCAACATTCTCCTGATCGTTCTGACGGTTGCCTTCATCCTGCTTGAAGCGGCGAGTTTCCCGGTCAAATTGCGCGCCGTTCTGGGCGATCCGCATCAAGTATTTCCCCGATTCACCACCTTTGCTAACGACATGAAACGCTACATGGTCATCAAGACACTGATGAGTCTGGCGACCGGCATTTTGATAACGATATGGCTCTCTATCCTTCAGGTCGACTTCCCCATCCTCTGGGGCTTTTTGGCCTTTCTTCTCAACTATGTGCCGACCCTCGGCTCCAGCATCGCCGCCATCCCCGCCGTTCTTCTCACCTTTATCCAATTCGGGATATGGCGCGCCCTTCTTGCGACCGCGGGATACATGGTCATCAATGTCGTACTTGATAATGTTATCGAAACAAAGCTGATGGGACGGAAGCTCGGACTATCGACGCTGGTGGTCTTTCTTTCGTTGATGTTCTGGGGAAGCCTGCTCGGGCCGGTCGGCGCGGTCCTGTGCATTCCCCTCACCATGACCCTGAAGTTCGCCTTTGAGAGCAGCGAAAGCACCCGATGGGTCGCCTTCCTGCTCGGACCGGAAGATCCGGTCCCCCCGTGCCCAAACAAACTAACGGCGGGCGGCGATTAACCGGCGCGCCCGCACAGGAGAAAAAAATGGAAGAGAAAAAGATCGAAAGCACCTTTGAGGCGCTTACTGCAGACATCGCGAAGTTACACAAAGAGCTCGCCGCACTCGCCGCCGGCCTCAAGAAGATCGCCGAGCGTCCGCAGCGGCGCGATCCCGCCGACGATGGGGAAGCTCCCGGTGTATGGGCCGGTTTTCAGAACCGGATCGAAGAGGCGGGCGAACGGGGCGGAAAGGTCGTCAAAGGTTTCGCCCATGAGGTCGAACGACATCCGCTGATAGGCGGCATTGCCTTATTCGGTATCGGATTCATGCTCGCCACGCTGCTCTTCAAAAGAAGTCATCCGCACCACACGCACTAACCGAACGATCAGCGACGGACGGGAACATACGATGCGGATAACACGCTTTTGGCTTTGCCCTCTGACGGCGCTACTGCTTGCGGGGCTGAATATCGGCTGCGCCGGCATGCTCCGGAGCGTCGCCGAAGAAGTCACTCCCTCCGTTATCTCCAGCGCCGTAGATGAATTCGCCGATCCCGCGACACAGACCCAGATCGTGGCGGCGATAGACGAGGAGCGCGTGAAGATCATGAGCGCCCGGCTCAGCGCCGGCTTTGTGGACGGCGTGCTCGACACCTTGGAAGAACCCAACCGACGGGCGCGTCTCGAGGCGTTCCTGACCAGCCTTACGGCAAAAGCTTCCGGCACGGCGGTCGACACGATGTTCGCGCGTATCCTTGATGAAAAGGTACAGATGCGGATGCGGCTGGCCATGCGGGCCACCGTGACCGATCTTGTCACCACTATCTTCGAGACCGTCGATGGCCAGATGGGAAGTTCCGAGGATCGGACCGTGGCGTTCGGCGTGGCGGCCCATGAGATCGCCAAACAGGCGACACTCGGCTTTCAGGATGCACTCGACGACACCCGCCGCGATCGCGCGGACGGCACCATAGCGAAAGAGGACGGCGCACTGCTCATCGCGGCGGGCAACGCATCGCTCGCCGGCAGCCGCATTCTGTGGACGCTGGGGATCGGGCTTGCCGCCATCGCGCTGGGGCTGGTCATAACGCTCATCTGGGCCATCCGGAAAAATCGCCTACGCCGTAACGAGCTGGCGGAACGCGACGACGCCCTTTCGGTGCTCACCGAGGCGATCAACGCGACCGCGACCAAACCCGGAACCGACGAACTCCTCACGGTACTCAAGGCGGCGATACACGACCGGCCCGGCGGGAAACATATCCGCAAGATACTCGGCGTCGATAAACCGACATGACAAATTTTTAAGTAAGGAGAAATGTAATGAGACTTGCATCCAAGGTTGAGCTTCCGTTTTTCGCTTCGCTTGCGCTGCTGTTCCCCATCGGTCTGATGAACTTTGGTTGCGAAAGCACTGAAGAGGCCATAGACAACTTTGATTCCCATATCGCCTGTGGGGACTACTGTGACAAGAAATTCGGTTGCGATGACCAGACCCCGACCGGCGACGAGAACGACGCCTGCGTCAGCGCCTGTCGCGACTCGATCGAGGACAACTGCGGTAATGAACACCAAGCCGCCGCCAACGATCAGATCGGCACCTGTGTCGACAAAGGGTGCGTCGATTTCTGGGCTTGCATGACCTTTGAAGCATACCCGTCGTGTTACGGCTTTGTTAACTAAAAAGAGCGGTCTGTGCCGCTAAAAGGAGGATCAGATGAATCAGGATCAAGCGAAAGGCAAGTGGGAGCAGATGAAGGGAAAAGCGAAGATGGCGTGGGGCGAGCTCACCGACGATGACTTCAAGAAAGCTGAAGGCTCCGTGGAAAAGCTCTATGGCATCATTCAGGAGAAATTCGGCGACACCAAGGAAGCGATCAAGTTGAAGCTCGACAAGGTCCTTTCCTGACCCGAACCCGAACCGACAAACCGGACCCGGGAACAAAACGCAAAGCGCCGCGTTCCCGGGTCATTGGTCGTTCCGAAGAAAAGGCGAGAATAATAAAGGAGATCACCGTCATGTCAGAGATCAGCATGTTGTGCGAGCTACCCGTGCTCGAATACGACTATAAGGACTTGGCGCCGTATATGTCCGAACAACAGGTACGGACGCATTATGGAGAGCACCATCAGGCGCAGGTGAACGGCGCTAATGAGATCCTGCAAAAACTGGGGAAAGCGCGCAAAGAAAAAACCGTAGATCTGGATCTGCCTTCAACATTGAAGAATCTTTCCTTCAACATCGGCGGCCATCTACTACACTCGCTGTTCTGGAGCAATATCGCGCCGGAGGGGAAGAGCGGCACCAAGCCCGACGGGAAGCTGGCCGCCGTTTTAACCAAGGAATTCGGCAGTGTCGAGCGGTTCAAAAAAGAATTCACCAAAGCCGCGATCAGCAACGAGGGTCCGGGTTGGGCGGCGCTGACCTATTCCCGGAAAACCGGACGGCCAACCATCCTACAGCTCGAAAAACACAACACCAAGGTCTGCCCGATGCATTCCATCCTGCTGGTGGCCGATGTTTTCGATCACGCGTACCAGATAGATTATAAAAACGATCGCGCCAAATTCATTGACGCATTCTTTCACCTC
The DNA here is from genome assembly GCA_964412895.1 of uncultured Spirochaetales bacterium. Classification (GTDB taxonomy): domain Bacteria; phylum UBP6; class UBA1177; order UBA1177; family JAKLFG01; genus CALMRE01. Next base: position 12,753 of record CAYPQK010000006.1, read on the forward strand.
GTGAACTGGGGCACGGTCAACAAGAGGCTCGAGAATTTGATCGCGCAAGAACAAGGGAAAAGCAGATCGCAGTGAAACATACCATAGCGTAGGAGTGTACCATGCAAATAGAACAGAAGAATGATTCCCTGTCGGAAACAAGCAAATTTTACGAATTACCCAAGCTCGAGTACGACTACAAGGCTCTGGCGCCTTATATGTCCGAAGAGCAATTGCGGATACACCATGAGAAACATCATCAATCGTATGTGACCGGAAGTAACGGGATACTGCAGAAGCTCGACAAAGCGCGCAAAGAGAACGCCGAGCTGGATATGAGATCCACCTTGAAGGAATTTTCCTTCAATATCGGCGGACATGTCTTGCATTCGCTGTTCTGGGGCAATCTGGCGCCCGCGAACAAAGGCAGCGGAAAACCCAATGGCGCGATCGCCGAAACGATCGGCAAAGAATTCGGCGGATTCGACCGTTTCAAAAGCGAATTCACCAAAACCGCCGCTACGGTCGAAGGCTCGGGGTGGGCGGCTCTCACCTACTGTAAACACACCGGCCGGCCGCTCATCATGCAGATCGAGAAACATAACGCGAATGTCTACCCGAAGTTTCCCCTTCTAATGGTGCTCGATGTCTTCGAGCATGCCTACTACATCGACTACAAGAATGACCGCGCGAAATTCATCGAGGCGTTCTGGAACATCATCAACTGGAATGAAGTGAATAAGCGGTTCATGGCGGTGACCAAATGACCACCATTACGATGAAAGACGGAACACGGATCTATTACAAGGATTGGGGCACCGGACAGCCGGTGGTGTTCAGTCATGGCTGGCCGCTCAGTGCCGATAGCTGGGAGTCTCAGATGGTGTTCCTCGCCGGGAGCGGCTATCGCTGTATCGCCCATGACCGTCGGGGCCATGGCCGATCGAGTCAACCGTGGAACGGCAACAACATGGACGCCTATGCCGACGACCTCTCGGAACTTATCGACATGCTCGACCTGAAGCGCGCCGTTCTGATCGGCTTTTCCGCCGGTGGCGGCGAGGTCGCCCGTTATATCGGCCGTCACGGCACGAAACGGGTGGCAAAGGCGGCGCTGATCTCCGCCGTACCGCCGCTCATGCTGAAAACGGCGGCCAATCCGGGCGGCTTGCCGATCGAGGTGTTCGACAAACTTCGCCTCGACGCCATAGCCGACCGCTCACAGCTCTACAAGGATCTCGCCGGTGGCCCGTTCTTCGGTGCGAACAGGCCCGGTTCCAAGGTCTCTCAAGGGATGATCGACTCTTTCTGGCTTCAGGGAATGCAGGCCGGACATAAGAATACGCTGGACTGCATCAAGGCGTTCTCCGAAACCGATTTCACCGAAGACCTCAAGGAGTTTAATGTACCGACGCTGATCATTCACGGCGACGACGACCAGATCGTGCCGATCGGCGCCGCGGCCCTCATCTCATCGAAACTGGTCAAGAACGCGACCCTGAAGGTCTACTCGGGCGCACCACACGGGCTCGCGGACACTCACAAAGATCAACTCAATGCCGACCTGCTGGCGTTTCTTAAGATCTGAATAGACACCTCAAAACACCCCCCGGCGGCCTGCCCGCACGAGCTTCGTGATGCGGCAGGCCGTTTCCCTTTTATCTACCGAACAAGGCGCTCATACAAACCTCGTATTGAAGGAACGGGTACTTCATTTCGATTGAATGGCCCGCTTCTCCGAAACTGCCTATGCTGCAACCCCCTGAACTTGTTGCACCTCATTGACGGCCTCAAAAATGCAATAGCTATGCGCTGAAGAGAACTAGGAATGCAAGACGCCATAACGGGAAGTGTACTGTCATGAATGCGCCGCAGGGTCCCCCGACCGACCACGCCTATACTGTCGAGATCGCCGACCTCGTCGAAGGCACCATCGTGGTGCATCTTGAAGGGGTGATCACCTTTGCCGATGGCGGCGGCCTGTGGGACGAGTTGCGTTCTCAGCTACCCGCCGCAACGCAGGAAACGGTCCGATTCGACCTGTCGGGGCTGAAGTCCATCGACGGCGGCGCCATGGCCATACTCGTTCAGGTCAAGTGGGACCTGCAGACGGCCGGAGTGCGTTCCGAATTCGTCGGCGAGACCGGCGACACCGCCAAGATACTCGCGCTCTACGAAGGCGACGCGAGCCCGACCCCCCAGCCGCCACGGGTGCATGTCGGCTTTTTCGGACAGGTGGGCAATTGGACCGTGGAAGCGCTCCGGGAGTTGCAACTGTTCTTTGCCTTCGTCGGCAGTATGGTGCTGTCCGTGGGCGGCGTTCTGCGGCGGCCCCGGACGGGGAACTGGCACGATATCGCGCCGATCATGTCCCGCAGCGGCGCCGACGCGGTGCCGATAGTCCTGCTGATCACTTTTCTTATCGGGTTCGTGATGGCCTTCCAGTCGGCGTTCCAGCTTAAACAGTTCGGCGCCAACATCTTGGTGGCGAATCTGGTCGGCCTTTCGATCACGCGCGAGCTCGGTCCGCTCATGACGGCGATCATCGTATGCGGCCGTTCGGGGGCCGCTTTTGCCGCCGAACTCGGCACCATGAAGGTGTCGGAAGAGATAGACGCCCTGCGCACGATGGGTATCGGATCGCTCCGGTTCCTCGTCTTTCCACGGATACTCGCGCTGTTTTTGGTTCTGCCGCTCCTCACGCTGATGGGCGACCTCATGGGCATACTCGGCGGACTTCTGGTAGGCGTCGTAAATCTGGACCTTACGATCATAGGTTATATAAATCAGACCCAGCGATCGCTGGATCTCTGGGATGTGGGGCAGGGACTCATCAAAGCGGGGGTCTTCGGACTCGCCATCGGGCTCATCGCCTGTTCGCAGGGGCTGGCGACCACCGGCGGCGCGGAGGGGGTGGGAAAACGGACCACCGCGTCGGTGGTGCTGTCGCTCTTCGCGCTGATACTGATCGACGCCGCCTTCACCTTGGCGTTCCACGAGCTCGGCCTATGAGCACGCCACTTATCACCGTGAAAGATCTGACGATGGGGTGGGGGGAGACGATCCTCCTTGAGAAGGTGTCGTTTGAGGTCGAACGCGGCGAGATATTCGCGATACTCGGCGCCAGCGGCTGCGGCAAATCGACGCTCCTGCGCTACCTGACCGGACTCGACGAGCCGATGGCCGGAACGGTCGAGATCGAGGGTGTCGGTGCGCCGACCCTTGAAGTGGGGCGGCCGGCCTACGGCGTCATGTTCCAGTCCGGCGCGCTGTTCGGATCGATGACGGTCGGCGATAATATGGCGCTCGCGCTCACTGAATGGACCGGTCTGCCGCCCGACGCCGTATCGGCCATCGTACGCGCCAAACTGCGGATGGTGGGTCTTCAGGGGAGCGAGTACCAACAGCCGTCCGAACTTTCCGGCGGCATGAAAAAACGGGTGGCGATCGCCCGCGCCATGACGCTTGAACCGGGGCTGATCTTCCTTGACGAACCCTCTTCCGGCCTCGACCCGGTGAGCGCGGTGGAACTCGACGAACTTATCCTCACCCTTAACGACGGCCTCGGGCTGACCGTCGTGCTGGTGACCCACGAACTGGCGAGCATCTTCAAGATAGCGAAACGGTGCATCGTGCTGGACCGCGCGACCAAAAGCATCGTAGCCCGCGGCGACCCGCGCGAACTGCGCGACGGCAGCGACATCCCCGGGGTGCGCAATTTTTTTAACCGTACCAAGGGAGACGCGTGATGGCCGCTCCACAGAACCACTGGAAACTCGGGCTGTTCGTCGTTGCCGGACTGGCGCTCGTGCTGGCCACGGTGGCTTTTATCGGCGCCCGCAGTATGCGAAAGGATGTCGGGCTTTATGTCTCCTACTTCGACGAATCGGTGCAGGGACTTGAAGTGGGGTCGCCCATCAAGTTCCGCGGGGTGACCATCGGCTATGTCGGTAAGATACAGGTGGCGCCGGATCATCGCCATGTCATGGTGGAGAGCGAACTGGGAGTCGCCGAGCTGGCCCGGCTCGGCCTTGACATCGCCAAAGGATCGTCACGGGAGATCGCTCTCCGGAAACTCGAGATGAGCGCCGATCTGCGTATACAGCTCGCCTCCTCGGGTCTGACCGGAGTGAAATTCCTCCAGCTCGATTTTTTCGATGTCACCGCCTACCCGCCCCCGGAACTGCCGTTCCCGGTCCCGAAGAATTATATCCCCGCGGCCCCTTCGATGATGAAGAACCTTGAGGACTCTCTTGCCTACCTGATAAAACGCCTGCCGGAGATAACCGACAAAACATCCTCGATCCTGACCGAGATAGATACGATCGCCCGCGAAGTGAGCGAGCAGAAGATCCCGGAACGGGTCGCCTCCACGCTCAACGGGGTCAATACGGCGGTGAGACGGCTGGATGGCACCATCGCCCGCTTTAACCAAGACGGTGGTGTGCTTGCCAATATCGAGCGGGTAAGTCTTTCGGTCGGCGACATACTACGGGATGCCAATGGGTTGGGCGGGAACCTCGTGGAGACAAGCAGTGCGGTACAGGAAGCCGCCCGATCGGTCCGCAAGTTCATGGAGGCGCTCGAACAGGATCCCGACATGCTGCTCAAAGGCCGAAAGGCGGAGGAAAAACGATGAGAACGCCTAGCATCTCCGCTTTTCTGATCTGCACATTTTCGCTTTTCGTCATCACCGCATTGTCCGCCCCCGGTTGCGCCCTTCTTTCAAAAAACCAACAGGATCCCGTCCGATTCTTCAGTCTGGTGGCGGCGCCCGGACGACCCGCTGCCGCAGAGGCGCCCTCCAACGGAGATGAACTGCGGCTCGGCCATGTTACGGGCGCCACACACCTTGAGGAGCGGCTGATCTACCGCGACTCCGCGTATGAGATCAACTACTACCGCGATCTGCGCTGGACCGAACCGCCGGAACTGTGCCTGAAACGATGGCTTGCGCGAGTATTGTTCGAAGAGCGCGGGCTCACGCAGGTGGTCGGCGGCGCTTCGCCGACGCTTGAGGTCCAGCTCACGGCCTTCGAGGAGCTACTCGTCCCGACGCATCTGGCGCGTGCGAAGGTCATCGTGAAATTGCACGACGAGCATCTGGTACTCTGGGAGGAGACCGTGACGGTGGACCGTCCTATCGTCGAGAAAAAAGAAGGCGATCAGGCGATGGCGGCGGTCGAGGCGCTCGGCGCGGCCATGCAGGCCGTGGTCGATCTCATCGCCGACCAGATGGTAACGGAGTTAGGGAAGAGAAAAATTTAATTTCATGGGGATTCTCTCAGGAAATGTGCTAAGAAAATCGTTGTGTTACCATCCCCTATGGTCTTTCCGATAAGATGCTTTATGTAAACTTGAGAATTTGAAACTTGAGGAAAAAAGGAGGGCTCTCTTCCCGGGAAATGGCTTTTCTCGGTTCTTTTTACAGGTGGGCCAAAAATGTGGACTTTACTCTTCCCCTAGGATGAACGACCTTATGCTTTCACGGACATGGATCGCACCTGTAGATAGCGGGTGCCTAAGTAATGGCACATTCCCACCAAGATGATCGAAAACTCTTTGTCCTACGGATATGAGCTTAGCTTTTGGAAAAAGTTTAAGAAATTCAATCAAGAGCAAGGAATGTTGTTCTATTTCCTTGTATGTGGGAACACGATTGGACAGAGTGTCTTTCCAATGATGCGGATGAAAAGGGAATAAATGCCAAGTAACAACGGAAAAGGGATTTATTTCATTGGAAATGATTCCGCTCCAGATTGCAGAAGCGCTTCTATCGTTGAATCCACATTGTTTGGTAACTTCATTATATTGTGGTGAAGACGCCTTGCTTGTGCGTGGGTGATAGTTCTTTCGCGGGAACCTAGGAACGGCAGCCCCCCCTAGAATACTTTCAGAGATCATGGCAATGCCCGAAAATTTGCCTTCTTGGAAACGCAACGATTCCCCCAATAAAACGAATTCCGCAAAAGAGTTTCGTTCCTGAAGGAAATGATATAGATTTTCACAACGCATGACGGGCGCGGAGGGAGAAGCATCATAGCACGGATCAAACGATGCCCAAGGATTGAAATAAAGATTCTCGGGAGAACTTCTCGTCATGTAAAGACGAGTGATGAAATTATGGATCGCGTGGTTCGCGTTGACTGTTTTTTGCCTTGTTCCTACCATGGCTGGTCTTTATTGTTCACTTTTTGATCTGGTCAGCTTGGTCCGAGATTTCCAGATCTGGCGAAGCGTGCGTTCTTGTAACCACTCGCCATAGTCTTTATCCCCCTTCAAAGCATTGTGCGTGGCACACATAGGGAAAAGATTTTCGATGGAGGTTCCTCTTTTATTGATCTCCCAAGGAATACGGTGGTCCAGCGTATCGGCTCTTTTCAGACAACCGGGCACCGTGCATAGCCTATCTTTCAGTCGATAAACATCGGTTTCCATTTCCTCCGGCGGCGTCCGATCATCTACAAAGGCGTCATGTTGCTCGTGCGGCAGTGGAGGGATGTGTTGAAAACTGCAATGTCGGCAAATATAGCAATTGTCCTTCTCCTCCCAGTTGACGGAAAGCCAATTTCCACAATTCGTGCAACGATAAAACCACTTCATGAAAGAACCTCCCCTTGAAGTATAGTGCTTTGGGTCAGCGACCTGAGAAACATATTCATCGTTCGATGCCTGTTAAAACTATAATCTCTTCGACTTTCATGTTGTAATCGTACATTGAGGAAATAAGTTGATACTCATTTTCGATGAAAGTTTTGACCGAATCGACGAGATCGCGAATGGAAAAAACACCGTCCTTGTAATTCATGAACTCGGTGGTCATCCATCCCTTGGACAATTTATGTGCATTCCCCACATGTTTGATCTGACTGTCAAGCGCTTTCAGTTCGTTCGATTTGCGGATCAGATCCAACAACGCCGTTTCTTTGGCGAAAGAAGCCTTATACGACTGCGCCTTCCACTCGGCCCGAGCCTTGCGCATCTTGGCAACCTGCTCAAGGATGTTGAGATTGAAAACCAAACCGATCCCTACCTCTCCTCCTTGTCCGTTATAGGGGCTGGAGGGCAAGGGATATTGCCGGTCATGAACATTCGAGGTGTAATCGATACGATAGTCCCCTATCGCACCGAGATTGGGAAAGAATTGACTGATCTCAAACTTGTAGAGAGATTCCATGGCGTCCAAGCCGTTGGAAAGCAACCGGCGGTACGCACTTTGGTCGATCAATTGTGTTCGCAGTGTTTCAAACGAAGCGGTAAAATCGGTTTTGAACATGAATTGATCCTTGAGGACATACCCTTGTCCCAGTATCTTCTCGAAAAGAGAATTGAGCGTGTTTTTCGTTGAAGCGATCCGATCCTTGCTATACAGCAAGCGTTCCTTTTCTATACGCAGTTTGATGAGATCGTTTTGGGATACCCCCTCCTTCCCCTCGTAAAGCCACTGATCGAGTTTGTTTTCGGCATCGGATATCTTCTCGAGAGAAAGGTCCAAGATGTTGTCCATGTCATTCGCCATGACATACGCATAGTAGAACGACGCGGCCTCTTTCCGCAATTCGAGGATCGAGATGTCTCTTTCAGCCTTCCGAACCTCGACACCCTTCTCCGCGGCATCCCGCGCGTTTTCTATTTTACCGAAGGTGTATATCGGGATGACGATCTCTCCTTTAGCCTGCAAAGCAATACCCCAGTCACCGATGAAATAGTCCTTTTTCCAGTAACCCCTATACTTGTCTTCATCGGTGCTTTGCGGATCGGGAGGCATATAGGTATACCTTGGAGAAGGAGCCATGCCGAACGAGAGTTTGATCTGCGGGAAATATTGACCTTTTGCGCGAAACACATCGGCCTCGGCAGATACTATCCGTTCGTCGAAGGAACGAACCAAGTCTGCCTTTTCAATGAAGGTCTTGATGAAAGTATCACGGTCGACCGGTTCATTGCCGAAAAGAGAAAAGAAACTCAGAGAAAAGGCACAAAAAAGAACCTGTTTGAGAATTGAATACTTCATTGTTTCTGCCTGTTTTGCATTCGCATGAGTTTCGAATTATGCCAAGGGAGCCACTGCTCCAAAATGACGCGGTATTCTTCCGCCAGCTCGTCGTGTTCTTCGGCTATATTGTGTTTCTCCGCTGGATCGGCCGCTACATCAAAGAGAATGAGTTTTTCGGGTTTGTTCAAATCATAGAAGAATTTGTAATGCCCATCCATGAGACCGTTACGAAACGACTTCATGCGGGAAAAGATCAAATGCGGCCGCGGCCGGTAGTTCGTAGCCAGCAGATCCTGTCCTGTCCATTCGGCTGGCCGATCAAGCTCTGCGATACGGGTGATCGTCGGCGCAAGATCTATCATTGAACCGGAACGAGATGTGTCATACCTTTCCGACACGCCGGGTATTTTTATTACCAACGGCAACTTCACATCTTCTTCGTACAAGCCTCCTTGGTGTAGATAATTTCCATGAGCGCCGAAACCTTCCCCATGATCGGCGGTCACCACGATCACTGTGTTGTCGAACTTTTCGTTCCGCTTCAGCATAATCATCAATCGTTTCATGGAATCATTGATATAGGCGAGGCTTTTCTTATACCGTTCGAATGGCGGCAATGACGAGATATCGTCGAATGGCAACGCATAAGGAGCATGGGTCCAGAACGGATAATACACGCCAAAGAAAGGAGCCTCCTTCTGTTCTCGGATGAATTTCTCAAGCGCATCTATGACGATCTCTTCTTCCACAGCAAGCATGGCGGGAGAAACGATCTTCGATCTGTTTTTCAGCGTAGTGAGATCCTCGCGGACATCGAAATCGGCCATAATGCGCGCTTTATCGAAATTATCGAAGTACATGCGATTCGCTTGGAAAAACCCGGTACGATATCCTTTCCTGCGGGCTTGTTGGAGAATTGAAGGGCACTGAAAATTGAGGTCCACCTTGGTAATGGTGTAGAATCCGGTGTTGGGATAGTCGGCGCATAAAAAGGCAAGAAAACTACGGGAGGAAGAAGGAAACACCGTTCGGAAATTATGAAATACCACCCCGCCATCGTGTAGCTCGTTGAAGAAGTCGGCTATGGGCAGATCCATTCTGCCGTACGGAGAATACTCATAGGCAAAAGATTCTATGAAAACGACCAGAATATTGGGATGATCCAACCGCACTTCGGGAGGCAAAGAGTCTTTTGTGCTGTCCGGGTAGTTTTCCGCTATCGGGTCTTGTGGCGGAAAGAACGCCTCTTCGGGGATATCGGTTCGCTCAATATCTTTGTATATCGGCAATCCTTCGACGGATGTTTTCAGAAAAATCATCAGAGGATTATAGAGAATAAACCCTTTTTGTTCGTGACGAAGTGTTTGCCCCAATAGCGGCCACAGTACTAAAGCAACAATAAAGAGTATCGTCGGAAGATACAATGGTAGGGAAACTCTGTGCTGCGCCATTATTGGTGTTTCTTCCTGAAAAATAGAGATATCGAAACGATACAAACCGCGAGGAACAAAAGGGGATAGATCGAAACCGCTGCAAATACATATTCCCATAATTCGTCGATAGTCGCCCCATTGCACATGATAAAGCCAAAAGTTAGGAAACTACGAAAGTAGAGATGGACGATGAAATTGGCGAAAAGGAAGGGGATCAAAAGAACGAAAACAAGTATGAAATAAATGCGTTTCCTCTTTCTGTCCATCCATTTGACCGGGACGGCGAGGAGATAGCACACTACGATATCGGCGCTGGCGAAAAGTATCGATTGCGGAGGCGCGATAAGAGAAGAGAAACCTATACCGTCGGCGAGCACGATCTTTAATCCGAGCAGCATCTTCAAGGCGATGTGGATCACCGCGAGTGCATAGAAAAAAGGAACTGCCGCGGCATCGAGACTCAGAAAGGCAATTATTCTTTTGAGAAAGGTGCGCATGGTCATCCTTCGGTGACTTTTTTCGATCGATCGCGGCAGAAGACGGCAGGAGCATCGCTGTCCAGATGAAGGCATTCGCTTTCCCGTTCTTTTCCCCAAAGAAGCAGTAGTTCCCACAATTCATTCTTCTCGACGATGTTCTCAAGTTTCAGTCCCGGAAAATAGAAAGAGGCCTGCAAGGCTCCTCGTTTCTGAAAAGCGATCCTATATTGCGAGGCCGGGTCTATTTCATTGACCACGACATGAAGTTTCCACTCTTTGGGATTAACCATATCTCGCATCTTTATCAGATCTGTGCCGGAAAGGATAGCTATGGTCATGCCATTGAATCCGAGAGTGCCCGGTTTTTGTTTTTCGGCCGGGAAGGTATCGTAAAGTCTTTGCGGTGTAATGGCTCCGGGTTGCCATCCGTTCCATACGGTTGCGACCTCCACGATCGCCGCGTGAGTCTCCAACATTTCGGTCGCCGCTCGTGCCGCAATACCGGCAATCGTTTCGGTATCGACATACTTTTCCGTATGTGCTATCGTTTTATTCCATTCGGGAGCATGTGTCGCCAATAATTTTTCTATAAATTCATCTGTCTCGTCGTCGGCCGGCAAGGAGTCCGTTTCCAGCAAAAGCGTCTCTTTCTCCTCGATATTCCGTGTTGCGAGGTCAACCGTCGCATCGACCCGGCTGATGAACTCACTTCCCACCCCGCTTTGGACGATGAGCGTTCCATTAACGATTCTTTTGGAACTGATCAGCGTATGGGAGTGGGCACCAAGAATGAGGTCTATTCCCGGGACCGCCCGAGCGATCACTTCGTCCTCTTTCTTGCCAACATGGGAAAGCATCACCAAGATATCGACTTCTTCTCTATGTTGTGCCGTTATCCGGCGGGCAAGGTCGATAAAATCATAGCGAGCCTTCAGTTCGGGATAATAATCCCCATTATATGGCTGATTCGCTTCATTCCATGGTTGAGAAGTGAAGCCGAAAAATCCAACCTTCACGCAGCCGACGGTTATCGTAGCCCATTTCACGGCTCCCCATGCGGTGGCAGGGGTTCCCGTCCAATTCATATTCGAACAAAGGGCTATTTGTTTGGGTATCTTCGAGTAAGCGACAACCTCGTCGACACCCCATGCAAAGTCATGGTTGCCGATGACCCGCACATCGAAGCCCATCTGTTCGGTGATGAGTCTGGTCGTGAGTCCTCGCGAGTATTGTTCGGCTACCGCTCCCTTTTCGTAATCGTCGCCGCCATTGGTAAATATCGAAAACGGGTTTTCGCGGCGCACAGAACGAAAATACCCCGCGATATGGCTATACCTGCTTTTTTCTCCCGGCATCGAATGATAATGAGCATGAAGATCGTTCACATGAACGAAGGTTATCGTCTGCCGCATGATGCCGGGGTCGCATTTCGACAAAACAAGTTCCGTTGCGTTGCCTTCGCGGAAAAGCAAAAGGAAAAGAAGGATCACGATTCCCTGATATCCCATGAACGGTTCCCCGATTAAAGATGTCTTTTCCGGAATTGATAAAGTGCTCTCACCGAACAACCAAGCATCTGCGCACTCTCGGCGACAGAATGGTCTGCAAGAAGAGCAAAAACTTGGTCTTTTATGAGGTCCAATCGATCTTTCATCAGCATTTTCTTTAGTTCGTGTTTTTTCCTGAATTTATAAAGGGTATCCTTGGACACATTGAGAATATCGGCGCTTTCAGCGATGGAATATCTATTCAGAATATTGATCACTTCCTCTTCGGTGTATTTCAGATGTCTTTTGGGTCTGCTTTTTTTCAGGCGATTATTTTTCATGAAACTATAAAGAGTGCTTTCCGAGACACTCAATATCTTTGCACTGTCTCTGACCGTGTTGTTTTTCAGAATGGCCATCACGAAGGTCTTGATCTTCTCAAGTTGTGCTTGACTCATGTGCTCCTCCCTATGAGCCAGTATGGTTATTCGGCCTCTTTTCCCGACACTTCAAGCAGCGGCACGCTTTCTTTTTTCCCGAACCGTTCAAAGAAGCTAAAGATGACAGGCACCAAGAAAAGGGTGATCAAGGTTGAAAAGATAACTCCTCCCATGACCGACCATGCCATGGGGTGTTTTATTTCGGCGCCTTCACCGCTGGCGAGGGCGACCGGTATCATACCGAAGATCGTCGCGAACATGGTCATGATGATCGGCCTTAGACGAGCCTTCCCGGCCTGCATGAGCGCATCGGCTGTCGCGACCCCTTCACCGATCCTCTGCAGAGTGAAATCGACCAGCAGGATGGCGTTCTTGTTCACGAGGGCGATCAACAACATGATGCCGATGAAACTCATCATGGAAAGAGACATCCCCGTGAAATAGAGGGTGGCAAAGGCCCCGATCACGGCGAACGGCAACGCCGACATGATCGTTAAAGGATGCACGAATGAATTGAACCGCGACGCCAATACGATATATATAAGAATGAGCGCGACTAGGATTGCTTCCACAAAACTCTGTACAACCTCTCCTATTATCTCACTTTTCCCGGTAAGGAGTATCCGACTTCCCTTATCGAAGTTCTGTGTCGCGAAAGCCTCTATCTTCTTGATCTGACCGCCGAGATCCTCACCATGGGCGAATGAAGCTTCCACCTTGACGATACGGGCCCGGTCGAGCCGGTTAACCACCACAGCGGAAACACCGTACCGCACCTCGGCGATATCGCCGAGCCGTACCGTCTGGTTGTTCGCGCCGCGCAGGGAAATGTTGCGTATGGTGTCGAGATTACGGTAAGCGGGATCGAGGTAGGTCTTGATCTCGTACATGTCGCCGCCCTCTTTATAATCGGAAATCTTTTCTCCATTGAAGAGATAGCGGAAAAGGATCGCCGTTTCGGCGGCATTGACCCCCAGTTCACTCATGCGTTCGTGATCCAATTCGATATCGAGTTCTTTTCTGAGCCCCTTGTCCGAGGTCGTGATATCGGTGAAGCTTCCTTCCTGTTTCATGTAATCAATCAATCGCGTTGTATCGCGCCGAAGCAGGTCCTCGTTGTTACCCGAGACGCTGAATTGTAATGCGGCATTCGACATGGCGGATCCGGCATCGCCGGGAGCAAACACCGAAATATCGGCATGATACGCTTCCTTCAGCGGTTGCAGAATGGTTCGTGTCTCTTCTATTGCCTGCGCGACACCCACCGTACGCTCTTTCAACGGTTTCATCCGAACCTTCACAATCAGCTTGTTCTTCTCTTTCGATGTGCCGCCGCCGATGGTGGTAAAGGTCAGAGTCTTCCAGTCGAACGGCTCCATCTTTCGCACGATCTCCTCGGCAAGCCGTCTCCCTTGTTCAAGTGAAGCCTCACCGGGCAAAACGACATGAATGTCGAATTCCCCCTTATCGGTCTCGTCTAAGAGGTTCTGTTTTAAGTACGGGGCCAAGGCGAAACCGCCGCAGGCGATAAGAAGAGCCAGCAGAAAGACAGGCAATTTATGGCGCAGAACAAAGCCGATCATCACCGCATACTTGTTCTCGATGGATCGAAGGCCCTTCTCGATCCACCGGTATATAAAGAAATTCTTCGACTCTTCTTTCAGCATCCGGGAAGAAAAAAGAGGCACGAGAGTCAGGCTCATGAAAAGAGAAAGTATGACCGCCACGCAGACCGTCACGCCGAAGGGGAGGATCATTTTCCCCACGATACCTTTCATGTAGATGAAGGGGAGGAACACGGCAATGACCGTCAGCGAAACGGAGATGACGGCGAACCCCAGTTCCTTGGTCGCGTCCAGCGATGCCCGCAGGCGCGTTTTGCCCATCTCCAGATGGCGGAAGATGTTCTCGATGATGACGATCACATCGTCGACCATCAGGCCGATGGCGAGCGAGAAGGCCAGCGCCGTGACGAGGTTGAGCGTATAGCCCATGGCGTTGATGACGAAAAAGGTCCCCAGAATGGAAACGGGCAGGGACAGGGCGACGATAAAACTCGCCCGGACATTGCGCAGGAAAAGAAAAACGATAAGTGCGGCGAGCACCGCGCCGAAGAAAAGTTCCTCCATCGAACTACTGATGGTCCGTTCGATGAAGGGAGAATTATCCGACACGATATCCAACGCATAGCCTTTCGGCAACCGCGGCACGATATCGGCTACCGCCCGCTTGACCTCATGTGCCATCTTGACGACATTGGCGCCGCCCTGTTTCTGCACCTGCAAGGCGATAACGGGGTTCAGCCCTACTTGCGCCGCCGACTCTTCTTCTTCAAGAGCATCTTCGACCGTGGCGACATCTTCCACTCGGAGTTTGTTGGGACCGAGATTGATCAGTGCGCTCTTTCTGATCGCATCGATCGACGCTAATCGCCCCTTCACTTTCAGCATTATATCTTCGGAGGAATTATTCATCTTGAGATTCCCGGCGGGGATCTCGATGAAGCTCGACTTCAACAACTGTACGAAGGAAAGCATCGGCATCTTATATTCATTGACGGTCAACGGATTGAGCAGTACCTTGATCTCTTTTTCGCGGCTACCGTACATATTCACGGTACCGACACCTTCAATATTCTGGAGTTTATCCTTGATCATCGTTTCGGCGACCTTCGCCGCCGCCGCCGGCGATGTGCCTGACGGGACCCTCATCGCGAGCGAGATCACCGGGATCGCCTGAAGATCGAGTTTCTCGACGGTCGGCGGTTCCACCTCATTGGGAAGGGACATCTGGATCCGGCTGAGCTTATCGCGAATATCCTGCGATGCCACATCGATATCGGTGCCATCCTTGCAGGTGACAATGAGTTGCCCCACATTCGCATAGGAGAACGATTCCAAATGCTTGATGAAGGAAAGGGTCGAGACCGAATCCTCCAACATTTTGACCACATCGTTCTCGACGGTCTGTGCGTCGGCTCCCGGATAGATAGCGACTACGGTCATGATCGGCAGGTCGTTGTTGGGAAAGAGTTCGATGCCCATTTTCTTGACGCCCATCACGCCGAACAAGACCAACGCGATCATCAAGACAATGACAAGGACCGGATTCTTTATGGAGAATTCTGACAAGAACATACGGTACTCCTTCAGAAAAGGCGTTCGTTATTGAATCGTGACGGTCTGCACCTGTTCGCCGGCGACCACACTACCGGCATCAGCGATGATCGCTTCCGGTATATCGCCGGCGATCTCGATCCCCGTTTCATAGGGTGATCCGACATATACCTTATGTGCGGCGATCATTCCTTGGGCATCCACGGAGTACACCTCCCCGGCATTCTGTTCCAGTCTCTTGATCGACATGGCGGGTACAATCGTTCTGGTTCGCGACTTCGGTGAAATGGAGGCATAAGCGAAAATCCCAGCTGGAAGCAAGTGATTCGCGTTATTGATATAGCAGACCACCGCAAATTTTTTCATGGTATTGATGCTGTCGTTCTTCGAATGGATCTTCGCGGAAACCGTTTTATTGAGTGAAGGAATAAAAAACTCGACCGACATTCCCTTTTCGACCTCTCCAAAAAACGGCTCTGAAAGATTGATGACCGCTTTAAGTCGGTCGGTTTTTTCAATCTGGGCGATATCGCCGCTGCCCGGCATTGCAATGACGATGTGATAACCGGTCGGGGCGGTCCTCCTCGTGATAATACCCGCATATGGGGCGCGAACGATTGTTTTTTCGACACGGCGTTGAGCAAGTTCAATTCCTTTCTTTGCCGCATCTATCTGCCGCTGAAGCGCCAATCGCCCCGCTTCAGCATTGTCATACTTCTGTTTGGGAAGTGCTTGTGTGTCGAGCAACATTTTAAACCGCGCGACATCCTGCTCGACTGAATAATACTGCGCCTCGAGCGCCGCAAGTTGCCCCTTGCCTTGTTCCAGCATCAATTGATAATCGGTGTCGTCGAGCCGCGCAACGGCCTGTCCTTTTTGAACATATTGATGTTCTTCCACGAGCCATGCTTGTATCGTAGCGCTGACATCGCTGGTTACGGCACCAGATTCTTCCGGCGCGAGCGTTACTCCCTCCTTAATGGTTGTTGAAAGGTTTTGTTTTTGAGGAACAATCAAAAGTACCTCTTTCGCAATGTTTTTCTGGACCGGTTCAACGGATAAATTCTGCGCCGTCGATTCGCTACACGATAATGTCAACGCTCCGGCCGTGAACAACAATAAGAATAACAAAGCAAGATTCTTACGGGACATGCGCTCCTCCTATTACTCAAGATGATTTAATTGATAAGCTCTTCTTTCTTGACACCGATGGTTGCGGCTAACAGTTCTAGGATTTTCAGATATTCCATTTGAGCCGAGATAAATCCCATTCTGGCCATTTTCAACGAGAGAGAGGCATTGAGCAGGTCGGTCTGAGTGGCCATACTTTGCTGATATTTGCTTTCCTCTGTGCGCAAAGATTCTTCGGCCGACTTTATCTCCGACCGTGCCAACAGTATCTCTTTTTCCTTGACTTGCAGTGTGGCATACATTTGAGACACTTGGAGTTCCATCTGTTTGCGCGCTTCGATGTTTTCCAATACTGTTTTCTGTCCCGCGGCCGTCGCTTTATCGAGGTTCCGATTGTTCTTCCACCAATCGATTCCGACATCCCACGACAGCACCGCTCCGAAGGAGAAATTGTCTCCGGCATTCATCATCGGCGGGTCGAATTTTCTCGTATAACCGGCGATGAACGAAAGAGAAGGGATGAACGGCTGCCAAGCCATTTGTCTCGCTTTTTCGGCAGCCGTTTCAGCATGAGAGAATATCCGTATCTCGGGTCTCCGTTTCTGCTGAATATTCAGCAGGGAGGAAAGAGAAGGGAGGAGACTTACGATCTCCTCCTCTTCGTTACGGGGGGGGCAATTCGAAATCGGTCTCATCGCGATTCATCAACAGCGCCAATGCCTTTTTGATGATCGCGCGATTGCTTTTCGCCTGTTCGATGTTTTTGGCATTCCTCGCCTGCTCCACCTCAATGCGGTAACGAGCATTTTTTTCGGCCATCCCATTCTCAATGAAGGAGTCGGCCTGCTTCATATAAATATCAAGTTGCTGGGAAACTTCTTCGAAAAGATGCTCTAATTGCGATAGCGTTTGATAACTGTAAAAATAATCGACTACCCGGACCGACACACGATTCTTTGCCATCTCGGCCTTCAGTGTTTCTATTTCGACCAACTGTTTTCTGATTCCGTAGGCTTTGTGAATACCATAAATCTGTGATATCGGTTGCGCGAATGTAACCGATACCTGATTGGCATATTCCGGCATTTCCATAGGAATGATCGTCCCCATAAATTCCAAGGGGGTGATATCTTTAAAATCGAGTTTAAGTACCTGCGCGGATACATTAATGATGGGAAATGCGGTCAGCAGAGCGGTATCAACATCGCACTGTGCCATGTCTGTCGATAAGTTGGAGGATTTAATCGATTCGCTCTCTTTTTGCGCAAGCGCAAGACAGTCATTTAAAGAAAGTTCTTCAACCGCGTCGAGATCAGAAACAAGTAGCAAGGTCAGTAGAAACGCCCCTAAAGGAATAGAAGAGAATGTCTTCAACATGTTTTTCCTCAAAGAAAGCTTTCGTTTTTCACAAAAGCATCGACCTCAAACCATCGGTTCATGGTCATGCACTTTTCTATCGCAAAGGCCATGCCATTAACTTGGTCATGTGATATCATATAGTTATGAATTCTTCTCTAAAAACATTACGATTAGAAACGAAAAAAGTTGCTACATGAAGCGATTTCCGCTATATTCGTTCAATGTAGCGAAAGAGGCGACTCATGAACAACAGCGAATTCTTCAGGCAAGCAACGAAGCTCATCACGGGAACACTTGATATAGAAGTGGCGCTGGACAACACCCTGCCGTTTCTTCGACAGTACATGCCTATTGATAATATGGTTCTTACCGTTCTTAATTTCTCGACCGGTACGGCTCAAGGAATAGCCGTTGCTCCGAGCGGTCAATCGATAGGGAACATGCCAGATATCTCGCGCAATGCAATCATTCCCCTTCCTCCCGCGGCTTTAAATAGTTACACAAAAACATTACTCGAAAGAAAAGAGTCTTTTGTTCTTGTAATGAATACTCTACAAGAAGCAATTCAACTTATGGAGATAAACTCTTTAGACGAAATAGAGAATTCTTTTGCGCACGAATACATGCTTCGTCCTTCAAAAATGTTACTGGCGCTTACCATAGATGGGAAAAATGTTGCATTTCTCGTCCTTCTTGCCGACGGGGAACATCGTTATACGAACGAACAGGCCGATCTTATCCTGTCGCTCAACGAACCGTTCGCGATTGCGGTCGCGAACGCCCTAACCTACCACGAGGTGACCCGGCTCAAGGCGCTTCTCGAGGACGACAAACAGTTTCTTCAGAGGGAATTGTCGCGTTCAGTGAGTACCACGGGTATTGTTGGAGCAAATACGGGGCTGCGTAATATATTCAAGATGGTCGATTTGGTAAGCCCGACCGACAGCCCGGTTCTGTTATTGGGCGAAACAGGAACGGGAAAAGAATT
Source organism: uncultured Spirochaetales bacterium (assembly GCA_964412895.1). Classification (GTDB taxonomy): domain Bacteria; phylum UBP6; class UBA1177; order UBA1177; family JAKLFG01; genus CALMRE01. The sequence continues at coordinate 31,161 of CAYPQK010000006.1, forward strand.
AATAGCCAACATCGTTCACGAGCGATCATCTCGCCGCAACGGCCCGTTCATCAAAGTAAACTGCGGCGCCATTCCGGACGGGTTGGTCGACAGCGAGTTGTTCGGGCACGAAAAGGGCGCTTTCACGGGAGCCATTTTTCAGAAACGGGGCCGTTTCGAACGAGCGAACGGCGGCACCCTGTTTCTCGACGAGGTGGCCGAATTGACCCCTTCGGCACAGGTTAAACTGCTCCGAGTACTTCAACACAAGGAGTTCGAACGGGTCGGCGGAACCGAAATGATCCGCTCCGACGCACGCATCATTGCGGCGACCAACCGTGATATGACACAGATGATAAAGGAAAAGAAATTCCGTGAGGATCTCTGGTTCAGACTCAATGTTTTTCCTATACACATTCCTCCTCTGAGACAAAGAAAAGAAGATCTTCCGCAACTTGTTCGCTTTCTCATAGAAAAAAAAGCCATCGAACTAAAGATATTCCCCACACCCCAACCGATACCGGGTGTTTTGTCTCGATTAACCTCATGGGATTGGCCCGGCAATGTCCGCGAACTGGAGAATTTGATAGAAAGGGAACTTATTCTATCGAAAAACGATCGGGTTTTACGGTTTGATCAATTGTACATAACCGGCGAGAAACCATCTGCGCCGTTCCCGGTCACCACGGAAGAGAATATGGCCGCTTCAAGTCTCGACGACATTATGGTGGAGCATATCAGAAAGGCTCTCTCGCAGACCAACGGTCGTATCCATGGTCCGAACGGTGCAGCAAAGATTCTTTCGATAAATCCAAGCACCCTCAGATCACGGATGAGAAAATACGGGATCAAATTCAAAAAACAGAGAATCTAAGCGCAACCAAGAAACAAGACAATCTTTCTTATTCCGCTTGTTGCATAAAGGTTCTTTATGTAAACTTGAGTCGAAAATGACGCTTTCTACCACTCCGGTCTCTCAACCCGAAACCTCTGCCTTGATCCTGCTCGGGCTGGAGCTGAAACTACCCTGTTTTTTTGGGGAGGTTCAAAACGGACCTCTCTTGCGATTATGAAAGGTTAGGAAAAATCCTGAATGACATTTTGTTCTTTTATGCAGTTGGCGTCTTAGGTGTCTCAATTACGCTTAGCGATGCATAAAAGATGTTCGTTTTATTCGTACCGTAGCGCCTCAATGGGGTCGAGCCGCGACGCCTTGCGCGCCGGATAGATGCCGAACACGACGCCCACCAGCGCGCTGAACCCGACCGCCAGCAGCATGATGCCGGGATTGATGCGGAACGGCCAATCGAACGAGGCGGCCAGCCGCTGCGCGGCGAACAACCCGAGAATCGTCCCGATCAAGCCTCCCGCGATCGAAAGGGTCAGCGCTTCAACGAGAAACTGCGCAAGGATATTGCGGGGCCGCGCCCCGACCGCCATCCGCAGGCCGATCTCCCGTGTCCGCTCGGTGACGCTGACCAGCATGATGTTCATGATGCCGATACCGCCGACCAACAGCGACACCGCCGCGATGCTCGCCAAAAGCAGCGTCAGCGTCTGGGTTCCCGACTGCATGGCGTTGGCCAGTTCGGTCAGATTGCGGACCGAGAAATCGTCGTCTTTCCCTTCCGGGATGTGATGGCGATCGCGCAGAAGTTCGGTCACCTGTGCCTCGGCGCGTTCGATGTCGTCTTCCGAAACGGCGCTCAACAGAACCGCGCCGTTGATGAACTGTTGCAGCCCGCCGCTCAGTATTTTCGTCTGGAAGGTCGTGTAGGGCATCACGGCGGTGTCGTCGGCGTCCTGTCCCATCGCCGACTGCCCCTTCTTTTCGAGCACGCCGATCACGAGGAACGGAATGTTCTTGATACGAACCATCTGACCGACCGGATCGGCATTCTCGCCGAACATCTTATCGACGACCGTCTGCCCGACCACCGCCACCTTGCGCGCGGTATCGACATCGGCCTGTGTGAAAAGTTCTCCCTTCGACAAAATCCAATTGCGGATCAAAAAGAATTCGGGAGAGACCCCCGTGACGGAGGTGGTCCAGTTAAGCTCTTCGTTGACCATCTGCGCCGAGGTCCGCATTTCGACAGAGGCATACTTGACGGCTGACGCCTCGGTGCGAATGGCCCGCAGATCGTCCCAAGTAACGGTCGGCATCGAACCGAAACCGCCCCGCGCACCTCCCGCGCGCGACGAGCCCGGCAGGACCACCAACATATTCGATCCCATCGACTTGAACGATTCCTCGATCATCGACTGCGCCCCCTCACCGATCGCCACCAGCGCGATGACCGCCGCGACCCCGATGATGATGCCGAGCGCGGTGAGGAACGAGCGCATCGCATTGCGCCGGATGGTCCGAACGGCTATGGGAAAGGTCTGGAGGATGCTCATGCCGCCGCTCCCGCGACCTTCGCCGTCTGCCGTTTATCGGAAATGACCGCACCGTCGCGCATAAACAGGACGCGAGAACTGTATTCGGCGATATCGGGCTCATGCGTCACCAGCACGATCGTTATCCCCGAACGTCCCATTTCTTGGAAAAGCCTCATTATCTCGACACTCGAATGGGAATCGAGGTTCCCTGTTGGTTCGTCGGCGAGCAGCAGTAGCGGACGACCGACCAGTGCGCGGGCTATCGCCACCCGCTGTTGCTGTCCACCCGACATCTGGTTGGGATGATGGAACATCCGGTCGGCGAGGCCGACCCATTCCAATGCTTCGGCGGCCCGCCGTCGCCGTTCATCCCCCGGCACATTGGCGTACAGAAGCGGCAATTCGACATTCTCCAGCGCGCTGGTGCGCGGCAGCAGATTGAAACTCTGAAAGACGAAGCCCAGCGTCCGGTTGCGTATCCCGGCAAGCTCGTCGGCCGACAGAGCGGAAACGATGCGACCGTCGAGTGCATAGCTGCCGGCGGTCGGTCGGTCAAGGCAACCGACGATGTTCATCAGCGTCGATTTCCCCGATCCCGATGCCCCCATGATAGCAACGAACTCACCCGCCGCGACGGTCAACGACACCCCGTTCAGGGCGTGAACCGCCACATCGCCCATTCGATAGGTCTTCGTTATATCGGACAATTGTACGAGCATCGTATCGCTCATCGCGGTGGCGGTCCTCCGAAGATCAGTTTACCGCCCTTCTCCTTGGCCGCTCCTTTTCCCGTAGTGGCCACGCCGGTAATAACCGCGTCGTCCTCATGAATATCGTCCGCCGATATCTCGGTCACGCTTCCGTCCGATATGCCGACGGTGACCGCGACCACGACCGGACATCCTTCTCGCAGCACCCACAGTTCGCGCGTTTTTCCGGTCCGTTTCGGCGACTGTTCCCCCGCGGGACGGAACCGCAGCGCCGCGTTGGGGATCGTCAGCGCCCCGGCGCGTTCCGCATAGATGAATTCGACACTCGCCGTCATCCCCGGTTTGAGTTTGAGCTCCGGATTCCCGACATCGATCACCGCATCGTAGGTCACGACATTCGACACCGTCTGGGCGGCGTTGCGCACCTGCCGCACCGTTCCCGTGAACCGCTCGCCGGGGTAGGCATCGACGGTGAATTCGGCGCGCAAACCAGCCGCGAGTTTGCCGACATCGGATTCCGAGACATTCGTATCGACCTGCATCCGGCGCAGATCTTCGGCTATTGTGAAGAGCGTCGGCGCCTGAAAGGAAGCGGCGACCGTCTGCCCGACATCGACGCTTCGCGATATCACGATGCCGTTGATGGGCGACAGGATCGTCGTATAGTCGAGGTTGATCCGCGCCTGCCGTAGCGCCGCTTTCACCTGTGCGACCGTTCCCTCGGCCGACCGGACCTGCACCACGGCCAGATCGCGATTCATCCGCACCGTATCGATATCGGCCTGCGACACCAGCTCTTTTTCCACGAGCTGTTCGGTCCGCCGGAGAGTGCGCTCCGCGTCGGACGCCTGTATCTTCGCCTTTTCCAGACCGCTTTCGGCGGCGATAAGGTTCGCCTCAGATTGTTCGACGGCGGCGATGAAAAACTGCGGATCGATACGGGCGAGAACCTGTCCCTTTTTCACGACGCTGTTGTAGTCGGCCGATATCTTTTCCAGTCGTCCCGATACCTGACTGCCGACATTCACCGTGACGAGCGCCGAGAGGGTCCCGGTTGCCGTGATCTTCGCGGTAATGTCGCCGCGCTTCACCGCCGCCGTCTCATATTTAGCCGGTGTCTCCGCTCCGTTCCGCAGGAAGAAGAAATAACCGCCCGCCGCCACCATGACGATGATTCCCGCCACCACGCTCTTTTCGATGAATTTCCGCAATGTGCTTTTTTTCTGCATATCCATACTCTATTTCCCGTTATGTACGATATCGGTGATCGAACCGATGGCCCGGAGATATTTGGCGCGGGCCACCTCCAGATCGAACGCGGCCTGTATCTTCTGCGTCATCGCCTTGGTATAGGCCGATTGGGCATCGGCCACTTCAACGATACTTCCCAACCCGGCGCCATATCGCTCTTCGGCCAATAGCAATGTCTCATGGGCCGCCGAGACGGCAATCGCGGCCGGGTCCATCTTCCCGGCGGCATCGCGCAGACCGACCATCGCACTCTCGACCTCGTTCCCGACCGAGAGTTCGAGACTCTTGAGCTGCGCCTCCAACACCCTCTTTTGGGCAAGCGCCGATGAAACGGCGTTCATGGTCCCCATTCCCGAAAAAAGATCCCAGTTGAGCGAAAGTCCCACGCTCCAGTTGTAAACGAGTTCCGGCACTTCGTACCCGGTATAGCCGAAATTACCGTTCGCCGCAAAGGAGGGATAGTAGTTCGAACGGGCGACCCGCACCGACTCGTCGGCAGCCGCTATCTTCTGACGCAGACTCCGGTATTCGGGGCGTTTTTCCAATGCCCGCCTGATCGCTTCGGCCAGCGCCGTTTCCGGAACCGTCAACGGATATTCTGGGGCGCGGACATCGAGCGAATCGTCCGGCGCTATCCCCATCGCTACGGCGAGGGCGAAGCGCGCCTGCGTCAAGGAACTTTCCGACTGTCGCAACGCGAAGTCGGCCGATGCGAGATCGCTACGGGCGCGCGACACATCAATCTTCTGCCGCAGTCCGGCGCTCAACTGCGTCTCGGCCAGTTCCAAGTGCTTTATCATCCCCGCTTTCGTCTCCCGCGCTGAAACGACCGCCTCCCGCGCCGCGAGAAGCGCGAAGAACGATCCGGTCACCGAATAGCAGACATCGTCGATCTCGCTCTGCACATCGTAGTCGCCGGCCGCTTTGCGCGCCTTGGCGGCATCGTGGGAACCGCCCGTCTTGCCGAAATCGTAAATGGGTACCGTAAGGTTGAGCGCCGCCGAGAAATTATCGTACGAGGAGAACGACTCCTTTTTTCCCGTCGAGGTGCCCGCGGGTGCCGGGCTGTTCGCCGTACCCCGGCGATACCCGATCGAGGTCGACAACTGCGGCCAATAGCCCGCCGCCGCCGTCCCGACATCGTACCCGGCGGCGTTGGCCGTTTCGCGAGAGGCGGTTATCGCGGGATGATGTTGTATCGCCGTTGTCAGTGCCTGTTCCAAAGTAAGCGGTTCTTCGGCGCAAAGGACCGTCGGGACGATGAGCAGGATGGCCGTTATCGTCGTCGCTATCGAGGTAAATATCCGCACCGTCAGACTCCTTCCATTTTCCGTATCTACCCTACCTGACGAGGGACTGAACAGGAAGGTAAAATCGATATTCAAATAAAAGATCATCCTCTATCGGATAATCCGTAAACCATGACTAACGTACTGATCCTTTTGAGTGAAGTGTCGACATTTATATCTCCCGTTTGGTTGCCTGATCCGTGAGGTGAACAAGGTGCGAAGAAAAGGGAACCAACGCGGCTGGGGCTCGTTAATCCATTTCGATCTCGCCCCGACCACGGTCCACCGCAGAGTATTTGCCAAATCGATCACGAAACCATAGGGCAATGTGGACCCAACTGCACAAAAGGACAAGATGTTAAACGGGGGTTTTGTTAATCTTCCATAATCTCAAGAGAAGTCTTATTTTTGACCTCCCCATTTTCAGGGTAGTTTCAGCTCCCCATCTTGGTACGGTTGATAAAACCCACCGAGGCCTCTATCCCGAAATCCCCAGAGCGACCACAGAAAGAGCGGAGTGGGGAACCGGACCTGTAAAAGAGTCTAGTATAAAGCATCCTATGCGAAGGGAAGTCGGGAGGAAGGCAATATTTTACATTTTCTTAACAATTGTTTTTTTATGAATTCTCAACTTTCTTCGTCTTCTTATTGGTTATGGGTTGGTCCGCCTATTGATATGGAGTGAAACGGATGAAACGGATTTTTTTGTTACTTGTTTTTGTTGCACTTCTTCCCGCTTGCGCCTTTCGGGTGGCCTATGTCGACCTGCGGAAGATATGGGAAAACTCGAAAGAGATCGGCGCGGAACGGATAAAGGTGGAGAAGTTCATCAGCGAATCGCAGGCGGAACTCAAGGCGAAAGAATTTGAGTTGAACGCGATCCAGGATGCGGCAAAAGACCCGGCGGCTTCAGAAGAGCTCCGGGCGGCCATCGTAGAGAATTTCAAACGGAAGTATATAGAGTACCAAAACGCTTACCAACTCAGCAACAAACAGCGACAGGATATCGACAACGCGGCACAGGCATTGTTCATCGAGAAGGTTCGGGGTATCGCGACGAAAATGGCGCAAACGAAGGGTTTCGACCTAGTGCTCGCGAAAGAGAATCTCTTGTGTATCAAAGATACTTATGACATCACGCTGGAGGTCCTTATGGAAATGAACCGGAAGGAACATTGAAGGATCGCCATGTTGACCTATCGAGAACCGATTTTAGCTGATTTGATACGGATATTGGCATGGGAGCGGAACTAATTTAGCTTTTCGACCGTCCAATAGGGTGTTATTTATAAGGAAGGAAAATTCCGATGAATACTGCTGTATATCTGGCGGCGATCACGACACGACTCCCCCATCTCTACGGTCCCAATGAGTCGATCGATATCCTCTACCCCGCCACAGTAGCCGATGGAAGGATCAATCGGCTGGCGAAAAAGGCGGCGAAGGGTATCGGCATCCAGCACCGCCCCTCGGTACTCGATCCGGCGAAATATCCGGTTCGGGCGATCGCCAAAAAGGAGTATCATCCGGTCGAGTGGTGTACCGGCATGGTCGCCGAACTCACCGCGACAGTGCCGACTAACGATATCGGATTCTTAAGTGTTTCTTACAATATATCGTCCGACCCCGACCTGCTGCCGAGCGTCGCGGCGCGGGTGACGGGACGGATGCCTCTGACGCTCGACCTCCCGGCCGAGGAACGCCCTTTTTACGGGTGTGCCGGCGGCCTGTTCTCGCTTGAAAGCGCCGTCCGTTACTGCCGTTCTTCACAAAAAGCAGCGGTGGTCTGCACTTTCGACCAGTGTTCGTGGATCGTTCATCCGGTCCACGACATAGCTCGGCCCGATTTCAAAGATCACCTGCGGACGAGTCTCCTCTTTTCCGACGGCGCGGTCGGGATGCTCCTCATTCCCGAGATGCTACGGCATACAGTCAAACGGCCGATGATGCGTATCATCGACATCGCTTGCGACTTCGTTCCCGGCAACTCGGTGCGGATGGAGGGCGGATTCCTCGTGCTCGCCGAGGATTTAAAGGACGAGATGCCGCAGACCATCACTCGGCGGCTCATCGCTCCTATGCTGGAACGCAACGGTCTGAAGAGCGCCGATATCGCCGAATGGGCGCTCCATCAGGGGGGGATGCCGATCCTTAACAAATTTAGCGACCCCGACATATTGGGCCTGACCGAAGAACAGATGTCTCGCGCCGCCGAACTGTTCCACCGCTACGGCAACTTCAGCGCACCGAGTTGTTTGTTCGTCCTAGACAGTTTCTTCAACGAGGATCCGGCGGGCAAACAGGGGCGCAAGGGGATGATCGTCTCCTTCGGCGCCGGATATTATATGGGCGCCGCGCTCTATGAGTGGGATATGAATGGTTAAGAGCTTCCGCGTCGTCCACCTGCTCATCGCCCAGTTCGGCTTTCGCCTGCGCTATCTGGGACTGCTCTTTTTCCGCATCGTGCTGACGCTCTTCATCGTATCCACCGCCGCGCTCGACCGAATATTCTTCCCCGGCAGCCGTTCCGCGCCGCTCGAAAAGCCGGTCTTCCTGATCGGCCACCTGCGGAGCGGCACTACCTTCCTGCACCGCTATCTCACCGCTATCTTTCCACTCTTTCGTTCAATGCACCTCTGGGAAATGATCTTCCCCTCCCTAACGGCGCGGGCTCTCGTCAGGCCCTTCCTGCCGCTCATGAAAAAAATGTCGTTCAACGGCGTGTACGATCCGAACATCCACGAGACCGGATTCTTCGAGCCCGAGACCGACGACATCGCCTTGTCGATGCGCTACTTCGACGGCCTTCTGTCATGGATATATTTTTACGCGTGGCGCGAATACCCCGACAATGTTTCGTTTGAACGGGCGCTCGCCGACACCGTCGAGAAAGAATCGTTCGTGCGGTACCTGATGGCGCTCTACCGGCACAATGTCTACCGCTCCGGGCGTCGTTCGTTCAGCAAATCGTTCTGCCTGCTGTTCAACATCGAGCAGGTGCGGCGCCGGACGCCGGGGGCGAAATTCCTCCTCATCGTCCGCGATCCGGTCGAGGCCTTCGTCTCGATGTGTTCTCTCGAACGGGGCGTTCAGCGGAAGCTCAACGACATCGACCGTCTGCCGCGCCCCCTGCAACAGCGTTACTACCGGAATCTCTATAATACCTCGCTCCTCTACTATCGCCGCTTCTGCGCCGAAGCGGCGAAACACAATCCCGACACGCTCGTCATCGCCTACCCGTCCCTCTTCTCCGATTTCGAGGGAACGATGATGAAGATCGCGACATTTCTCGATCTGCCGGTCACCCCGGAAGTCGAAATGGTGCTTCGCGAACAGGCGGTCAAACAGGTTGGCTTCTCCTCTCAACACCGTTATACACCGGAAGAGTTCGGCTTCACCGCGGCCGATATCCGGCGCGACTTCGCGTTCGTCTACCAACAGTTCGAGGTATGACATGGACGACATCACGACCTACATTCTCATCGGCTTTTTCGCGCAGATGGTGGACGGAACACTCGGCATGGCCTACGGCGTCTGCTCCACCACCTTCCTGCTCAGCGCCGGGATCCCCCCGGCGGCGGCAAGCGCGACGGTTCACACGGCCGAACTGTTCACCACGGCGACATCGGGAATCTCTCACCTGCGGCTCGGCAATGTGGACATATCCCTTTTCAAGCGCCTCGTCATCCCCGGCGTCGTCGGCGGCGTGGTCGGCGCCTACATCCTGACCGAGGTTCCGGGCAACACGATAAAACCCTTCATGGCGGGTTATCTTCTCCTCATGGGGTTGGTCATTCTCTACAAAGCGTTCCGGAAAGCGCAGGAACTGAAGATCGGAAAGACGGTCGTCCCGCTCGGGCTCGTCGGCGGTTTCTTCGACGCGATCGGTGGCGGCGGCTGGGGTCCGATCGTCACCTCGACATTGGTGGCGCGCGGCGCAAGCCCCCGGATGACGGTCGGTTCGGTCAACACTGCCGAGTTCTTCGTCACGCTCGCCGAATCGGTCGTCTTCATCGTCGCCATAGGCCTGACCTACTGGACCGCCATCGTCGGCCTCATCATAGGCGGGGTGGTCGCCGCGCCGCTGGCGGCCTTCTTTTGTACCAAGATACCGACAAAGACTTTTATGATACTTATCGGCCTGCTCATAACCTTTCTCAGCGTCAGGACCATCTTTCTTTCGATAGGGTGAGGCAACATGACCGTTATCTGGTTCACCGGACTATCCGGTTCAGGCAAAACGACCATTGCCGGGAAACTGGCGAAACAACTTACCGTACGTGGTATTCCGGTGGAACAGCTCGATGGCGATACATTGCGTGAACGGTTCCCCACCGGCTTTTCCAAAGATGAACGGACGGCCCACATCGGTCGGGTCGCCTACATCGCGTCATTACTTGAGAAGCATGGAATCATCGTTCTCGTTTCGTTGATATCGCCCTACCGGGAGGCGCGACAAAGAGCGCGTGTTCAGTGTCGGGAATTCATTGAGGTCCATGTCTCGGCGCCGCTCGCGGTCTGCGAGGCGCGCGATGTCAAGGGACTCTACAAAAAGGCGCGGGGAGGGGAACTCGCCTCCTTCACCGGCATCGACGATCCTTACGAACCGCCCGAACAGCCTGAACTGACACTCGACACCGCGGCGATGTCGCTTGAGGCCTCAGTCGCGACGATCACGCAGTATCTGACCGAACGAGGTCTTATCGCATGAGTCACCTGAAAACGCTTGAACAGACGAGCATCCATATCCTCCGCGAGGCATACGCCAACTTCAAGCAACTCTGTATGCTCTGGTCCATCGGCAAGGACAGCACGGTGCTCCTATGGCTCACGCGCAAGGCTTTTTTCGGTCATGTCCCCTTTCCGCTCGTCCACATAGACACCTCCTTCAAGATCCCCGAAATGGCCGAGTACCGTGACCGGCTGACCCGTGAATGGGGTCTGACTATGATCGTGGGAAAGAACGATGAGGCGCTGAAGATGAAGGAGAGCTATCCCGATGGAACACTTGATCGCATCGCCTGCTGCCGGAAACTCAAGACCGATGCTCTGACCGCAACGCTGGCGGGTCGCGGCCGGATGCTCTTCAATCACGGAACGGATCGTTACGAACCGGAGGCGAATTCCCTTTCCTTTACCGGCGTCATCGCCGGGATACGAGCCGACGAGGAGGGTTCCCGCTCGAAGGAACGCTATTTTTCGCCGCGCGGTGTCGCCTCCGGCTGGGACATCGGCGAACAGCCACCCGAATTCTGGGATCAGTTCAAGACCGAGTTCAAACCGGGGACCCATGTCCGCATCCATCCGCTCCTCGATTGGACCGAACTGAATGTCTGGGAATACATCGACCGTGAGAAGATACCGACGGTGTCGCTCTACTACGATCACGGGAGCGGAAAACGCTATCGTTCGCTCGGCTGTTACCCATGCACCTCTCCCGTCGAATCGACGGCACGGACTCCCGTCGAGATAGCGGAGGAACTGCGTAGCGGCAAATTCTCGCGCATCGCCGAACGCTCCGGTCGGGCGCAGGACAAAGAGGACGGCGGCGGACTCGAAACACTACGCAGAGACGGATATATGTGATGCAGAGCACTCCTCTACGGCTCGTTGTGACAGGGCATGTCGACCATGGCAAGAGTACGGTGACCGGCCGCTTGCTGGCCGATACCCATGCCCTGCCCGACGGCAAATTGGAGGCGATACGCGATTACTGCGAACGAAACGCCAAGCCGTTCGAATACGCCTTCCTTCTCGATGCTTTGAAGGATGAACGGGCGCAGGGGATCACCATCGATGCGGCGCGTATCTTCTTCAGCACGAAGAAGCGCCGTTATGTACTGCTCGACACTCCGGGCCATATCGAGTTCCTGCGCAACATGGTAACCGGCGCGGCGCAGGCCGACGCGGCGGTGCTCGTGATCGACGCGCAGGAAGGGGTTCGGGAAAATTCCCGCCGTCACGGGTATCTTCTATCGTTCCTCGGCATCCGGCAGATCGCCGTGGTGATCAACAAGATGGATCTCGTCGGCTGGGATGCCGTCATATACGATGGTATCGTTTCGGACTACACGCGTTTTCTCGAAAAACTGGGGCTCGTGGCGACCGGCTACATCCCGGCAAGCGCCATGCAAGGCGACAACATCTCCCGCCGTTCGGCGATGATGCCATGGTACGGCGGACCGACACTCCTGGAGATGCTCGACCGTTTCACGGTACGGGGGTCCTCCTGCGAAGGAGTATTCCGTATGCCGGTACAGGATGTCTACCGCTTCTCGCGGGACAACGATTTGCGCCGTATCGTCGCGGGTACCGTATTGTCGGGTCGTATCGCGCCGCGTGATGAGATCGTTTTCTACCCCTCGAACAAACGGTCGGTCGTAGAGAGCCTTGAAACCTTTCCCGTTACAGCCGTTGAACAATATACGGCGGGCGAGGCAGCCGGCTTCACGATGACCGAACAGATATACATCACCCGCGGCGAATTGGCGGCAAAGGCGGGCGAGCGGCCGCCGGAGGTCAGCGATCGGTTCCGTGCAAAACTCTTTTGGTTGGGCAAGGAGCCGTTGACGCCCGGAAAGGACTACTTGATAAAACTCGGGGCGACCAAATGTATCATGCGGATCGAACGGATCATCCGGACGATGGATGCCTCGACGCTGGACGAACGGTCCGACGGCGACGCGGTGGCTCGCAACGAAGCGGCCGAATGCGAAATACGAACCATTCATCCGCTCGCTTTCGATACCGCCGATGGCTATGAGACGACAGCCCGATTCGTCATCGTGGATGACTTCGATATCCGGGGCGGCGGCATAATTCTTGAATCGCTGGACGGCACACCGCACGATCCGTACCATCGGATCATGACGCGCAATTATCACTGGGCTTCCGGTCGGATCGACCGCGACCTGCGCGCCGAACGGCACGGTCACCGGCCGCATCTGGTGATCATCACGGGGGCAAAGGATACCGGCAAGAAGGCTCTTGCTCGGGAACTGGAGGCATTGCTGTTCGCCGAGGGGCGACTTGCCTTCTTCATGGGCATCGCGAATCTGCTATACGGAGTGGACGCCGACATCAAGGGCTTGCCGGGAACCCGCGAAGAACATCTGCGACGACTTTCGGAGTTGGCCAATATCCTACTGGAAGCGGGACATATCCTCATCGTCACCGCGATAGAATTGACCGACGAAGACCGGACGCTCATCGAACGGTCCATCCCTCGCGAACAGACCTTTGTCGTTTGGGTCGGCGCCGGCGAACCCACCGCGACCGACATCGATATCAGGTTCCCGTCGTCGTCGGACCGACATGAGGCGGCAGTAAATATCCGAACAGCCTTGATGAAAAAGGGAGTGATTCTTACACCACCGGTGCCATAACGCGGCTTACGGACCTGCCATAAAGGATTGTGGATCGGTCGAAAAACGGTTCTTTATCATTTAACATGTATCAGGCGGAAGGTACCGGGCGCGATGGATCGCGGCCCCTACCGGATCATCGTCACCTGATCGCCCTCGATGACCAGCGCTTCGCGCGGGCCGCCGTAATAACGCGACATGCCGGTGTCTATCCGGTAGAGCGTATCGCCGCAGGCGGCGTTGATATGCGGCTGTACCACATGCCCGACGATCATTCGCTTGGCGCCGAGTATCCCAAGTGTCTGCTGGAGCAGTTCGCAGTCGAGAGCGGTCGAATACTCATAGGTCATGAGGATGGTCTTCTCGACGGTGGTGAGGGGAGTCGCCCCCTTGGCGCCGCGCATCCACGCGCTGAATTTCTTGTTGATAACCGGGAGTCCCTCCTGTGCATGCGCGGGAAGCACCCCGGCGTGGACGAAGATGTTTCCCGCCAGATCGAGCGCCGTGTAGTTCCGCGCAAGGTAGCGGGCGCACTGTCCCCCCGGTGCGAAGGCCGCCGCTCGGGTAGTCCCGGCGTTGGTGAAAGAGGTGAATCCGTCCGGGGTGACATAGCCGAAGTAATTATCGACATTCCACTCTTCGTGGTTCCCGTTGAGGGTGTAGATACAACCGCCGGCATCGCGCGCCTCGCCCCGCAGCCGTTCGAGGAAGGCGAGTATCGCGATCTCGTCGTCGCCCCGGTCGAGGATGTCGCCGGTCTGGATGAGCGTCGCGTCGCCGCCACTCCAGTGTCCCGTTCCGTCGGTGAGCCCCGCCTTGGTCAGTACCTCGGTGAGTGCACCGAGATCGCCGTGGATGTCGCCAATGGCCACGATCCTGCCGGGAACGGTATCGATCTTTTGGTCGAACACCGTATCGTCGAACGGTATCGTTTCGTCGAAGGCGCAGGAAACGGGCGGCGCGAGGGGAAAATGGACGGTGTTGGAACACGAGAGGCAGAACAACACGGCAAGGGCGAACATCGTTGTCAACCGGATCGTTGTCGCGTTGTCGAACAAAACCATACCGCCGAACAGTTGTTTCACCGGCGCCGAGGCGGGATCATCTTACTCGGGATCGGTGCCATTTCCAGAAAACGGTACCGGCGTGGCCGCCGGAAGCGTTATGGTGATCATAAGACCGTGCGGGGTGCGGTTGTCGGCCCGGACCGATCCGTTGCAGGCGGCGATGCAGGTCTTGACGATGGCGAGGCCCAGCCCCGTACCGCCGCTTTCGCGGGTCCGCGCCGGATCGACCCGGTAGAAGGGCTCGAACAGGCGGCCCAGCGTCTCGGGCGGCACGCCGGGGCCCGAGTCGCGGAACTCGATGCGTATCTGTCCCTCTTCTTTTCGGCCGTGCACCTCGATGGGACCCGACTGTGCGGCATAGCGAAAGGCGTTGCGCAGGATATTGGTGAATGCGCGCGTCAGCAGTTCGGGATTGGCGAAGACCTGCAGCGCCGGATCGACATTGACCGTGACGGGATAGCCGTTCTTGTTCTCGCGGGTCACCGCGCGCCGGATAAGGGCGATGAGCGCGACCGACTGGAGCGATATCTTGTTCCGGTTGTTCTCGGCGCGCGAGAAGGAAAGCAGTTCATGGACCAGTTCGGCCAACTGCTGGACCTCGTCGCGCAGGTATTGCAGGCGCGGCATATCCTCCAGCCGCGTTTCGTGTTCCAGTATCCCCAGCGATATCTGGATATGGGCGATGGGGGTGGCCAGTTCATGCGCCACATCGCCGAGGAACCGTTTCTGCCCGGTGATGAGATGATCCAGATGGCCCGCCATGTCGTTGATGGCACGGGCCAGCGTGCCGATCTCGTCGCGCCGTCGCTCGTCGAGTTTGATGTCGAAGCGGCCGGTGGCGATCTGCGCCGCGGCGTGCGACATATCGCGCAAAGGCCGCGTGATGTTGCGGACGAAGGGAAGCCAGAAGATAACCGAAAAAAGTACGATGGACGACAGGGCGAGGAGCCACGGGGTTGGATCGAAAAAGAGACCGTGACCGGTAATATTGTCCGACACCGCCAAGAGTATTCCCGGTATCGCGCGTTCTTGATCGGTCGCGCAAATGAATGGCTGTATCAGACCGACCCAATAGCGGGGCGGCTCTCCGGCGCGAGTGAACAGGTCGAGCAACGGCGGCGGTTTGCGCGGGCCGTGACCTCCCGGACCACCGTGGGGCGGTGGCGGCCGGTGCGGGCCGCGATCTCCCGGATCGTCGTCGGGCGGCGGCGGTCTGAAGCGGTCGTGCGGGTGCGCGGGATCGAGAGAAGCGCACGGGGGACCACCCCAGTCGGAGCGTCCGTTCTCTAACGGGGATGAGGGGGGGAATTTCTTCGCGACCTGATGTATATGGTCGCGGACGGTATCGGGTAGCGTGGCCGGTGCTCCGGCGAGCTGAGTTCCCGCGATGTCGAACACCAGAAAAGTGACCCGATAGGTCTGATTGTAGCGCGCCAACACCCCGTTCCATGAAGAGAAGGGGCGTTGTTCCAGTTCGTCCATCAGTGCGAAGACGACCGGCCGCATTTGTCCACCGGCGACCATGCCCAGTGGAGAAGAAGACTCCGGTCCGGCCAGAGAGCGGAGCAGGAAGAACAGTATCGCCAAGATGACCAACAGACTGGCGAGAAACCAGAGGGTCGTTCTGACAAGTAAGGGATAACGCACTCTCACGACGGTTCCTCCGTCGGTTCGAGCAGCACATACCCCGCCGAGCGTACCGTTTTGATGAAACAGGGTTCCTTGGGATCGTCGCCCAGTTTGCGGCGCAGTTTCGAGATATGGACATCGATGGAACGGTCATAGACCTCGTATTCGCGCCCCGCGACACTTTCCAACAATTGATCCCGCGACAGAACACGACCCGCCGAGCGGGCGAGCGTCAGCAGGAGATCGAATTCAAGGGCGGTCAATTCCAACGGATCGTTCCGCAGGGTGGCGGTGCGCGAGGCGGGATCGATGCGCAGTGGACCGACCAGCAGCGGCATCTCGGGCGGGGGGAGAACCTCTTTGGCGGTCTGAAACGACCGGCGGGTGACGGCCCGAAGGCGCGCCAAGAGTTCCCGCGTCGAGAAGGTCTTGGGGATATAGTCGTCGGCGCCGACCTCCAACCCGACGATCCGGTCGGTCTCGTCGCCACGCGAGGTGAGCATTAGGACCGGCACCGAAGAGCGCTGTCGTAGCGCCTTGAGCACCTCGAAGCCGTCCATTCCCGGCAGCATCACATCGAGAATGACCGCGTGGAATTCCTCTTTCAGGGCGCGCTTGAGCCCATCGGGTCCAGTGTAGGCGCTCACGACTTCATAACCGAACGGAGAGAGATATTCGGCAAGCAAGGCGCACAGTTTTTGGTCATCGTCGATGATGAGTATTCGTGTTGTGGTATTCGTTGCCGGGTCGACCATCCGTATCTGCCTCTCATTGGATCAGCGACGAACCTCATCCTAAGCCATCTTGCCGATTTTACAAGGCCGGAAGATATAATTTACAAGACCTTTACAAATATCTCGCATATCGGCACGAACCCTTTACAAAACGGCGCCTATGATAAGGAACTACTTTTGAAGTGTGTGCGTCTAAGTAGTGAGAAAGAGGAACCAGACCATGATCTGTTCGACCGTACGGAGAAGAAAAATCATGCGGAACCGTTTCCAACGAATGTTTTTCGTGTTGTTGCCGATCGTTCTGCCGTTGTTATCGACCTGCAACGAAACGGGCGACCAGACAACCGGCGATGAGGATGTCCTCGTGACCGACAGCGATACGACCGTCACTGTTTCGGTGCTCCTCAATGAGATCGACTGCCACAACCGCGACTGGGTCGAGATCGTCAATACAGGCGATATCGCCACCGATATCGGCGGCTGGATCATCGGCGACGATCCGGTCGACGCCGACCACCAGTACCCCCTTCCGGCCGGAACGGTCGTCGGGCCGGGCGCCTTTGTGGTCATCAAACAGCAGAAAGATACCGAGCCGGGGTTCTCGTTCGGTCTTAAATGCACCGAGGATTTCGTTTACCTGATGACCGGCGCCAAGAAGGTGATGGATGTCGTCCGCATCGGCGATGCCCCCGACGGCAGCACCTGGGGCCGCCTCCCCAACGGCACGGGCACCTGGCAGGAGACCTACCCAACGCAGGGGGGACCCAATCAGGAACCGCTCAGTTCCTCCGAGGCGCTGTTCGATAGCGGTGCGATAAATACCGTGGCGCTGACCTTCTCCGAGACGGCGCTGGCCGCACTCAAGAGCGATCCCTACACCTATGTCGAGGGGCAGGTGCAGGTGACCACCACCGATGTTAAGAGCATCCTCCTAACGGTCGGGGTGCGACTGAAGAGCGGACTCTCGTTCCAGCCCATCGACGAAAAACCGGCCTTCAAACTCAAGATGAACGAATATGTCGACACCAACCGCCTTTTCGGCCTCAAGCAGATCGGGCTCAACAACATGGTGCAGGACCCCTCGATGATGCGCGAAGCGGTCGCCTACACCATCTTCCGCGCGGCGGGTGTCCCGGCGATACGGACCGGCTACGCGACGGTGACGGTCAACGGCGCGGCGTACGGCCTCTACACCCTTACCGAGACCTACGACGATATGTTCTCCGACCGCTACTTCGAGGATATGAACCACATTTACGAAGGGATGGGCGACCTGCTGCCCACCGAGGTGGCCAACATAGAGGTCGACGAAGGGTCCAACACCGATACCACCGACCTGACCGCGCTCATCGCCGCGATCAACGACACCGCCGACGAGAACTGGGTGGCGACGGTCGGGGCGCTCATCGATCTGAACGAGTTCGCCCTCTTCTGGGCGATCGAGAACTACATCGGCCAGATAGACGGCTACACCATCGCGGCCAACAACTATTATCTTCACAGCACCGACGCGAACTACTTTGCGATGCTGCCGTGGGGGACCGACCGGAGCTTCGTCGAGAAGCCCGCGTTCCCGACCTGCGACCGGGTCCTCTGCCAGCGGTGCGCCGCGATCACCGAATGCGCCGCGCTCTACGATACGGCGCTCGGTACCGTCGCCGCGGCGGCCGGTACGCTCGAACTCGACACGCTCATCACCGACATCGAGGCGACGATAGCCGCCGCGGTCGCCGCCGACACGCGCAAACCCAATACCGTGGCCGAACACGAGACGGCGGTGCAGGCGCTACGCGA
Organism: uncultured Spirochaetales bacterium; assembly: GCA_964412895.1. Lineage (GTDB taxonomy): Bacteria > UBP6 > UBA1177 > UBA1177 > JAKLFG01 > CALMRE01. The sequence continues at coordinate 49,363 of CAYPQK010000006.1, forward strand.
CTATCTGAGCGGGCGGCCCGCCGAGGTCGAAGCGTTGAACATAAAGTAGGAACTAAGAGATAGGTGGCATGGAAAGTCTGCTTCTCAGTTTCGGCTCGGTAAAGATGGAATGGCACAGCACGCTGGTGTCGCTGCTGCTCGCGTTCCTGTTGTCGAGCCTCATCGCCATCACCTACGAGAAGACCTTCAAGGGGCTTTCGTGGTCGAGCAATCTCCTCCAATCGATGGTGCTCGGCAGTATGGTAGCGGCGCTTATCATGATCGCCATCGGCGACAACATCGCCCGCGGCATCGGTATCGTCGGATCGCTCGCCATCATCCGGTTCCGCACCAACCTCCGCGATCCGCGCGATCTCATTTTCCTGTTCGCGTCGCTCGGGGTCGGCATCGCCAGCGGTGTCCAGAGCTATTCGACCGCGCTGGTGGGGACGGCGATGTTCTGCATGGTCTCCTTCGGCCTGCAGATAACCCGCTTCGGCGAACGGCGGGCCCACGACGGACTGGTCCGGTTCCAATCGCCCTCGGGCGGCGAAGCCTCCGCGCAGGTGGCGGCGCTCATGGGGCGGCTGCCGGAACACTTCGCGCTGGTGACCAAGCGGAGCGTGGCGCAGGGGGAATTCGTGGAATATGCCTATCAGGTGCGTTTTGCCAAGGAGGAACACTGCGAAGAGCTGCTGCGCGAACTGGAGAAGGTGCCGGGGATGCGCGGTCTGGTCTATATGAATCAACAGTCCACCGTGGAGTTGTAATCCGTGAGATATATGCGTACATACGGCTTCCCCGTGTTCTGGCTCCTCTTGGCGGCGGTCGCCTTCGGGGTCTGGTACAAGTGGGAGGTGGCCCCCGAATTCATCGGCATCGTCGAGACGCGGACCCACAAACTGAGCGCGCAGGAGGCGGGCCGTATCTACGCCATCGCGGTGGCGCTCGGAGACAAGGTGGAACCCAGCCAATTGCTCGTATCGCTCGACACGGGCGACCTCGACGCCGAGGAGGCGTGGCTCACCGATGAACTGCGCCGCCTCGAGAAGATGATGGAGTCGGACCGGAGCCGCTACGGCCTCGAGTACGACAAACTGCGGCTTCAGCGCGAGTCGGACGAATCGGATCTCGACGACCGGCGCGCCGATCTGGCCGAGAAAAAAGGCGAGCTCGCCGCTCTTACCGCCGAGATAGAGCGGCTCACGCAGGCGCAGGAATCGGGACTCGGCCGGTCACGCGATCTGGCCGATCTCACGATACGCCGCGACGGTCTGACCCGCTATGTCGAAGAACAGACCGCCGCGCTTGAACGGGCGGCGGCGCGCGCCGAGAAACAGCCGGCCGCCGTCGTGCGGCACAACGCCGAACAGGTGGTCTCCTCGATGCTCGGCGAACAGCTCGAACGGATGAACGAGATCAAAAAGGAACTGAAGGTCATCGAGACGCGGCGCGACAGTCGCCGCATCATATCGCCGACCGAAGGACGGGTGGTCAACATCGACTTCCTGCCGGGCGATGCGGTCGACAAATTCGTACCGATACTGACGGTCGAGGAACCGGTGGGAAAGACCGTCAAAGCCTACCTTCCCGAGACCTCCGACGCGGCGCCGGAACTGGGCGAGCGGGTGAAGGTGTTTCCCAACCGCGCCAACGCGGCGGCTACCTTCGGAACGGTCGTGTTCATCGATCCCGGCTATTCGGCGATACCGGAGAGGCTCTCCTTCCGCGGCATCCTCTACTGGGCGCGGAAATTCCTCATTCAACTGGACGAGGGACACCGGCTTCTGCCGGGCGAGGCGGTGCGGGTCGAACTGCTCGGCGAGACCGGGCCGATCCCCGAACTGCGGGGGGCCGAACTGCCTGCGCCGGTGAAAAGTGCACCGGTGCAGAACGCCGAGCCGAACATCCCCAAAAATAAACTCTCTCCGATCACGATACCCGAAGAGATCCGCGAGATAAGCCGATTCGAACCGTCGGGGATCGTGTGGCTCGCCGATATCGACCGCTATCTGGTGGCCAGCGACGATACCAGCATCGAAAAGCCGGAACATCGGCCGTGGCTCTACCTCATGGACCGGCAGGGGCGGGTCGATCCGGCACCGGTGAAGCTCTCCGGGACGGAGAAACTCAACGACATCGAATCGGTCGCGGCCGCTCCCGACGGGACGATATACCTGCTCTCCTCGCAGAGCGTGAGTCAAAAAGGGAAACGGCCCGATCACCGTCAGCAACTGCTCGCGGTGACCCGTGCGGGAAAGAGTTTCAGCGTGACGGGCAGCGTCGCCCTCTTCACGGCGCTGACCCCAAATTACGGTCCGAAACAACTGAAAGAACTGGGACTCGGCACGGCGGAAGATATCACGGCGCTCGACATCGAGGCGGCGGCGTGGGTCGGCGATGGTCTGCTCATCGGCCTTAAAGGTCCGCGTCCGGTGCGCGGCGCACTCCTGTGGCGTCTTGCGAAGCCCGCCGATCTGCTGAAAAACGGGACCCTTGCCCCCGGGCAACTGACCCGCGCCGGATCGGTCGACCTGCGTTCGACCGACGGTCGCCCCGCTGGATT
>CAYPQK010000007.1:0-51353 GCA_964412895.1 uncultured Spirochaetales bacterium
CATCGAAGACAAGGCGCTCGGCACCGACAAGGTCAAGTGTTATGTGGTGAACATGGTCCACTCCGGGTCCAAGGTCTTTGTGCCGGTCGATTCGGCCTCGCGCATGGGACTGCGGAATGTCGTGGAGAAGACCTCGACCACCGATGTCTACACCTGCCTGCGTGAACGGAACCCGCTCCTGCTCAAGATGAACTGGAACAAACGCTTCCGTTACTTCCAGGACAAGATGAAGACCGGCAAGGCGACCGATGTCGCGCTGGTCATCTCCGACCTGCTGTTCCTCAAACGCAAGAAAGGGCTCTCCTACGGCGAAGAGAAACTGTTGCAGGATGCCGAAGAGATACTGGCCACCGAGCTTTCCATCGCCGAGAAATCGGACAAGGAAGACATCCGCAAGAAGATCTACCGTCTCGTCGAGTCGTCGGTCAAACCGGCCGTCCGCTAAAATCGCTCACCACTATTCCCCCATTCCGGCCCTATCCCGCTCATAACGCTTTATTAGATATCTTCACTTTCCGGCGTTTTCCTTGACTCCACCCCTACCGATAGTATAGTGGGTCGGTTTTTTTACACGACCGAAAGGTGCTTATAAACCCGCTCTTCAGTGGAGAGTAGCATGAAGAAAATTCTCATCATCGGCGCTGTGGGACAGATCGGTTCCGAACTGACCCTCAAGATGCGCGAACTGTACGGCAACCAGAATGTCATCGCCTCGACCCGTAAGACCGAACCGTCGCAGAAGATCAAAGAAAGCGGTCCCTTCGAATTCTTCGATGTCATGGACCGGAAGAAACTCGAGGCGGTGTGCGACAAATACAAGGTCGATCACATCGTCAACATGGCCGCCATCCTCTCCGCCGTGGGCGAGAAGGACCCGATGTTCGCGTGGGATGTGAACATGAACGGCCTCATCAACATCCTCGAAGTGGCCCGCGAGAAGAAGATAAAGCAGATACTGATGCCCAGCTCCATCGCGGTCTTCGGACCCGGCACGCCCCGCGTCAACACCCCACAGGACACGGTCCTTAAGCCGACCACCATGTACGGCGTGACCAAGGTCGCCGGCGAACTGCTGTGCGACTACTATGTCCGCAAGTACGGCGTCGACATCCGCGGCCTTCGTTATCCCGGCATCATCAGCCACGAGACGCTGCCCGGCGGCGGCACCACCGACTACGCGGTCGCCATCTACTACGAGGCTATCCAGCACGGCAAATACACCTGCTTCGTCCGCGAATCGACCAAGCTCCCGATGATGTACATGCCCGACTGCCTCAAGGCGACCATCGACCTTTTCGAAGCCGATTTCAGCAAACTGAAACATCACTCCGACTTCAATGTCGCCGGGATGAGCTTCACCGTCGGCGAGATGGCCACCGAGATCCGCAAGCACATGCCCGATTTCAAGATAGACTACAAGCCCGACTTCCGTCAGGCGATCGCCGATTCGTGGCCGGAATCGATCGACGATGCGGCCGCCCGCGCCGAATGGGGCTGGAAACCGGCCTACACGCTGGCCTCGATGACGGTCGACATGCTGACCGAACTCAAGAAGAAACTTAAATAAAAGGAGCACGCCATGTCACTGACGAAACTGAATAAGACCCTTACCGCCCATGTGAACGGCCTCAAGGAAAAGGGTACCGCGAAGGGCGCCGAGATGGTCATCACGAAGGTCCTTCCCGCGAAAGGGGCGAACGGCCCCCGCTATATCGTCGAAGGGTACAAGCAGGAATTCATCAAGATGAACTCGAACTCCTACCTCGGTCTGTCGATGCACCCGGCGGTCATCCACGCCGAAGAGGAAGGGACCAAGACCTACGGCGTCGGCCCCGGCGCGGTCCGCTTCATCTCCGGAACGCACAAACCCCATATCGAGCTTGAGAACCGGCTGGCGAAGTTCCACGGCAAAGAGGCGGGCATGATCTTCTCGAGCGCCTATGTCACCTCGCTGGGCGTCATCACCCCGCTGGTCACCGAGACCACCGTCATCGTTTCCGACGAACTCAACCACAACTGCATCATCAACGCGATGAAGCTCGCCCGTCCCGCCGCGAAGCTCATTTTCAAACACAACGACATGGCCGATCTCGAAGCGAAAATGAACGATGCGGTCGGCAAAGGGACCCGCTGCGTGGTCGTCACCGACGGCGTCTTCTCGATGCGCGGCGACTATTGCCCCTTCGACCAGTTCGTCAAGATCTGCGAGAAATTCAATGATAAGTTCGAGGACGGCGTGACCACCATCGCCGACGACTCGCACGGCGTGGGCGCTTACGGCGCGACCGGCCGCGGCACCGAAGAGGTGACCGGCACGAAGGTCGACATCATCATCGGCACGCTCGGCAAGGCCTTCGGCGTCAACGGCGGGTATGTGGTCGCCAGCAAGGCGGTCACCGATTTCCTCCGCCAGACCGCCCCGATGTACATCTACTCCAACCCGATAACGCTCGGCGAGACGGTCGCGGTCCTCAAGGTCCTCGACATCCTCGAGAGCGAAGAGGGCCTCAAGCGGATCAAGCACCTCGCCGAGATGACCGCGCGCTTCGAGAAAGGACTCGTGGATAACGGCTACGAGACCATCCCCGGCCCGCATCCGGTCACCCCGCTCATGGTGCGCGACACACAGAAGACGGCCGATCTGGTGAAATGGCTCACCGATCACGGCGTTCTGGGGACCGGCCTCAACTATCCCGTCGTCCCGAAAGGCTCCGAAGAGATCCGCTTCCAGATCAACGCCGACCACACCGCCGCCGATGTCGACTATGTCATCGATGTGCTGAAGAAGTACAAGAACAAGTAGTCGTTTCCCTAATATTCTCTTAATTATTTCAAACGGTTACCTGCCATTCTGATATTTTTTTCATGGACTTGCCATAAATTTGTGGTAGTATCACCACTAAAGGGTGCGAACTTGTCCTTTATTATGTAGGGGGAGATAGTCATGAAAATGATGTGTTACATCCTGTGTACGGCGCTTCTGCTCATCGTCGCCTGCGACGGGAGCACCATCCAGAAACCGGGACCCGACACCAACACGAACGATACCGATCAGGCCGGGGGCGATGACCTGCTCAACGACGACGGTCAGCTCATCAATGACGATGGCCAGCTCATCAACGATGACGGCCAACTGGTCAACGATGATGGTCAGGTCGTGAACGACGACGGTCAGATCGTCACCGACGACGACGGGACCATCACCGACGAAACGAAACCCGACAGCGATATTCCGGTGGGCGACTGTTCGCTCAACAAGGATTGCGATCCGACCGAACTCTGCCAGAAGGCGACGGGGCTCTGCAACGAAGGGTTCGGCTCCTGCGAGACGCGCCCGGTCGAATGCCCCGCGGTCTCCTCGCCGGTCTGCGGCTGCGACGAAGTGACCTACGACAACGAATGCATGGCCCACTCCTACGGCGTCAATGTTCTCTACGCGGGAGAATGCGGTTCGGTCATCACCTGCGGCTTCAACGGCGATTGTAAGGAGCTTCAGTTCTGCCAGCGGGCGACCGGGACCTGTGAAGTGAGCGCCGCCACCGGCGTCTGCACCGAAATGCCGCTCGGTTGTAATGACATCTACGCGCCGGTCTGCGGCTGCGACGGCAACACCTACGGTAACGAGTGTGCCGCTTTCTCGGCCGGCATGAATATCGACTACGAGGGGGAATGCGGTCTGGTGGAGACTTGCGGCAGCAACAACGACTGCAGCGAGTTCGAGTTCTGCGCCAAGCCCGACGGCACCTGCGATGCCTACCTCGCCGGCACCTGCACGGAACTCCCGCTCGATTGCGGGATGATATCGGCCGAGATAATCGTCTGCGGCTGTGACGGGAACACCTATAAACACCCCTGTTTCGCCAATGCCGCCGGGGTGAATGTCGCCTATGAGGGCGAATGCGGCACGGTGGTCACCTGCAAGACCGATCAGGAATGCGGCGACTTCGTGGCGATGCTCTGTCAGAAGGCGACCGGCGTCTGCGAGAACGGCACCGGCACTTGCGTGACGCCCGAGACCGGCTGTCCCGAGGTCTATGCGCCGGTCTGCGGCTGCGACGGCAACACTTACGGCAACGAATGTCTGGCCCATGCCAACTTCATGAATGTCTCCTACGAGGGCGAATGCGGCGGCGGCGAAGGCTGCTATTACAATGAGGAGTGCCCAAGCGAGCCGAACGGCGGCAAGGGCTTCTGTCAGTTCGATACCGGTACCTGCTACGGTCCCGGTATCTGTTCGATCATGCCTCTGGCCTGCGACGGCATGTACGCCCCGGTCTGCGGCTGTGACGGCAATACCTATTCCAACGAATGCCTCGCCAATTCAAACGGAGTATCGGTAAGCTACGACGGCGAATGCGGCGGAGAGGAGAAATACTCGACGATCTATTTTTACTACGAGCAGTCTTCCATGGAACAGCCAAACGCCACGGCGATCATCATCAACGGGCAGGAGACCGTCACCTTCGAAGGGGCCGATCTCATCACCCGGACACCCTTCACCGGCGGCGTGACGCTCACCACCTCGTTCTACGGACCCGACGGCGGCGGCGTTGTCAACCTGCAGTTGACCGTGTACAGCAACGGCTTCTCGCTCCCCTACACCGTGACGCTCGACGGCAGCGAAAACTATGCGCAGTGGACCAACTTCTACGGCGGCGGCCCGACCCAACTGCTCGGCAACCTGTACGGCGAAGTGACCATATCGCAGTACCAACGCGACAACAACGGCACCGTCACCCTTATCGAATTGAGCGGTGAGATGCTGACCTATACCGCGAATTGATCGACCACAAAGAAGAGGAGATATCTTCATGAACAGAACGATCTTTCTGCTTTTTACAGCGTTGTTGTTCATCGCCGCCTGCGATGACAATACCGTCAACCGCTTCACGCTCGACAAGGATATCGTCGCCGTGAACGACACCGACGACCTGACGGGCGACGACCTGCTCAACGACGATGGGCAGCTCATCAACGACGACGGCCAGATCATCAACGATGACGGCCAGATCATCAACGACGATGGCCAGATCGTGAATGACGACGGTCAGATCATCAATGACGATAATGAGGTCGTCAACGACGATGGCGAAGTGGTCCCCGACGACAACGAATGGACCGACGATGGTACCATTATCACCGACGACGGCACCGTCTGGCCCGACGATAACGAGTGGACCGACGATGGCACCGTCTGGCCCGACGACGGCCCGATACCGACCGACGATGGCACCGTCTGGCCCGACGACGGCCCGATGCCGACCGACGATGGCGTGATCTGGCCCGATCAGGACTGGACCGACGATGTGAAACCGGACGATGATTCGACCACCGTCTCCTGCGGCGACAACAATGGCTGCGCCCAGACCGAATACTGCGCCAAACCAGCCGGCAACTGCAATACCTTCCTCGCCGGCACCTGCGAGGACCGTCCCCAGATGTGCCCGCCGCTCTATTCGCCGGTCTGCGGCTGTGACGGCACCACCTACGGCAGTGAATGCGACGCCTCGGCTGCCGGGGTCAATGTCGACTACGCGGGCGAATGCGGCACCACGCCGGGCTGTTACGGCAACGAGGAATGTACCGACAGCAGCGGCACCAAGCAGTTCTGCCTCTACGGCGTCGGCGCCTGCTACGGTCCCGGCACCTGCACCGACATCCCGATGACCTGCCCCGATCTGTACGCCCCGGTCTGCGGCTGCGATATGATGACCTACGAGAACGAGTGCTACGCCTATCAGGCGGGTGCCTCGATCATGTACGAAGGAGAATGTCAGGAAGAGAAGTATTCGACGCTCTACTATTACTATGATCAGGACACCATGAACGCCCCCGAGGCCACCGTGGTCATCCGGACCGATGACGGCGAGGTCCAGTTCATCGGCGCCGAGCTCATGACCCGGACCACGCCCGACTATGGCTTCACGATCTACCTGAACACCGTTTTCTATGGACTCACCGACGATGGCAGCCAACTCGAATTCCAACTGAAACTCTCATCCATCGGCTGGTCGATACCGAAGACCGTGACGCTCGACGGCGGCGACAACTACGCCCGCTGGACGCGGCTCGGCAACGAACTGGTCGGCAACCTCTACGGCGATGTGACGATACAGCAGTACACCCGTCAGGACACCGTCATCACCCTCATCGAGATAAACGGCGACTATCTCTCCTACACGCCGAACATTGTCCCATAGGTTTTTTCAAAAACATTTTCTCGATACTACATCTTCCCGATTTTCTTCTGGCATATCAAAAAGAATTTGCTATGATACCGTGAAGCATCCGGGGGAAGAATGCTCTTGAAACATCAGCCGCTGGCGATCGCCATAGCAACGCTTTTTCTGCTTCTCGCCTGCAACGGTTCGTCATCTCAGACCGATGATGAAAACATCGACCACGATTATCCCAAGGTCGAGTGGGATATCCATGTAGACAATGACACCTTTGACCCCGACAAACCAGACCCGCGCTGTGAAGGTTGGCGCCGTTGGGGTGATCTGCTCTGGTGGGAACAACCTTTCTGTTGTTACACGCACGATGAGGCCGAGGATGTCTGTTCCAAAGAAAAAATTGGGGGAAGGCTTCCTTTCATTTACGAGCTTCGGATGTTGATCAAAGATTGTAACATCACGGCACCCGGCGGGGACTGTGTGATCGGCGATTCACTTCTTTCTACCGAGTCTTGGCGAGGACGATGGGATATATCGTGCAAGGGTTGTGACGGAAAGACAGAAGGCGGTTACTCGCGATTCGGTGATACCACCTGGTACTGGAGCGATACGGTCACCATGGAGCACTCGGGAGCCTACTGGGGCATTGATTTCGGATATGCGAGCATCGGGCGATATCAAGAGGTGACGCCCACCGGAAGTGTTCGTTGTGTACATTCCTTCAACCTGAAGGATATCAACGGAGACCCTACATGGGAGTCGACCTGTCCGTACGATACTAGAGATGATGTGATTTCCCCGGATGAAATGCCCGATTATGATTATCTGCCGTGCGCGAAAAGGGAAGAGGAAGTATGGCATGCCAATGCAAATGGGGGAGAGCCGCTAAATTATGATCTTTATTCAGGGTACACATATATCACGGCCAATCTGGACATAATTGCTGACTCTCCTAATGTGCAAGAACAAATCTGGTTTAAGGATCTAAGCGCGTTTTCTGGCCTAAAATGTATAGGCATGGACATGAGAATAACCTTCACTGATGAGTTGGAAAGTTTGCATGGACTGGAGAGCTTGCTCCGCATAGGAGGAAATCTAGAGTTTCGTGAAAATAGCTCGTTGGTAGATATCACAGCGCTTTCGAACCTTACTGAAATTCCGGGAGATATATTGATTTATTCCGATATCCCCTCTTTGGAGGGACTTCACAATATCACGAAAACAAAAAACATACATTTTTTGTTGAGTGATGTCGAGAGTCTGGCGGGGCTGAGCGGGTTAGAAGAAATAAAAGGACTTGGACTGGATACAGTTAGATATCTCAACAGCCTAGAAGGACTTGAAAATGTCAAAAAAATAAGGTGCATGGTTTCGATACTAGACGCAGGGATAACTTCTCTGAAAGGATTATCGGGATTAGACTCGTTGGCTCAAGAATGTGAGGATTATGACTTAAAAGCGGAAAACCTTCCCGCATTGTCTATCCGAACATGTCCCAGCTTGATTTCCTTGGAAGGGATGACTTCATTAACTCAAATTCCGGCAGACTTGGAAATCACCAACAATGAAAGTTTGGAAACATTGGTTGGATTGGGAAAGATCTCTTTCCTCGACGGTGATCTGATCATTGACCAGAACAAGAGTCTTAATTCCTTGGCAGGAATTGAGAATCTGAAGACGGTCACCGAATCGATCAAAGTTATCGCAAACTTGAATTTGGCCGATATCACAGCTCTCTATAATCTCGATACCGTTACCGGCGACCTGATCTTTTCAAACAACCCCAAGCTTCCAACCTGCCAATGCGAGCATCTTCGTTCTTTGTTGGAAGCGAAAGGTTGGGTTGGCACTTACGATTTCTCGGGAACCGACACGACGGGTACCTGCGAATAGAAGATTTCTGAAAGATGCTCCCCGGATACTGCTAGAACAGCCAGCCCATCTGATAGGGCACCGTGCGGATATCGAGTTCGCCGGGACGCCATGAGCGGACCGTCGCGGCGGGGCAGGTCTTGTCGTTAAGGTAGGAGAGCGCCGCCTTCAGCGAGCCCTCTTCCGGGTCGCCGAAATCGTGCGTCACATCGTCATCGGCGGCGCAGTCGGCCGGCATCCCGTCGAAATAGTCGCCATACGCGTCGGCGTTGGCCAGCTTGAAGGTTATCGGCACGAGGGTGTAATCGCAGTGGTTCATCGGGTTCATCCCGACCGGCTTGCCGTAGGTGGTGTCGCCGATGATGGCGACCTCGATGTAGGGCTTGAGTCCGTTGATGACCACTTCGGAGGCCGAGGCGGTGCCGCCGGTGGCGATGAAGACGACCTTCGTCAGTTCGAGGCTCTGGCTGTAGTCCTTGAAATGGTAGTCGCTGTTGTAGTCCTGATGCTTGCCGTTGTAGGTGAGCCGCGTGAAGAGTTTGTCCTTCAAGTCGCCGCCGGTGATGAGACTTGCGAGGTGCTCCGAGCCATCGAGCCAGCCGCCGCCGTTGTAGCGCAGATCGACCACCAGTTCGGTCACCCCGTCGGCCTTGAATTTGGTGAAGGCGGCGTCGAGTTCGTCGTTGGTCGAATTGATGAACGACTTGAGCATGAGGTAGCCGACCTTTTTCTCCCCCACCGCGAGTGTCGCCGCCTTGTAGATCGACGGCGCGGTCACATCGCCGGCGTAGAGGGTAAGCGTCTTCTCCTCCCCCGCCTCTTCGACGATATACACTATCGGGATCTCTTTCTCATCCTCCGGACGGGAGGTCACCGTGCCCCAGAGGTTCTGGTCCTCTATCTCCTGCACCGTCTTGCCGTCGATGGCCACTATCCGCTGGCCGCGCCGCATGCCGGCGGTGTCGGCGGGGCCGCCCGGGATGACGAGCGTCACATAGACCATATACTCGGGCAGTTTGCGGAAGCCGAAGCCGAACCCGTAGTACCGGCCGCTGTAGTAGTCGTCGTGCGCCTCTTTCTTGGCGACATAACTGAAATGATCCGAGGTCTTATACATGATGCTGTGGAGGAACTCGTCGGGTTCCTGATCGCCCCGGAAGTCGATGCCGGTCGCCAGTTGGTCGTACCAGAGATACATATCCCACATCGTGTCGACGATCCAGAGGTTCACCTCGTCGAGCGAACAGGCGGCCAGCGCCGGTACCTTGTCGGGCATCCCGGCCGTATCCGCCGTCCAGTCGTAGCCGTTCCCCGCGCCGTAGTAGGAGCCGGAACCCCACGGGTGAAGCCGGTTGACATCGTTCTCGCAGGCGGCGATGAACAGGGCGGCAACGCCCGCCAACAGCGCGATGGATCGTTTCATGGACTCCTCCGTTTCCCAAGATGAACGGCGCTATTCTACCTCGCCGCGCGCCGAATGCAACCCCCCTTCTCAAAGATTGCAAACGGTGAGCGTCTGTGCTATAGTCCCCCGTGTCGGTTGACTTTTCTCGAGGGGTCGTCATGAAAAAGGCGTTATTGGCGGGTGTGGTGGTCGCGCTGGTCCTCGTGCCGGTCATGGTGGCGACGGCGGCCAAGAAAAAGCCCAAGGTCGCGGTGATGGAGATCGAAGACCGCTCGAAGAAATTCGACGCCGACACGATGGCCAACGCCACCGATATCTTCCGCTCCGAACTTTCGGCCACCCAGCGCTTTGTCGTCATCGATAAGACCAGCCAGCAGGCGAAGATGAAAGAGGCGATCAAGGCGGGCAAGAAGGAGTCGTTCGAGAAGTGTCAGGGACGCAACTGCGAGATACCGCTGGGCCAGACGCTCGCCGCCGACAATATCCTCAAGGCGACGGTGTCGTGTCTGGGCAAACGCTGCACGCTGGCGGCCGAGATGATCAGCATCGCCAAGGAGGCGACCGTCGCGGGGGCGACCGGCGAATTTGACGGCACCCCGGAAGGAATGCTCCCCGCCATCAAGAAGGTGGTTGGCGAGATGGCCGACACGGCGGGCGGCGACTACAATGTCGAAGAACTCGATGTCAAGACGCTCTACGAGCAGGCGCAGGAGGCCGACCGTAACGGCACCGACGAACCCGAAAAAGCGATAGAGGCGTGGAAGAAGGTCGAAGAGATCGACACCAATAATCCCTACAAGACGCTCGCCAAGACCAAGGCGCGCGAATGGCAGACCTATATCAATCAGAAGGCGGAGCTCGAAAAGGGGCACGACGAGGATGTGGGCAGGCTTATCATGACGCTTCCCGACAAATCGGTCGGCTTCGAGGTGAAGAAGAAGTCGCTCCTCGCCTTCAAGGAAAAATACAGCAAAGTCTATGGCGAGAATGACTATCAGACGGTGCTGATGGCGGTCGCCGACCAGAAGTTGCGCCAGCGGCTCGAAAAGGCGATGCTCCCCGGTACGGCCGATGAGGCCGACAATCCCGACCTCGACATGGTGACCATACCGGCCGGCACTTTCACTATGGGTTGCACCGGCGACGATTGTTCCGATGACTGCGAGAACAAGCACAAGGTCAGCCTTAACGAGTTCAAGATGGACAAGTACGAGGTGACGATCGAGAAATACCGTACCTGCGTCGATGCCGGCAAATGCCCCGCCCCCGCCGATTTCAAGGACTGCAACTGGGCGGCCCAGACCAAGGAGGACCATCCGGTCAACTGCGTCTCGTGGCAGGATGCCGACGCCTTCTGCAAATGGCAGGGGAAACGGCTGCCGACCGAGGCCGAACGGGAAAAGGCGGCGCGCGGCGAAAAAAGTCTCGTCTACCCGTGGGGTGATCAGGTGGCCGAATGCCGCTTCGTCGTCATGGACATGGGGACCCCCGGCTGTCAGAAGAACGGTACGCACGATATCAAGGCGAAGGATCGCGGCCAGAGTCCCTACGGCCTGTTCAACATGATCGGCAATGTGGCCGAATGGGTGACCGATTGGTACGACGACGATATTTATCCTTCCGGCGAACGGAAGAATCCGGTCTGCACCAGCGGCAACAAGAAACAGGAAAAGGTGTTCCGCGGCGGTTCGTGGAAAACCTCGGTCCAAGCGAAGCTCAAATGCTATTCCCGCGACAAACTGCCGATGACCCAGAAGAATCCCGAGATCGGCTTCCGCTGCGCCAAGTAATGGCATCTCATCTTTTCCATCCCTGCTCCCAGATGAAAGATTATGACCAGTTCCCGCCGTTGGAAATAGTCCGCGCCGAAGGTTCGTATCTGTACACCGCCGACGGCAAACGGCTCATCGATCCGCTCTCGTCGTGGTGGTGCAAATCGCTCGGCCACGGCCATCCGCGCATCAAGGCGGCGGTCACGGCGCAGGCGGATAAGTTCGAGCATGTCATCCTCGCCAACACCGTGAACCGCACCATCGCGGAACTCTCGGAACGGCTTGCGGCGCTCCTGCCGGGACGACGGCATGTCTTTTACGGCGGCGACGGCTCGACCGCCGTGGAGATCGCGCTCAAGATGGCGCTCCATGCGATGCTGATCCGTGGCGAAACGAAGCGGACCCGTTTCATGGCGCTCGAGAATGGCTACCACGGCGAAACGGCGCTGACGCTCGCCGTCTCCGATCTCGGCATCTATAAAGAACCATACCGGGCGCTCGCCCCCGACTACCCGATGCTCAAAGGCATCCCCTACTGCACCGGTCCGGACGACCCGCTCTTCACCGACTGCGGCGCGGCGTGGCCCGCGCTGGAAGCGCAACTGGAACGCGAGAAGGATACCCTCTGCGCCGTCATCGTTGAACCGGTCGTGCAGGGAGCCGGCGGGATGCTCATCTACAGCGCCGACCTGTTACGGCGTTTGCGTACTTGGACCGAAAAGAACGGCATTTACCTCATCGCCGATGAGATCATGACCGGGTTTCATCGCACCGGCGCACCGCTTGCCTGCGATCATGCCGGGATAGCGCCCGACCTCGTCTGTCTTTCAAAGGGCCTTACCGCCGGATGGGCGGCGATGTCGGCGGTGGTGCTGTCGGGCGAACTCTACGATCTTTTCTACGCCGACTACGGCACCGGACGCGATTTCCTCCATTCGAACACCTACGCCGGGAACGCACTTGCGGCGGCGGCGGCGCTCGAGGCGCAGAAGATATATAAAGATGAAGGTATCGCCGGACGGGTCGCCGCGACCTCTCAGATACCTCAACGGCTCATGCAGGAGGTTGCCGCCGAAACGGGGATGCTCGAGAGTGTCCGCGGCATCGGGATGATCGCCGCCGCCGACATAAAACCGGAATTCATAAAAGCACCGCGATCCGGCTACCGTGTCTACCGCCGCGCGATAGAGCTTGGCGCACTCCTGCGGCCGCTCGGGAATACTATCTACTGGCTGCCGCCGCTCAACATTTCAGTGGAAACGCTCGAAGAACTCAAAGAAATAACGGTCAGGGCGCTCCGGGATGTTTTGTAGGGGCGCAATTCATTGCGCCCTATATCGGGGAAACATCTTTTTTCGGGCGCGATGAATCGCGCCCCTACCCTATCTCCGGTAATCCTTTCAGGTCGATACCGGCAAGGCGTTCCTGCGCAACGGCGATGTCCTGCGCGATCTTCTCCCGCAGTTTGTCGCGTGAACTGAACCGTATCTCGCGCCGTATCCGCGACAGAAAATAGACCGCCGCCCGTTCGTCGTACAACTCGGGCAGGATCACGCCGGGAACATGGGTCTCGATGGTGCGGTTCGTCTCTTCGGCGTCTATGGTCGGGTTGGTGCCGATGTTGGTGACGGCGCCGTAACGCAGCCCCTTCACCACCAGCGCCGTCGCGTAGACGCCGTCAGGCGGCAGCAGTTTGTCGCCGGGGGCGAAGTTGACGGTGGGATAGCCGATATGGGTGCCGACCCGCCGTCCCCGCCGCACGATACCCGAAACGACATAGGGATAGACCAGTAACGCGGCGGCCCGTTCGACCTCGCCGTTGAGGATGTATTCACGCACCGCGCTGGAACTCACCCGCATCGGGCCGTTGAGTACCGGCGGCACCACGCGGGTCTCAATGGCGGTCCCTTTGCCCCACCACAGGAGGATGTCGGTGTTCCCCTCCTGATTCTTGCCGAAGTTGAAGTTGAACCCGACGCTGATGGCGGTGAGCGCAAGCGACCGGTTGAGAAGATCGAGGAACTCGACCGCCGCCAGCGGCCGGAGCGGCTCGAATGGAAGTGCGAAAACCGCGTCGACCCCAAGCGCCGCGAAGAAGGCGAGCCGTTCCTCAAAGGTGGTCAGCATCCGCGGCGCGTAGCCGGGCTGGAGAACGGTGCGCGGATGGGGATCGAAGGTGATGACGGCGAGTGTGCCGTCATGCCGCTTCGCCTCGTCGAATATCGCGCGGTGGCCGATGTGGATGCCGTCGAAGTTACCGATGACCGCCGAGAACCGTTCGTTCTTCGACGCGTCGGAAAGTGAGCGGTAGAGGCGCATCAGACCCGGTTGGCCGAGCCGAGAACGGCGGCGTTCTTGTGCTTGTAGAGCTCCTTGAGGGCGTCGCGGGCCGGGCCGAGGTATTTGCGCGGATCGAATTCGGCGGGCTTCTCGGCGAAAACCTTGCGGATGGCCGCCGTCATCGCGAGCCGTCCGTCGGAGTCGATGTTTATCTTGCAGACCGCCGATGCAGCCGCCTTGCGCAGTTGCTCTTCGGGTATGCCGACCGCGTTCTCCATCTTTCCGCCGTACTTGTTGATGATCTTGACCTGCTCGACCGGCACCGACGAGGAGCCGTGCAGGACTATCGGGAAACCGGGAAGCCGTTTCTCGACCTCTTCGAGGATGTCGAACCGGAGCGGCGGCGGGATGAGTATGCCGTCGGGCGACAGGGTGCACTGTTCCGGTTTGAACTTCGTCGCGCCGTGCGAGGTGCCTATCGAGATGGCGAGCGAATCGACGCCGGTCTTCTTGACGAAATCGATCACCTCGTCGGGCTGGGTGTAGGTCGAATGTTCGGCCGACACATCATCCTCGATACCGGCGAGCTGGCCCAGTTCGCCTTCGACGGTGACATCGAACTTATGGGCATATTCGACCACCTGACGGGTCAGTTCGACATTCTTGTCGTAGGGGTGATGCGAACCGTCTATCATGACCGACGAGAAGCCGTTGTCGATGCAGTCCTTGCACAGTTCAAGGGTGTCGCCGTGGTCGAGGTGGAGCGTGATCGGTATCTCGACGCCGAGCTTCTTGGCATATTCGACCGCCCCTTTGGCCATGTAACGCAGGAGTGTCGCGTCGGCGTATTTCCGGGCCCCCGACGATACCTGCAGTATCACCGGCGACCGCGTCTCGACACAGGCCGCGATGATCGCCTGCAGTTGTTCCATGTTGTTGAAGTTGTAGGCGGGGACGGCATATTTGCCCGCCATCGCCTTCTTGAACATCTCGCGGGTGTTGACCAGTCCCAACTCACGATAACTGACCGCCATGAGAGCCTCCCTTAGGTTATTGCGTGCCTCTTTTCCGTCCCAGCAGGAACAGCGTCGTATAGGTAGCCGTCACGCCGTCGGCGCGCCGGTGTTCGGTGTCGTAGCGGTTGATGACCCGTTTGAGGTCGCGCGGCGGCAGAAGATCGCGGTGGGCGTTGGTCGCGCCGATCGCCTGTATCGACCGGAAGAAATGCAGGGTGTCGGGGTAGTGGACCGGCGCGTCGAGCACCGAATAATGTTCCACCGTGAAGCCACTGTCGAGCATCGTGCGGACCACCTCGTTCGCCTCGAACAGGCGCTGACCGGGGTAGGGACAGCCGACCGCACTCGCCACATGGTGCAGTTCGCGGAAGGTGCCGTCGACGAACAGGCAGAAGGCGAACAGCCCGTCGCGCTCCAGATGTCGCCGGATATTGAGGAACGGGTCGATGAGCGACGAGAACCACTGAAAGGTCGACGATGAGAGGACGGCGTTGAACCGCTCGCCGAGCTGGAACCGCTCTCCGTCGAGTTCGCGCACCGTCAGGCCGGGGAAGTCGCCGTAGGTCTTCTGAAGCGCGCCGACCATCGCCGGGGCGACATCGGTCACCATGCCGCGCGAAACGCCGAGCTGGATGAGGTAGTCGGTCAGGAAGCCGGTCCCGGCGCCGATCTCGAGGAACGGAGCGAGGCACTTGGTCTGAGGACAGTGGGTCTTGATGATGGCGGCCAGCTGTTGGGCATTACGCCGCTGGACGACCGCCGCCGCCTCGTAACTCTCCACCGCTCGCGAAAAACTCGCGACAACCTTATCCTTGCGGACCTTATGCTCCATGAGAACCTCGTAGTGCGGTGAGTGTGGAGATGATGAGCGGCCGGTGGACAAAAGGAAGCGCATGCCCGGTATCGACCGGCGTCGCGGCAGCCTGCGGGAGGATCTGTTGCCACGCCGCGACCGCCGCCGGGTCGACGATGACATCGCCCGCTCCGTGCAGGATGGCCACCGGCACCGTCGCGGGAAGCTCCGCCGCCGGGGTGCGCCATTTTTCAAGAAACGCCAACTGCGGCAGAAGCGTCGCCGGTTCGGTCGGCAGTGACGGCCCTACCGCGCGGCGGAAACGGGCAAGCCAGCCGTCGCGTATCTCGGCGGGGGTGAATAACTGTTTCTGGAAATCCTGCAACACCTTCAGGTCGCCCTGCGCCACGGCGTCGCGCAGTTCATGAAGCACCGAGAGCGGCTTTCCTTCGGGGAAAAGGTCGCTCGCGACATACGACGGGGAGGAGGAGATGAGCACCAGCCCCTTGACAAACGGGAAAGAACGCCGCAGCATCTCGACCGCGATCATCCCGCCCATCGACCAGCCGACGAGAATGGTCGGCTCGGTCAACTCGGGAAGCACCGGCGTGCCGTCATCGGAAAATCGGAGTGTCGGCATGAGGGCGTCGGGGAATTCGGAACGGTACTGATCCCATACCGCGCCGCCCGCCGCAAAGCCGTGTAGGAAAACTATCTGCATCGTTCCATTACACCGTTTGAACGGGTGGAGTATAACACAATCAAAACAAAGGGCAATATATTAGTGGAAAAGTGCGGTCCGAAAAAAAGCTTCAGGGCGCGGTCGTACCGTCGACCGGTTCCGACCACGGCAGGCCGATATGGATGTGATGGTGGTGATTGGGGTAGTCGAACAATGACGTGCCGTCGTTGAGTTGGTCGGCCAGCGCCGGTTCGATATGGCGTGGGTCGTCCTGCGGCAGAGCGGCGAGGGTATAGGCCGCCTCCTGAAGAAGCGGCAAGAGCGTTCTATCGGTCAGCACCGCCGACATCCGCCCGCTCGCGGTGAGTTGTGCGATGAAGAATATCTGCCGCTCCAGATCGATGAGGTGGGTATTGACCGCGTCGGGGTTGCAGATCAGGTCGGTTCCCCATCCGGCGGTCCCGCAGACCTCGCGGTAGCGGTTGTCGCCATTCTGCTGGTAGTAGGCGATGTCCATCGCCCGGCCGTGGATATGATTGAACCGGCCCGGCGCATCGTGCGAGATATCATAGCGGGGCGACCGCCCGTCGGTCTGACCGCTCATACCGACGCCGAGCGGTGCGGTGCCGGGAAAAGCCGCCATCGTCTTGAATATCGCGTTGCGGACATACATCAGCAGTTCGCGCGCCGCGAAACGGTAGTTCGCGTGGTTCTGGAAGAAGTAGGCGCCGCCGGTGATATCGAAAGGGAACGGCAACAGGTCGGTGCCGTCGAATCCGGCGCCGTAGCACTCCTCTTCGGTAAAACCAAGCCCAAGACAGTCCGCGCCGTCGGTGTACGGATAGAGTTTCGCGGAAAGGCGGTAACGGTTCTCGGCGCCGTTGTAGCCGACCACCTTGAAGAAATAGGTCGCCATCCCGGCCGGATCGTAGAAGCCGAAGAGTTCGGCGTCGGTCTCGTATTCGCGGACGCTGGGATGCGGATACGGCTCTATGACGCAGGAACCGCCGGCACCGCGACAAAGCCGTGAACCGAGAAACCCGAGTTGCCCATCATGCACGAGCAGGTCGATGTCTCCGCGCTTGTTGAAGTATTCGATGCCCCCCTTCACCACCACGCCGGAGGGGACCGTCATACGGTACCAATGTTCTTCGCCGGTGCAGAGTTCGCGTTCGTTCTGCGGCACGGCGGGATCGAAAATCCCGGCGGTCTGCGGCGTGTTGGAACCGGTTGCGGCACTGCAACGATACGGTTGGGCGCAGGCACTGCACCGGGCATCGGCCTCGTTGAAACGGCCCGGCGTGCAGAGGCGGTACTTGTTCTCGTAGCCGGCGCAGGTCGCTTCGAGATAGCGCGGCGTGCAGACATCGTAGGCCGCACACTGCGGCGCGGAGAGGCATCCCATGCCGTCGGGGCAGTTTTCGGCGCTTCCTTCGGTCACGCAGCGGCCGGTCGCTCCCTGCATGCAGACGCCGTAGTAACAGACACCGGGATGGAGTAGATCACCCTGACATTCGATGTCGCACTTACACGCACTTCCCGGCGACAGGAACACGATGTCGGTATCGACCACCGCCTGCGCGATGTCGTTCTCGCAGGCGATGGCGGTCAACATTGTAAGCAGTACAACCATCTGTCGGAACAACAATTTCATCGACTCACCGGCCTGCCGTTACTTGTTCGGTTACTTGTTCGGTGTGGCGGTCATTCGACGACTTCCCAATGGCCCGCCTTGTCTGAACCGATGCGTTTCAGTCGGCCCTGTTCACGGAGTTCTTTGATACGGCGTTCAACGGTGCGGGTGGTTTTGTTCAGCAGTGTGGCCAATTCTTTTGCCGACAAGGTCGGGTCTCGTTTCAGGATGTCCAATATCTCGTCTTTTACACCGACATTTACACCGACATTTACACCGACATTTGCAGGGACATTTACAGGGACATCAGTTGCTGTTTCGGTCGCCTTCACTTGGGCGAGCGCCTCTTTGATGACCGACAGCATGAATTCGATGAACCGTGTGGAGTCGCCCGACTTGTTGCAGGCACCAAGCGCGGCGTAATAGTCGAGCTGATGATCGTGGACTATAGTCTCGACGGGAACAAAGGAAAATAGCGGCCGCCACTTGCTGAGGATACGCGTCTGCCACAGCCGTCCCATCCGGCCGTTACCGTCGGAAAAGGGATGGATGAACTCAAATTCGTAGTGAAAGACCGAACTGGCGATGAGTGGCGGCTCCTTGGTATTCTTGAGCCAGTCAAGCAGGTCGGCCATCAGGTGCGGAACCTTATCGGCGGGCGGCGCCATATGCACTACTTTTTTTCCCTGGAACACCCCCACGCCGCCGCTCCGGAAGGCGCCCGCGTCGTCTATGAGACCGGTCATCATGAGCCGGTGGGCCGCAAGCAGGTCGCGCTCGGAGACGGGGTCGAACCGGTCGAGTTCCTCGTAGGCGGCAAAGGCGTTGCGGACCTCCTGTATCTCGCGGGGTCTGCCGAGCACCCTCTTGCCATCGAGGATAGCGGCAACCTGTTCGAGGCTGAGGGTATTGCCCTCGATGGCGAGCGACGAACGGAGCGAACGGATGCGGTTCTCGCGCCGCAGGAGCGGTAGTTGCAGGGCGTCGACGGCGAGCGAATGTCGCCCAATCCATTCGCTGATGTCGCCAAGGAGCGACAGAATGGTCGGCGTTATTTCGTAGGGCGGTTTATAGCCGGGATTCACCATGTTCGGTCTTCCCCATCAAATCTGCGGGAGTATAACATAACCGGGACAAAGGGCAACATATATTAGGAGGAAGTGTTCGCGGAAAGGAGCGGATGTTTTTCCCGCAGTTCTTTGAAGGCTTCGGCTTGGAGGTTGAGGAGTATCTCGCCCGACTTGGGGCCGAGGTCGCGGTATTTTTCGGGCAGCGGGATATCGAGGATGCTCTCGAATTCGGGTGCGAGCGGTGTGAGGTCGACCGCCTTCCCCGCCGAGTCGGCATGGATCATCGTAAGGTATCCGGCGATCCCGCCGCCCGGAAAGCGCCGCAGTTTTTTGAGGAGCGTCACCGCCTTCCCCACCCGCATCACCGGCAGTTTCGCCGCCGCCATGTGATAGCGCGCCGCCAGTTCCCCCGCCAGCCGGAAGCTGTTCGGTATCCGCAGACGGTCGCAGAGCGCCGTGACGAGTTCCACCCCCGCCTCGTCGTGGCCGTAGTGGTGCGGCAGGATGGCCGGATCGGTCAGCCCCTTGCCCAGATCGTGGCAGAGCGCCGCGAACCGCAGATGTGGGTCGGCCGTCGGCAGACGATGAAGCAGTTGCAGGGCGTGGTCGAAGGTATCGGTTTCTCCTTCGTGGTAAAAATCGGGTCCCGGCATCATCCCGACGAGCGCATGCAGTTCGGGGAAATGGACCGTCAGCGCACCGGCGTCACGGAGTATCGTGAAAAACCGCCACGGAGCACGGGTGGCAAGCGCCCGAACGCACTCCATCCAGACCCGTTCGGGCGAGAGGGTGTCGAGTTCCGGCACGAGCCGCCGCATGAGGTCGAGCGTCGCATCCTCGAGCGTGAAGTCGGGCAGGAGCGCCGCGAACCGGGCAACGCGGTAGAGGCGGAGCGGGTCCTCGGCGAAGGCGTCGCTGATGTGGCGGAGCCGTTTCTGCGCGATATCCTTCCGGCCGCCCCACGGATCGATGAGTTCGCGCGTCTCGAGGTCCTGCGCGATGGCGTTTATGGTGAGGTCGCGCCGTTTGAGATCCTCGACGAGCGTGACCGTCGGCGACGCGTCGGTGTCGAACCCACGGTAGCCGGGGGCGCTCTTCGACTCGCGCCGCGCAAAGGCATATTCGGCACCGTCAACAATATAGACCGGGAACGCCTTGCCGACCCGCTGCGCGCCGGGGAACCGGTTCAGGAATTCTTCTTCGGTCGCGCCGACCACGACGAAATCGTTGTCGCCTTTATCGAGTCCCAGTATCTCGTCGCGGATGGAACCGCCGACGCGGTATATCTTCATCGCCCCTCCGTTGCGTCAGGGAATACTAGCGAAGAGCGCACCGAATAGCAACCATCAGGTTGACTTTTCTTTAATAGTAAGGTATGTAGAGCGCACTGAGCGGGTGTAACTCAGTGGTAGAGTGCTAGCTTCCCAAGCTGGAAGTCGCGGGTTCAAATCCCGTCGCCCGCTCCAAATTTTTTTGCATGGTGATGTGCAAAGAGTACGGTTCCTCTCAGTAATTTTACTATTTCTACTTGCGTCCCTCTTTATCGTCCGCTTTTCGTTCTATCCGCTCCTGCGCGGCTACCTCGAGATCCAGTACGATATCCGCGTGGAGATCGGCAAGACCGGGATCTGCGGCATCGCCTGTCTGTCGTTGCCGACCGTTTCCATTGAACAGCCGGGGGTCTTCCGGTTCACTGCCGAGGGGGTGACCGTTTCGGCCGGAGTACGGCGGCCGGAACCGTTCAACTACACACCGGTCGTACCCCGTTTCGCGGTCGGCAAGGCACAGCTCACGATAATCGACCTCGACGCTTTGATGGGCGATTCCGACGAGCCGCTCTTCGGCCCTGAACTCCCCTACTTCCCGCTGGAACAGGTGGCGGTCGAACATCTCTGGGTGAGCCTGTCGCTGCCGGGACGGGAACTGAAACTCAACGATATGTCGCTCAAAGGCGACGGGCTCTACACCTTCACGATACCCGAGGCGATCTATACGCAGAAGGGTCTGCGCGCCGCGCTGCTGTCGACCGCCGAGATCGTCTTCAGCGCGAAGGGGCGCGACTACGCCATCCTGTCGCTCAAAGGTTCCGGCACCGGCTTTGAACTGTCGGGCAGAGCGACCCCCTCCGGCTTCACCGGCCGGGCGGTCGCGCGGCTCGACCGGATCGTGGAACGGCTCGACGACCGGCCGGCGTCGGGCGAGATCGTCGCCGATCTCACCGGGACGCTCTTCGGCGGCATACCCAAACTCGAGGCCGACATCCGCGCCACCGGACTGGGCTGGAACAACGAGTTCCGCCTTTGGGACATCGCGGCGCATCTGGTCGCCGACCCGCACGGGCTCACGGTCGACCAGCTGATGCTCTTCAACGGGAACAAACCGTTCCTCTCGCTCGGCGGCGTAATGAGCTGGCGCGAGGCGATGATGCGCGGGAAAGTGACGCTGTGGGACCTCGACTTCATGGATACGCTGACCCGGTTCGATGTCTCCTGCTGGGTCAACATGTGGATATCGGGGAGCATCGACTACGAATTCTCGTTCAATACCCTCGTCGCGCAGTACCGGCCCCGGCTAACGGCGCGCGATTTCGGCGTACACGACGATGCGACGCTCTCGATACTCGACCTTAAAGACACCTATCAGGTCGTCGGCCGCGGCGAGATACGGCCCGGTCGCATCACTCTCGATGAGGCCGAAGTGACCCTGCGGGACGACACGACGCACCTGTTCCTGCACGACACCTGGTTCGACCTCGACGATTACCAGAAATTCCACCTCATCGTCCGGCCGCACTCGTGGATAGATATCGGACGGGTCGATCAGATCGTCGAACTTCCTTCGGCGGGACGCGGCAACATTGATGTCGCCATCACCTCCTACTACCGGAACCCGCGCATCGTCGGCCACTTCCGGGGAAGCAGTTGCTCGGTGCGGGGCTTCGACCTCGAACGGTGCGACCTCACCATCGAACTGAAGGATTTCGTCCTGTCGTTCCTCGGCAACAGCATCGAGAACCGCACGATCCGTTCCGAAGGCTCGTCGGTGGCGCTCGACTTCAACAGGACGCCGACGCAGATAGCGTTCCTCTTCAATAATGTGAACGGCGGCCTGAACGACATCGGCAGGGTCCTGCGAAGGAAACTGCCCGACTTCGGCGGCCGCTTCTTCTTCACCGCCGAAGGGAAATACGCGGGGCGCCTCACCTCCCTGACCGGCCGCGCACAGACCGACAAGCCGCGCGTCAACGGTACCGATATCGCCGACCGCATCGCCGTGTCGTTCGTCGACGACAAGGACGATCTGCGCATCGCGAAGGGCGCCATCCTGATCGGCGACAGTTCGCTCGCCCTCTCGGGGACGCTCGACCGCCGCACCTTCACGCTCGACGCCAAGGCGACGCTCGACGCCTTCTTCCGCAAGGATTTCTCCTTCCTCGACGACACCTCCTTCATCGCGCCGCGCGCCGTCATCACCGCCACCGGTCCGCTGACCGTCCCGAAGTTCGCCGCCGAGATGTTCCTCGGCCGCGTGCAGTATCAGGATGTGGTGATGGGGAACTTCTCGGCCGCCGCCGCCTACGATCTGGAAAACGGACGGTTCACCGCGTCGGGCAACCTCGGCGAAGCGGCCAGTTTCCGGGGCGAAATGCAGGGACTCGACCCGGCGACGCTCACGGCGACCGCGAAGGTGCAGGATTTCGTCCACAAGAAGGGCGACCTCTTCTTCAAGACCTCCTTCGACGCGAAGTGGACCGAAGGCGAACTCGACGCGCGCATCGGCAAACTGATGATAGAGAAGCGCGGACTGTTCGTCCGCAACGCCCAGCCGTTCCACATCAAGGGCCGTTGGGACCGGCTGGCCATCGAGCAGGTGGTCCTCGACGGCGAAACGGTGAACGCCACGGTACGCGGCGAGATGCGCAAGGGCAAACCCTACCTCGAGGCGGCCGGTACCCTTTTCCCGGCGGTGCTCGACTCCTTCACCGGCGCGAAACTCTTCACCGAGGTCGCTGGCAACGCCTCCTTCCGGCTGACGCTGGAGGATACGGCGCTGTCGGGCAATCTATCGGTGCACGGTCTCGGTTTCACCCTCGCGCCGTACGACCTGCCGGTCTCGGCGCTCGACGGCTCGCTCTCCTTCACCGGCGGAGACTGGAAGATAAACACGCTCGGCGGCCTTATCGGCGGCGGCAAACTCGACATCAAGGGATCGGGCACCGTGACGCCGGCGTGGGGCGGCCAGATACACCTCGCCATCACCAACGCATCGGCGCGCCAGAAGTATGTCGGCGCTTTCTCTTTCTCCTCCTACCTCGACATCGTGGCGGCGGCGGGCGAAGAGCCCTCGATCGGCGGCGAGGTAGAGATAAAGAACATCACCTACCGCGACGATCTGTCGCTCGACAACGAACTGGTGAAACTGCTCGGCAAGGCGCGGGTGAAGGGAAAGGCGAAGGACGGCGGCGATGCGCCGTTCGATCCGCGGCTCAATGTCCGCCTGACCGGCCGCAACGCCCTGCGGGTGAAGAACAACCTGCTCAAGGCCGACATCACCTTCGATACCCGCATCACCGGGACGCTCTCGCGTCCGGCGGTCGACGGCACCCTGCAGCTCAACGCCGGGGAGCTCACCTTCAAGCAGAACCGCTTCGCGCTCGACCGCGGCATCGTGACCATCGAGACCGAGGAGAAGATCCGCCCCTACCTCGACATACAGGGAACAAGCCGCATCTACGCACGGTCCAAGGAGACCGAATACAAACTTCTGCTCGGCGTCACCGGCTACCCGGAAGATCTCGCGATACGCCTCACCTCCATGCCGCAGCTTGAGGAGACGCAGGCCTATTCACTGCTCCTGTGGGGCGACTTCTTCGACCCGACCCAGCCGGGGGTCGAGAATCTCGCGCTGGTGGCGGTGACCGACATCATGGGCATCTCCGACGAGGTCAAGAAGAACTTCCAGCTCACCCGTTTCGAACTGACGCCGAAATACAGCGAAATAGACTACAAAACGGTGCTCAAGATCATCGCCGTCAAGGAGATATACCCGTTCCTCGTGATGTCGGTCGAATCGAACCCGGCCGATCCGGCCGACCAGATGATCATGCTTTCCTACCGCGGTTCGAACTTCGACCTGTCGCTCGACTGGAAATACAAGAACAAGCTCGAGACGACTTACGGCGGGGTCGGCGTGAATTTCATCCTCAACTACCTGTTCGAGTAACCGATGCGCGCGGCAGTGCTCCTCATCCTTCTGTGTCTCGCACCGCTATTGTACGGCGCCGGGACGGTGGAGCGCGTCGACTGGAAAAGCGACCTGCCGTTCGACGACTACCGCCGCCTCATCAAGATAGAGAGCGGCGCGCCGCTCTCGCAGAAAACGGTGCGGCGCACCGTGCGCCTCCTCTACGCCACCGGCCGCTTCGAACAGATCGTCGTGTCGGCCTCTCCCGGTGAAGCGGAGGATGCGCTCATCCTCACCGTGACCGCCCAACCGCTCCTGTTCATCGACGAGATAACGATGCGCGGCAACAGCGCACTGTCGGACAACCGGATAAAACTCGCGGGGAACCTCCGCCGCTTCTCGCCGTTCTACGAATCGAGCCTCGAACGGATCCGCGAAGAGATCCTTTTCGCCTATCGTAGCGAAGGCTACGCCGACGCGCAGGTGAGCATCGAGGTGAAGAAACGGTCGTCGTCCGAGGTCGATCTGGCGCTCTCGATACGCGAAGGGGAACGCCGTGTCATCAAGGCGATCCGCCTGATCGGCGAGGCGCTCCCCTCCGAAAAACGGGAACTCGAGAACGAACTGTCGCTCGCCAACGCCTTCGCCCCGCTCACCGACGAACGGATCCGCGAGATGGACGATCGCGTCGAACGCTATTACCGCGACCGCGGTCATCTCGACGCGACGGTACGCCACCAGACAGCGGAGAAGGGAACGGTCGTCATGACCGTCAGCCGCGGACCGCGCTACGAACTGACCATCGACGGGCGCAGCGCCTTTTCCGACGCGACGCTTCGCGCCATCGTCAACCGCATCGAGAACTGGCAGCACAACAGCGACGCGGCCGCCGTGCGGCTGACGCTCTTTTATCAGGCGGCCGGATTCCCCGATGTCGCGGTGAACGCCCTCCTCCGGAAGGAACGGGCGGGCGGGCAGGAGGTCACGCGGATCGCGCTCACCATCGCCGAAGGGCCGCGCCGGTTCCTCGACGGCGTGGTGTTCAGCGGCGTCGCGGCCGAGGATCCGGAGGAGCTCAAGGAGCGGATATTCGAATATGTCGAGACGCGGCTGGATGCCGAAGAGTTCCCCGATGTGGCGCTCGATCGCACCATCATCGGCGGCGGCTACCGCGATACCGACGGCTCGCGGGTGACCACCGTGGAGCGCTCCAACAAGGACCGCGCCGTCCTGCCCGAGGCGCGCTACGCCATACCGGTCGCCTATCTGGAGGATATCGCGCGGCATATCGAAGGCACCTATGCGGCGCGCGGCTGTCTGGCGGCGAAGGTCGACCGGGCCGCCATCGTGCGCGACGGCGAGATGCTCTACCTCGATCTGGCGCTGACCGAAGGGCCGCGCTCCATGCTCACTTGGGTCGGCGTCGACACCGGCGATCCGGCGCTCAACGAGGAGCTTTTCTCGGAACTCGACCTCGCCGCGAACATCCCCTTCACCCCGGCGCTCATCGACGACGCGGTGGCGCGCCTGAACACCGAGCTCCGTTCGCGCGGCTACCTCTTCGCCCGGGTCCGGGACGACCGTTCGGTGAACGACACGAGCGTCCGCGTCGTCTTCCGGGCCGAGGACCTCTTCCCGGTGACGGCCGGCGAACTGGTGGTGAGCGGCAACGCCATCACCGCCGAACCGGTGGTGCGGAGCATCGTCCGCTTCGATCCCGGGTCGCGCCTCTCCACCGGTCTGCTG
Organism: uncultured Spirochaetales bacterium; assembly: GCA_964412895.1. Lineage (GTDB taxonomy): Bacteria > UBP6 > UBA1177 > UBA1177 > JAKLFG01 > CALMRE01. The sequence goes on from CAYPQK010000007.1 coordinate 25,630, forward strand.
CACGACGCCCGCCAGAATCTGCTGACCACCGGCGCCTTCGACACCGCCGATATCGCCCTCATCGACGAGGATGCCCCCAACAGCGTCAAGGATATCGTCGTCACCGTCAGCGAGGCGTGGCGCTTCCGCATCGACATCGGGGCGGGACTCGCCACCGACGAAGGGGGAAAACTGTTCGGCGCCTTCGAGTACAAGAATGTCCTCGGCCGCGTCTTCACCCTGCACCTTTCCTACAAACTCGCCCACAAGATACCGTGGTTCATGCGCGACGCCTTCAAGGATTACTTCATGGACGAACTCTCTTTCTTCGAGCGATTCGACCGTGCGGTCAACGGCGCCATCATAGTCCCCGATCTCTACTTTCTCCCCTTCTCGCTCTCCTTCCAGACCGAGGTGTTCCACATCCATGATTCGCGCTCATCGAGCGGCCTGCCCTATCTGTTCGACAAGAACGGCCTGATGGTCTCGTTCTACAAACGCTTCGGCGATCATTTTTTCCTTTCGGTCAACGCCGACCTCGCGCGGCAGGATGAAGAGGAATACAAAAAGGTCTATAACGCTCAGACCGAAAAAAGCGAGGTGATCATCGAACATTCGACCCGCTATCTTTTGAGTCCCGAGATCGAGGGATGGGTCGACTACCGCAACAGTCCGGTGAGTCCCGACCGCGGCTTCAAGATAGGTCTGCGGGTCCGCAACACCTCATCGCTGGCCGGCGACGACACGAAATACTCACTTTTCGAGAATTACGCCTCCGTTTATCTGCCGCTACAATACCGCCAGACCGCATCGGGCGATTATGTGCCGCGCGATACGCTGGTCTGGCATTCGTTCCTCAAATACGCGGCGCTGGTCCTCCATTCGGGCACGATGACGGCCGACGACACGCTTAAGATCGGCGGTTCGACCTCGGTCCGCGGCTTCGCTCAGGGCTCCATGATCCCCTCCGATTTCGTCTATCTTCCGTCCAAGGATGTGGGAGGCCGCTACAACATGGCCTCGGTCCCCTATAACAAACCGAAAGGGCGTTACTACTTGTTCCTGCGCAACGAGGTGCGGCTCAAAGTACAGGGCAGTCTGTATCTGGTCGCCTTTTTCGACGCCGGCAATCTGTGGGAAAAGATAGAAAGCATCGGCACCGGCGAACTGCTCCGCTACGGCACCGGCGGCGGACTCATGTTCGCCTCGCCCATCGGCTCGATCAACCTGCAGGCGGGGGTCAACCTCTTCCCGCGATCGGAGGGCATTTACCGGGAAGAACCGTGGAGTTTCCACTTCTTCATATCGTCCTTTTAACGACGGCCCTCGCTCTCATCAAAAACTGCCTTTGTTCTAACCGTAAATTAACAATAACCTTGTAAGAAGCCAATTGTTAGTTGTTTGTTTTTTAATGAACGGAGTGCCGTCATGAAGTTCAACATCCTTGACCTCCTGCTTCCCCGCGAAACAAAATTCTACGATCATTTCGAGGAGCAGGCCGATTTCCTCATCAAGGCGTCGCTAGTGTTCCATGATCTGATCGCGAACCTCGACAAGATGGCCGAACACGAGATCAAGCAGAAGATCGGCGAGATAAAGGAGCTCGAGACGCGCGGCGACGCAGTGGAGCACAAGATCATTGACGACCTCTCGGAGACCTTTCTCACCCCGTTCGACCGCGAGGACATCCATGCGATGGCGGTCAACATCGACCGGGCGCTCGACATCCTCAACAGTTCGGCGAACAAGATAGACATGTACAAGATCCGCACCGCCCCCGCGCATGTCCTCCACTTCGCCGACATCATCGTCGACATGTGCAAAGAGTTGCGTGTCCTGATGGGGCTATTCCGCGCGAAGGGGAATGTCGACGAAACGGTCGCGAAGATACACCAGTTCGAGAACAAGGCCGATTACCTTTTCCATATCAGCATGGCGGAGCTTTTCACCAACAACACCGACGCGGTCGAGATCATCAAGTTCAAGGAGGTGTACGAACATCTCGAGAACATGACCGATTGCATCGACTACATCGCCAAGACGATCCGCGGCGTCATCGTGAAACTGGGGTGAGAACATGGACCTGATATTTCTTCTGGTCGTCATCGTCGTCGGCGTAGCGCTTCTCTTCGACTTTCTCAACGGGTTCCACGACGCCGCCAACGCCATCGCAACGGTCGTCATCACAAAAACGCTGACTCCTCTGCAGGCGGTACTGCTCGCCGGATTCGCCAACTTCTTCGGCTATTTCACGCTGGGGACCGCGGTCGCCAAGACCATCGGCAAGGATGTGGTGAACATCGGCATGATCATCAAAGAATACGACGCAACGACCTCGCTACTGGTTATCCTTGCCGCCCTCATCGGCGCGGCGCTGTGGGATATCCTCACTTGGCTGTGGGGTCTGCCCACCTCCAGTTCGCACGCCCTCATCGGCGGTCTTTTGGGCGGCGCCATCGCCGCCGCCGGGACACAGGTCGTGGTCGGCGCCGGGGTCATCAAGATCGTTTCCTTCATCATCATCGCGCCGCTTCTGGGCATGGTCGCGGCGGTGCTCTTCACCATCCTGATCATTCGCCTCTTCCGGAAGGCGCATCCGGTCAAGGCGGCCGGCATCTTCAAGCGGCTCCAGCTCATCTCGGCCGCCGCCTACAGCGTCAGCCACGGTACCAACGACGCCCAGAAAACGATGGGCATCATCACCATGGCGCTGATCGCCGCCGGTATGAAGCAGAACTATGAGATCGATCACTGGGTCGTCCTCTCGTGCTATATCGCGATATCGATCGGCACGATGTTCGGCGGCTGGCGCATCGTCAGAACGATGGGGACCCGCATCACCAAGATCAAGGCTATGGAAGGCTTCTGCGCCGAGACCGCGTCGGCGCTGGTGCTTTTCGGCACCGCCCAGTTCGGCATCCCGGTCTCCACCACCCATGTCATCGCCGGGTCCATCATGGGGGTCGGCACCGTTGAGCACGCGTCGACCGTCCGTTGGATGACGGCACGCAAGATCATCTGGGCGTGGATACTGACCATCCCGGCATCGGGCGCCTGCGCCGCCCTGTCGTACTACGCTATTCGGCTCTTCCTCTGACCGGGACCGGTCACTCGGCGATAAGTTCCCCTATCTTCTTTTTCGCGTAGGCAAGCCCCTCGTCGATAAAGGCCCGGTCGAAAGGACCGGTCGGGGCGACCGCCTCGAAGATGCGGCCCGGCTTGGCGATGGTGTCGAAGCTGAACCCGTGCTTCAACTTGAAGGCATACTTGTCGCGGTAGATGGAGCGGCCGAGCGCCAGTATCTCCGCATCGGTGAACGAATAGCCGGCCACCGCGAGCGATTCGCGCACCACCTCCGGGGTATAGACGCCCCGCGCAAAGAGGCAGATGCAGAGGCTCGTGAGTATCTGCCGCCAGAACTCCTCCTTCATCAGTTCGTCGACTATCTGCGGCGGCGTCATCGCCTTGCCGCTCTTTATCGCGTTCTGATCGAGGCTGTATCCGGCGTTGTCGAGGTGGCTGTGGCGCGTACCCAAAAGGAAACCGAGATAACTCGCCGGCCCGGTCGGGTAGCCGGGCATCTCGTTGCCGCCGAAGGCGAGCGCATAGTCGGCCCCGCCGTAGACCTGCGACGCATGGGCCGCCCCCTTCGCGAGCGCCTTGTAGAAATCGTTCGGCTGATTGACCAGATGTTCCATCGCCTTGATGTAGGTCTTCCAGTCGCCCCACGCCAGTTTGAGCCCAAGGGTCTCCTTTTCGGAGATGACCCCCTTCTCCTGCGCCTCGGTCGCCCATGCGAGACAAACACCCGCCGACATCGAATCGACGCCGACCTTCTCGACCTCGTCGATGAGAAGGAACATCCCGTCGGGGTCCCCAATGCCGAGCATCGAACCGAGCGCGTAGATGAGCTCCCAATCGTAGCCGACCATCGTCGTTTTATAGAAGTACTGCTCATTCTCGTAGGGCTCGCGGACCGCCGCGATATGGATACAGCCGACCGGACAGTGGGCGCACGCCAACCGGCGGCCGAGGTACTTCGCGGCGAGCGCTTCACCCGATATCGCCTCGGCGTGCTCGAAACTTCCGCTCTGTAGGTTGCGCGTCGGCATCGCCTTGAGCCCCTGCATCGTCCTTACATTCCCGGCGGTGCCGAGGTCGTGGTATTTCTTCATGACCGGCGATTCGACCGCCGCCTTGAATATCTGATCATAGAGATCGCGGTACTTCTTCTTGTCCTCGACCGGTATCGACCGTTCGCCCGATATGACGAAGGCCTTTATCTTCTTGCTCCCCATCACGGCACCCATCCCGAGACGGCCGAAATGGCGGTAGGTCTCGGTGGTGGCCGATCCGAAGGCGACCTTGTTCTCGCCGCCGCGACCGATGCGTATGATGGAGCGGACCCCGGCCCCTCCTTCCCCGGCACGGATGATCGACCCGGCGGTGAAGAGGCTCTTCATCCCCCAAATGGAGGTCGCGTCACGGAAATGGACCGTCGCGCCGTGTATCGCTACATAGACCGGCAATTCACTCGCCCCGGTGATGACGATGGCACCGTAGCCCGCCATCCGGATCGCCTGCGCGGCGCGGCCGCCGGCGTGACTTTCGCCAAGGTTACCGGTCAGCGGTGACTTGAACATGGCGACCGTTTTCGACGCGAGCGGGAACAGGCCGGTAAGCGGACCGACCGAGAATATCAGCGGCGCCTCGGGGGCGTAAGGGTCTATCCCCGCCGGACAGGTCTCCTCCAGCAGTTTTATCGCCGCGCCGGTGCCGCCGAGATACTTTGCAAAAAGCTCCGGCCGTTCGACCGTCTTATAGCTTTTCTTGGTCATATCGATATACAGAACCTTCGTGGGATACGCGTGTATCATGACCGCACCTCCTCTTTGCCGGCGTCCTGCCGCAGTTCAAGCACCCCGTGCGGACAGTATTTCGCGCAGATGCCGCACTGGATGCAGATGAGCGGTTTCTGCGCCTCATTATTCCAATAGACGGCGTGCAGAATGCAGGCCCCCTTGCAGTTGCCACACCCGATACATTTCTCCGCCTTCAGCCGGACACCGCCCTCCGGTCGCATCTCCAGCGCATCGACCGGGCAGGCCCGGGCGCACGGCGGATTCTTGCACGACCGGCAGACGACGACGGTGAACCCCTTCGACATGCCGCCCGCCGACTTAACGCCGATACAGGAATTCGACAGCCCGCCGATGCCGCTACGCCGCGAACAGGCGAACATGCACAACTGGCACCCGACGCACCGCTGTGAATCGATCACTTTGAGTTTCATGGGACCTCCCCTTGATTGACATTCGACGGCGCATAATAAAACAAACGATATATTTTAGCAAAAAAATCGTTCTCTTGACTTTTTCCCCGCCGGGGTGTTCTATTGGCGCGAACGGCGAACGGGCGACAGGGAACACGCTGATACATCTCTCCTCGGTCTTCGGCGACGGCTCCTTTATTCCGCGCCGCCATACCGCCGACGGCATGAATGTATCGCCCGCTCTCAAATGGCGCGGCGCCCCCGAATCGACCCGCAGCTTCGCCCTCCTCGTCGACGACCCCGACGCCCACCTCACCCGCTGGACCCATTGGGTGCTCTACAACATACCGGCCCGCTGCCGCGAACTGCCCGAACATATTCCGCCCTACGAACAGCTCTCCGACGGCACCCGTCAGGGGCTCAACTATTTCGGGCGCACCGGCTACAGCGGCCCCTGCCCCGCCACCGGGACCCACCGTTACCGTTTCCGCCTCTTCGCGCTCGACTCGCTGCTCACGCTCCGTGCCGGCATCCGCGAGGGCGATCTGCTGGCGGCGATGGAGGGACATATCGTTGCGGCGGGGGAACTTACCGGGCGTTATCGCCGACACTCATGAAACGGATCGTTAGTAACCATGTACCTATAAATTTTAACGATAAAGGTTGACAAGTTCTTTTCTTTATACTAATGTAAAAACGCCTTGATTTGGGATATGGGGCCTAACAGGAGGACTAACATGTTGTTCCGCCGCTTGTTTTTCGTTGTCTGCCTTACCATATTCATCCTGCCGGCCGGGTTAGCTGCAGGAGAGGGGACCGACGCCTTCGATACGGCGCAATTCTTTGATTCCATCGTCGGATCGGATGTCGTTTTCGTCGGCGAATATCTGCAGGGGGGCCAGACCAAAGGCCGCGTCCGTAAAATAAAGAACATCTTCGGCTCGGTGCCCGACGAGATGATCGTCACCGAAATAGACAATCAGAAACACTGGGTCAACCACCGTTTCAGTTATCAGCCGCGCACCCAGTATATCTTCATCGCTAAAAAGGTGGGCAGCGACTTCGCCCTGCATGCCGATTCGATATCGGTCCCGGTCATGACCGACAAGGTCAATTTCTCTTTCGGTACCCCCTACTACAACAACTTCTGGCAGCTCTTCAACCTCGAACTGTTCGAGGCGGTCGTCGCGGCGGTCCGCGAGAAGGCGACCGGCGGCATCCAGCCCGCCACCGAGGAGAAACTGCAGGAGCTGTTCAAAAAATATGTCGCCGCCAAAGAGATAAATTCGCTTAAGGCGCTCATCCCGGCCGTCGCCTACCTGTCGTTGCACCTCGACGAGACCGAGTACGGCAAACTGGTGGGACAGGCCGATATGCTCGGCTGCCTCGCGGTGAAGTTCTCGGCGCAGGTGATGGGCGACCTCTTCTTCAAGAAGCATGTCCTTTCGAAACTCAAGGCGCTCCCGCAGGACGCCCAGATAGCGGCCGCGAAATGCGCCGCAGCGACCGACGCCAAGGAATCGGTCCGCGAGCTGTCCGAGATGCTCAAGTCGATGGAACTCTACAACCCGGCGTCGAGCGAGTGTTTCCCCGAGGAGACCCCGCCTTCGAATAAACGGGTCCTCCTGCAGGCGGTCATCGAACTCGACACCCCCGACACAAAAAAAATAATCGCCCGCGAACTGGGCACCGAAGATGTGCAGTGGCTCTCCTCGATACTCGCCACTCTTTCCGAATATGAAGGAGCCGACCTCATCGAACTCGTCATGAACGCATCGGTCAATGAACACTCGAGCGAACGGAAACTCGAGTACGCCAACTACTTCGAGAAGATAAAGTCGAAGGAATCGGCCGCCGTCCTCATCAACCTGTTCGACAAGAACGACAACCTTTTCTGGAAAAAGATAATCCTCTCGACCCTCGGCAAGTACGGCTACGAGGAGTCGCTCGCCTTCCTCGTGAAGGTGATGCAGGAATCGCAGAACGAAGAGGTCCGCACCACGGCCGCCATCTCCGTCGGTTCGCTCGACAAGAAAGAGGGCGTGGTCCCGCTGTACGATTTCATCAAGCGCGAGAAATCGATCCTCGCCAAATCGATAGCGGTCGACGCGCTTGCCCAGATCGCCGACAAGAGCGTACAGACCTACCTCAAGAAGATAATGACCGAAGAGGATCAGAAAAAGATCCGCGAACAGGCCGCCAACGCACTCGAAGACAACCTGTTCATTCTTCGCTACGGCCGCAAGAAACAGTGACCGATCCCCGTCAGCGCATCAACGAATTCCTCAAGTGGCAGAATACTACCAGTCCTTTTTTCCTGCCTAAAGAATTGCTCGTGAAACGGTCAGCGTCCGCCGTCGCTCCCGCCCTTACCGCCGCCGCGATACCGACACAGAGCGGCGACCCTGAGTCGGCGATGGCGCTCCTTGCCCGCGATACCGCCGGCTGCATGAAGTGCCGTCTGGGCGAAACGCGGACCAAGCTCGTCTTCGGCGTCGGCAATGTCCGGGCGCGCCTCATGTTCATCGGTGAAGGACCGGGCGAGGACGAGGACCTGCAGGGGATACCGTTCGTGGGGCGGGCGGGACAACTCCTCACCAAGATCATCGAGAACGGACTCAAGATACCGCGCGACGCGGTCTATATCGCCAACATCGTCAAATGCCGTCCCCCGAAGAATCGCGCTCCGTTCAAGGACGAGGCCGACGCCTGTATCGGCTATCTGAGGAATCAGATCGCCGTCGTGAAACCCGAGGCGATCGTGCTCCTCGGCAAAACGGCGGTTCAGCATCTGCTCGGGCTCGACATCAAGATCGGCGATGCACGGCAGCAGACCTTCGAGTTCGAGGGCACCCGCGTCTTCGTCACCTATCACCCCTCGGCGCTCCTGCGCAATCCCGACTACAAGCGGCCGACATGGGATGACATGAAAAAGGTGATGGCATTCCTCGGCCTGCCGGTCGAGGGCTAGGATACTATCTTTACTTTCAGCCATTCATCGCGCCGGAAGAGCGCAAGAAAAAAGACGGCGTTGAGCGCCATGGTCAGCGCTATGGTCGCCCAGATGCCGGCGGCACCGAAGCCGCAGCTCACCGCAAGTAGCCACGCGAGCGGTATCCGCGCCAGCGTCACCGGAAGACTCACCGTGAAACTCGGCCGCGTATAGCCGGCACCCATGAAGGCGCCGTCCTCGATGATTATCAGCATCGACTGAAGCACCTCGGCCGGCATCACGATCCAGAGATACGCGACTCCGTTGCTCACCAGCCCCGGATCGTCGTTGAACAGGGCGACCAGCCACGGCGCGCAGAACATCGTGACGACGGTGTAGCAGACCGTCATGAGCGACACCACCCTCAACGCGTACCGGGTCCCCTCAAGAACGCGGTCGGGGCGACCCGCGCCGAGATTCTGTCCGACAAAACTGGAAAGCCCCGTCGCGAATCCGAAGGCGAAGAAATAGGCGATCGATTCGACCCGATGACCGATCCCCATCGCCCCGATCGCCGTATCGCCGAAACGGGCCGTCACATTGGCAAGAAAGAAATAGATGAAGGAGAACATCATCGAGGTCAACGCGATGGGATAGCCGAGCGTGATATACCGCCGCAGGGGAATGAGCCCATCGATCCCGATGCCGGAGAAGGACACCCAGCCGCGCCGGCGCATCAACCACCAGAACCACACGCAGGCGACCAGATACGAGATGATCGTGGCGTAGGCGGCGCCGCGCGTCTCAAGCCGCGGAAAGGGTCCCCAGCCGAACATCAGCACCGGCGAGAGCACGATGTTGAGCACGAAGGTGACCGCGTAGACGCGCACCGGCATGACGGTATCGCCGCGCGCTATCATAATGGAGTGCAGTGAGAACATAAGGAAGATGATGACGGTGAATATCGTCATCACTTCAAGATACTGGATACCCGCCTGCGTGGCGACCGGCGACATGCCGACATAGGCAATGAGGCTCGGAACGAGCGGGTATATCAGCGCCGTCAGTATGGCTCCGGTCGCGATGGTATAGACCAGCGCCCGGCCGGCGTTCGCCGCCGCCCGGTCGTCGCGGCCCTCGCCCGCGTTGCGCGAAACGCCCGCCGATATGCCGGTGGTGATGAGATGCGACAGGCCATGGATCGCCCAGACCAGAAAGACCGATCCCGATACCCCGGCCAGCGGTTCGGCGCCGAGACGCCCGATCCAGAACATATCGACGATATTGTATCCGGCCTTGAGAAGATTGAGAACGACCACCGGCAGTGCGAGGGCGAGAAGCGTCTGACGGATCGGCCCGCCGGTGATGTCGAGCCGTGCCGCTGTGGTCGCCATGAGTGCTCACTCCGGTGATAGGTTGCGGCATCCTAACCGAAAAGCGAACAATTTCAAGAATAATGGCCTGTTTTTTGGTTTGCCATATAGATTTTTGTGGAAATCGGCACGCTTCGTGTATACTCTTCCCGCGTTGGCAGGCAAGCTATGCTTTCTATATACGGAGAACGATCATGAAGAGAACCGGATTCCTCTGCGCGGTACTCGCCGCGGCGCTGCTCTTCGCGCCGCCCCTTGACGCGGCCAAAAAAAAGGGAAAGGGAAAGGCGGCCAAGCCGGCACCCGCCGCATCGAGCGGTCCGAAGAAATGCGCCCAGCTCGACGAAGAGTTCAAGCGGAAAGTGAGCGACCTCAGAGAAAAATGGAAAATGAACGACGAAGGACCGGAGCGAGCGCTCGACGCGACCGAGCGGACGCTGACCGACATGGACAAGAACGGCGGCGCCAAACTGCGTAAGTACGCCGACGAACTGGATGCGCAGAAAAAACAGGACATCGAGGCGGCCAAAAAGGAATATGAAAAGGCGCTGGCGCAGTTCGGGAAAAAGGACGACGGCGCCAAGCGGACCTTCGAGATGGAGGCCGACCGCTACCGCCGCAAGATCGCCGATCTTGAACGGCAAAAGACCGACACTCAAAAAGAGGCTCAGCGGCTCGAAGAGGTCCGCGGCAAGCTGGAGCACGAACGGTCGATGGAGGACCAGCGGCTCCTGTCTGAGTTCGAAAAAGTGAAGATGGCGGCCGAGGACGAGAATCGGAAATACCGCAAGCAGATCGAGGACGAATATCAGAAAAAGTTCGACGAACTCAACGCGAAGCTCGGCGAGTGGGATGTCAAAGAGGCCGAAAAGAAAAAAGAGACCGAAGGCTTCGACCGCCAGATAGAGGAGTTCGCGATGCAGACGGCGCAGAAGCTCGATGTCTTCCAGCAGGACATCGAGAAACGGCGCGCCGAGGCGGAGGCGAAGTTCAAGGAGGCCGAGCTCGAGAACGCCCACATGGCGCTCGACATGGAACTGGCCAAGGAATCGCAGAAGCTCAATGCCGAAGTGGAGAAATACCGCAAGGAACGGCTGGAGAAGAAAAAGGAAAAAGAACTGCAGGTGAAGGAATTCCTCGCGACCAAAGAGGAGTTCCGGAAGCGCAACGATCGCCTCATTCAGCTCGCCCAGCAGTACCGCGACAGTCAACTCGACAAGAAAAAGGCCGAGGAGGCAAAGGCGCAGGAGCGCTGGAACGCCGACAAGAAACGGCGCGACGAACAGTACGAACGGCGCGTGCAGATGGAATACCGCAGCAAGATGGACGCGCTCATCAAGAAACAGGACAAGATCGCCCTTGACATCGAGAACGAACGGAACGCTTTGGTGAATCGCGAAGGGAACTTCAAACTGCAGACCGAGACCAAGGAAGCGGCCATCGACAGCGAGAAGGCGCGCATCGAGGAACGCTACAAGAAGACGATCGCCAAGATAAACGACAAGTACGACCGGATGGAGGTCGAAGAGAAAATGACGCAGGAAGTGGTGCGCGACGAACTCGACAAGAAGCGCGAATCGCTCATCGCCACCCGCGAGAAGAACAAGGCCGACCGGCAGGAGCTTCTGTACAAGATGAAGGACGACTACGAAGCGCAGAAGGGTTCCTGTGTCAAATAATATCGACACTCCTGTCTACTTTCCCGGTGACACCTACCGGACGCCCGATCCGGTCGTGCGCCCCTTTCTCGACAAACTGCTCCTCGGGAGCCGCTGGTACTTCTATCTCTCCCTGATCGACATCCAGCGCCGCCACGCCCCGATAGCCCGAGCCGGGAAATACAACCGCACCTTGTGGGCCGCCGGCAGCATGGAGGCATTCCACCGCGCAGAATCGGTCGGCTGCCGCTTCCGCATGAGCGGCATCGACAACATCCGGCATAACCCGGAAGAACCGCTGGTCATCGTGAGCAATCACATGTCGACGCTCGAAACGATCATCTTCCCCGGCATTTTCGCCGCATTGCGCCCTATTACCTTTATTATAAAGGAGAGCATCGTACGCAATCCCCTCTTTCGGGACATCATGAAGGCGACCGACCCGATCGTCGTATCGCGGCAGAATCCGCGCGAAGACCTGAAAAAGGTGATGACCGAAGGAACGCGACATCTGTTGACCGGCACCTCGGTCATCGTCTTCCCGCAGTCGACCCGCACCGACGGGTTCGACCCGGCCCAGTTCAACTCGATGGGGGTGAAACTGGCGAAAACGGCCGGTGTACGGATGCTGCCGGTGGCGATAAAGACCGATTTCTGGGGCAACGGCAGTATCAAGATGTTCAAGGAGTTCGGTCCGCTCCACCGCGACCGGACCGTCCACCTCGAATTCGGCGCCCCGCTGACGATAACGGGTACCGGCGCCGAGGAACATCACGCCACCATCGAGTTCATCCGGACACGACTGGAACGCTGGCAAAGCGAAAAATAAGTTGACATTTCGCCGCTTCTCATTATATTACACCGCGTAGTTTGTTGTATTGATTGAACTTTAGTTTCCAACGGAGGAAACGGATGCTGGAGAAAGCAGCCAAACAGAATGTCATCGCCAAGTTCAAAGTGCATGACAAGGACTCCGGATCGCCGGAGGTACAGATCGCCATCCTGACGACCCGCATCAACCAGCTCACCGAGCATTTCAAGGTCCACAAAAAGGACAACCACGGGCGTCTCGGTCTGCTCAAGATGGTCGGCAAGCGCATGAAACTCCTCAGATATCTGAAGGATAACAATTTCGCCCGCTACGCCGATCTGATTAAAGAACTCGGTCTGAGAAAGTAGCGTATACCATTGTGTCTCACGCACTATCCTGAACCGCACCCACAAAGAGGTACTTATGAAAACCCATCAAATGGAATCTATCGTATTTGAAGGAACTCCCCTTTCCTTAGAGACAGGGAAATATGCCAAACAGTCCGACGGCGCGATCTGGTGCCGTTACGGCAATTCGGTCCTCCTCGCCACCGTCGTCGCCTCCAAAGGCGATGTCCCGGCCGAACAGGACTTCTTCCCACTGACCGTCGATTACATTGAGAAATTTTACGCGGCCGGCCGCTTTCCCGGCGGTTTCCTGAAGCGCGAATCGATGCCGAACACCGACGAGAAGCTCGCGGCCCGCATCATCGACCGCCCCATCCGCCCGCTCTTCCCCGACTGGTACCGTAGCGAAACGCAGATACTGGTGAACCTCCTGTCGCACGACGAGAACTGCGACCCGCGCGTCATCGCCATCACCGCCTCGTCAGCGGCGCTCATGATCTCCGAGGTCCCCTTCCTCGGCCCCATCGGCGCGGTGCGCATCGTCCTCAAGGACGGTGAATATATCATCAATCCGAACGCGGCCGCTCAAGAGAACGCCCGACTCAATATCGTCATGGCGGCCAACCGCGACTCCATCCTCATGGTCGAAGGGTCGGCCAACGAGGCGGCCGAAGAGGAGATCTCCGAAGCGCTCGCCCGCGGCCACAAGGCGATCGCGCCGCTTATCGACATGCAGGAAGCGCTCATGGCGAAGATCGCGCCGGCAAAACGGCAGGATCCCAAGAACCCGACCGACGCGGCGCTGAAGAATTTCATAGAACTGTTCGTCGCCGACAAACTCAAGGAGGCGCTCGGCATCCGCGAGAAACTGGCGCGCTACGAAGCGATAAAAGAGGTCAAGAAGGCGGTCGACGAACGGGTCACCGAATCGCTGGCGAGCGGCGCCCAGTTCCTCAACGCCGACGAACCGAAGGTGGTACACAACCGCGCCCACGGCATTTTTGAGGACATCCTCAAGACCACCCTCCGCCGCATGATCACCGAGGACGAGGTCCGCATCGACGGCCGCGGCACGAAGAACATCCGCCCGATATGGGCCGAGGTCAGCGTGCTTCCGCAGGTCCACGGTTCGGCGATATTCACCCGCGGCGAGACCCAGTCGCTCGGCACCATCACCCTCGGGGTCGGTTCCGATGAACAGCGGGTTGACACGGTGCTCGAAGAGACGCGCAAAAATTTCATGCTTCACTATAACTTCCCGCCGTTCTCGGTGGGCGAGGTCGGCCGCCTCAAGGCGCCGGGCCGCCGCGAGATCGGACACGGCAACCTCGCCGAGCGGGCGCTCCGGGCGCTCATGCCGACCAAAGAGGAATTCCCCTATACCGTCCGCGTCGTTTCCGAGATACTTGAATCGAACGGCTCCAGCTCGATGGCCAGCGTCTGTTCCGGCTGTCTGTCGCTGATGGATGCGGGCGTACCTTTTAAGAAGCATGTCGCCGGTATCGCGATGGGCCTCATCAAAGAGGGCAACGAATACGCGATCCTTTCCGACATCATGGGCGACGAGGATCACCTCGGCGATATGGATTTCAAGGTGGCCGGCACCAAGGACGGCATCACCGCGATACAGATGGACATCAAGATCGACGGCCTCCCGCAGGAAGTGATGCGCCGGGCCCTTGCGCAGGCGCGCGAAGGACGGCTCCATATCATCGGCGAGATGGAAAAGGCTATGCCGGCCCACCGGCCGGAACTTTCCCCGCTCGCGCCGAAACTGGTCACCCTCCAGATCAACCCCGAAAAGATCCGCGACCTCATCGGGACCGGCGGCAAGAACATCAAGTCGATCGTCGAGAAGACCGGCGCCGATATCGAGGTCCAGCAGGACGGCAAGGTCATCATCGCGGCCAAGGACTCCACCGTGCTCGAAGCGGCCATCGCGATGGTCAAATCGTTCACCGATGAAGCGGAACGCGGCAGAATATACGACGGCGTCATCACCCGTATCGAAGATTACGGCGCGTTCGTCGAGGTCCTTCCGGGCATGACCGGACTGCTCCATGTCAGCCGTATCGACGACAAGCGGATCGAGAATGTCAGCGATGTGCTTAAACTCGGTCAACAGGTACGGGTCGTCTGCGTCGAACTCGAAGCGGGCGGCAAGTTCCGTCTTTCCATGAAGCCCTCCGACCTTGCGCGCGATTTCTCGACCGAAGAAGCGGAACCGCCCCGCGAGCGCAAGCCTCACGGCGACCGGGACCGCGACCGCAAACCGCATGGCGGCCGTGATCGCGATCGCCGCTGATCGAACGATGGCGGACGGCGTCACCGTCAGGATAACCGCCGCTCCCGGCATCACCCTCCCCACCTATCAGACCATCGGTTCCTCCGGCGCCGATGTACGCGCCGCCACCGACCAGACCATCCCGGCTCACGGCTGGGGTGCCGTCCCGACGGGGCTCTTCTGCGAGATACCGCCGGGGTGGGAACTGCAGGTCCGTTCACGCAGCGGACTGGCGTTGAAAGAAGGAGTATTCGTCCTCAACTCGCCCGGCACCGTCGACAGCGACTACCGCGGCGAGATAAAGATAATCCTCGCCAATCTTTCCGATAAAGACTTTTCCATTAAGGCGGGCGACCGGATCGCCCAGCTCGTCCTCGCGAAGGTCGAGACGGCGCAGTTCACCGCCGCCGAAACGCTCTCCGGCACCGACCGCGGCGCGGGCGGCTTCGGCCACACGGGAAAATAAGCTCCCCTATTTCTGTGATACCGGTTTTGCTTTTACGGGAAGGGTGAACTCGAAGCGGTCCTCCAGTTCACCTTCGTACAGGAAGCGGTAGCTTGCATAGTTCGCGAGCACCTTCTTGACATAGTTGCGCGTCTGGAAGATCGGCATATTTTCGATGAGTTCGTCGAGCTCCATCCCCTCCATCCGCTTGAGCCAGCGATCGACCTTGCCGGGACCGGCGTTGTAGGCCGCCGCGGCGAGCGCCATACTCCCCTGATACCGTTTCAGCAGATTGCCGAGGAACTTCACGCCGAAACGGGCGTTGGTGAAGGGCTTTTTCAGCAGGTCCACCGTCACCTTGCCGCCGTAATCCTCATCTTTCGCAAGGAGTTGCGCGGTACCGGGGAGAAGCTGGAGGATGCCGATGGCGTTTGAAGGCGACACCGCCTTGGCCTCGAACATGCTCTCCTGCCGCGCGATGGAGAAGACGAAGAGCGACGAGACGCCGTAGAGCGCCGCGTGCGGCACGATCTCCTCCTCGTAACCCACCGGATACTGCATCCGGGCGATCTCACCCGAGAAACCGGTGGTGGTCGGCAGAGACCGTATGAAGGTCCCGGCGAGTCCGTAACTGCCCACCTCGCGCGCAAGGAACGCGGCGAAGAGACGGTCTTCGGTCATGCCCGATCCGATCACCGTGTCGCGTATCATCCACAGCAGCGACGCCGCCTTGTCGGCGCGGCCGTTCAGCCACAGCGCGGCGACCCACTGCAGTTCGGGCTGGAACCGGTGTTCGGGGTTGATGAGCGGGGCGGAGGCGGGCCTATCGGGCATCTCGATGCCGATATTCTTGGCGCGCAGGCGCGAGGCGGCGAGCATTCCGTAGTAAGAAAGCGGCTGTTCAAGCGCTATATCGCGGAAGGCGGCGACCGCGGCGGCGTCGCGCCCCTGCTTCTCGTCGATGCGGGCGGTCCAGTAGCGGGCCCGCAGACCGTCGTAGCTGTTGCGCAGGGAAGCCTGCGTAATGTTCTGCAGTATCGCGAAGGCATCATCGTAGCGCTTCTGCAGGTAACGGATCCAGAAAACGAGGAACTCAGCCACTTCGCGGTGTTCGGTCTCCGGATGCTCCGTGAGCAGACGCAGATAGAGCTCTTCGGCGCGCGGCCAGTTCTCGGTCAGCCGCTCCATGTCGGCGGCATAGTAGAGAAAATCGGCCGCCTTCTCGGCGGTCGCCAGCCGTTCATATCCCTTGAGATAGTAATCTATCGATTCGGGGTTCTTGCCGAGCGCCGCGTAGGAGTAGCCGCCCCAGCGGTAGAGGTCGCGCAGGTCCTCTTCCGTGAACTCGAAGCGGTCGAGGTAGCCTTCGAGGTTCTTATATATCTCTATCGCGTTCTGGTGTTCGCGCTGACGGGTGTTGGCCATCGCCCGCAGGAGACCGGCGCGCCAGTCGGTGATGTCCTTCGCGGCGTCGCTTTTGGCGAACTTCTTGCCGATGCGCAGACAGCGGTCGTACCGGAAGGCGCGGTAGCTGGCGTACATCTGCCACAGCAGATAATCGCGGCGCTGGTCCTTCTTTCCGGCCCACACGGCGGTGAACAGGGCGTCTATCTCGTCCTCGAACTCCTCCGAAAGCTTCATGCCGAGACCTTTGAGGAAGGCGAAGGCCGCCTCGGGATCCTTGCGCATCAGTTCGCGCAGATAGATGCGGATCACCCCCTCGTCGGCGACCGGCCGGTATTCCTGCATGAATTCGGCCATCCGGCCGAGGTCGGCCAACCGCCGCAGGTAAAGCGGGTGAAGCCGCGAGAAGTAGGGTTCGCCGATATCGTTGATGAGGTCACGGATCATCCCGGGATCGAGTTTCCGCCACCGGTCGGCGACAAAGAGATACACCGCGACGGCGCGCGACGCGGCCCCCGCCGGACTCACCAATATGCGCGGCGTGAACTCAGGATCGCCGCTGCGGGTCCCCGCCAGTTCGCCGTAGATGTCCTCGCTGGGCACCTGCGGGTCGAAGATCCGTTCCCCCGCGCCCATCAGGCAGGAAAGGGTGTCGCCGTCGCCGCAGAACAGCGACCGCTCCTCGGCGGTGAAGGCGCGGTACGGGGCGAAGGCGGCGGAGAACGACTGTTCCTGCGCGCCGACGCGCGAGAAATCAAGCTCCAGCGATACGATGAGGGCGAGGAGAAGAGCGCTCATCGCTTCTCGATATGCGAGACCGAGGTGAGTATCTGATCGGCCATGACGCGGCAGATCTCCCAGAGGAACTTCGCCGCGGCGCCCGGCGACTCCTCAAGCAGCTCCTTTATGACGGAACGGCGTACCACGATGAAGGTGGAAGGCTTGTCTACAAAGAGGGTGTAGTTCATCGGCTTCCCGGAGAAAAAGGCGACCTCGCCGATGAGACTGCCGGTGGCAAGCACCTCTATCTGGCGCGACTTGCGCAGGACCGAGACCTGCCCTTCGAGCATGACGAGCAGTTCCCCCTCGGGGTGTATCGGGAAGGAAATGATGTCGTATTTGTTCTGGGCCCGCACCTCCGACGAGGCGACCAGCCGCTCTATCTGCTCCTCGTCGAACCCGGAGAAAAGCGGCAGGGAGCGCGCCACGCCCGCGACATCGAGCAGTTTCTCGGCCGCCGCCATCTCCTCGTCGGCCTCGCGCGCCGTCACAAGTATCGCCGAGAAATTGTCCTCGGCGCCGGCCTTATAAATGGCGTCCATCATCGACCGTATCTCGCGGTCAAGAAAGCGTTTCTCCTCGAGCGCATCGATGCCGGGGACCGCCAGCTGGAGGGTGAACTCGGCGACCCGCGCCTCGTCGAAATAGCGGTGCACACCGTCGGAGCAGAGAAGGAACCGGTCGTTCAACCGTATCTCGAAGTTGCGTGTCTCGACCTCGATGGTATCGCACAGGCCGACGGCGCGGGTCAGGGTATTGGAGAGCGATCCGTCCAGCCCGTCGGGGGCCGCCCCGTATTTGCGTTCATAGTCGCCGCGCATCGTGTGATCGGTGGTCAGCTGGGTCATCACGGCGTTGCGGATGAGGTAGAGCCGCGAATCGCCGACATGGAGCAGGAAGCCCTCGGTATCGATGGCCAACAGCAGCGTCAGCGTCGTCCCCATCTTGCCGCGCGAGCCGCTCTTGTCGGCCTCCTGCCAGACGGTGGTGTTGGCGCGCGTCGCCCCCTCGGCGATAAGGTCGAGCACCTTCTGCCGGTTCTCGGGACTGCGCGAAAGCCGGAACGCCTGCACCACCGCGTAGTGTTCGATGATGTGCCGCTCCAGCGTGTCGACCGTCAGCTGGGCCGCCACCTCGCCGTGCTTGCCGCCCCCCATGCCGTCGGCGACGATATAGAGCCCCTTTTCGGGCCACTCGAGGATCCAGTCCTCGTTGTTGGACCGTTTCTTACCGATATCGGTGATGCACGACGAAACAAACCGCATGAATACTCCGTTGTACCGCGGAAAGATACCGGAACCAACGGCTCAAGTCAACTTTTGGGATGTCGGGGAAGATATAAAAAATGGCGCGGTCGGCCGGACTTGAACCGGTGGCCTCCGACGTGACAGGCCGGCGTTATAACCAACTTAACTACGACCGCGCCTCAAGGAACAGATGGTGGGTGCTACAGGACTCGAACCTATGACCACCGGCGTGTAAAACCGATGCTCTACCAGCTGAGCTAAGCACCCGACCAGCGGGGCGTATTCTTACCATGCACCACGGCATTGTCAACATATTTTTTATTTTTCGAGCAGGAGTTCCTTCATCAGGCCGTCCTGCTTCCGGTTCACGCGGTTGCGATATTCTTCTATGAGTTTGTCTATCGCAACGATGTCGATCTTTTTGCGCGAAAGACGCAGGTGGGTCAGTTCGGCGATCGCCTCTTCGTAGAGTCCCGCGCCGGCGAGCCGCCGCGCCGCATCGATGCGCCACTGCGGATTACCGCCGATGTCGGCCCCCTTGAGCAGGTACTTGAGCGAATCGCGCAGTTCTCCCCGTTTCATGAGCCAGTCGCTTTTCCAGCGGTAATAGCGGGCCAGATCGTCCTTGCGAATGAGCGCCTTGTCCTGCAGGCGGCCGTCCATCGCGGCGCATTTTTCCGGGGCATACTGGATATAGAGCTGGGCAAGCTGAAGGAGATCGTTGAAATTCCCGGTAAGCGTCGTGCCGCGCTCCATCTGCAGGATGGCGCCGGCATGGTCCTTTTTCTGGCGCAGCGATGCCCCCCGGAACAGATAGTAGCGCCCCTTCGCCGTCATCGGCAGGCCCTCAAGCCGCGGCTCGATCATATCGAGCAGGGTGTCGAGCAGGTCGTATTTGCCGCGCTGGATATAGCTGTTGCCCGCCGTTTCGAAGAATTCGATCTCGCGCCCCTCGATGAAGTACTCCACCAGTTCGGGAGCGGCGTTCTGCGCGCCGATGAACTGCGCGATGACCGGCTGAGCGAAAGGCCGTTCGAAGGGAAGGAGTTCCCGTATCCGTTTGTCGAGTCCCTGCGCCCGGAGCTGGCGGAAGATGTCGTGCAGGAGCGACCCGAGCCGGTTGTCGGGTACCCGCCGCACGCTTTCGGTGAATATCGGCAGCGCCCCATCGGTCGAACCAAGCCGCAACAGCGCCGAACCGGTAAGATAGTAGACAAAATAGTAATCGGGTGCCTTGGCGGTGGCCTCCGACAGATACGGGAGCGACTGCAGGAACGCCCCGTCGGTCTGGGCGTTATAATGGCGGAGCGCCTCGCGCAGGGCCGGCTTGAAGTCGGCCGGATAGCGCTCTATGAGCGTTTCATACGGCAGGGTATCCTTGACACGGTAAAAATCGAGTTCGTCGCCGGTGGTCGCGCCGTAGATCAGTCCCGCCGCCGCCAGCATCGTGATGCCGAGGAAGAGATGCCGCCGCCGGCCTTTCAGTTCGAAGGCGCCGGAGGCCATCAGGTAGACCGCCACGGCCGGGAACAGTATCGCGAGGTCGTGCAGATTGAAATCGAGCGTATTGTGCATAAGGAGGAACAGCAGTATCGCCGCCGCGCCGCACCGGAGATGTTTCCCCCGGTTATACTTCACGAAGAACCAGACAAAGAGCGCCGCCGCGATGAACGCGACAAGGATGCCGTGCTCCAGCGCGAACTGCACCGGCTCGTTCTCCAGCTGTATGAAGAAGAGCCCCGGATCGCCCTGATAGTAGGGATAGACATGCATGAAACTGCCGAAGCCCGATCCGGCCAGCCAGAAGTCGGCGAGATATTCCCTGACCGTCACGATGAGAGCGAACTTGTCGAAGTAGTCGGGGCGCGTCATGTCGAATTCGGCGACGATGAATTGGTAGCCGATATAAAAGGCGGTCAGTACCGCAACGATGACGAAGAGGGTCGGCAGGGCGACCGCCGTGGTGCGGTGTTTGAGATACTTGAGGGCGCCGAACAGGATGACGGCAAGAAGCGACGCGAGTATGCCGCCGCGTGACAGCGTCATGATGACACCCAGCAGATTCACGAAGAACAGCGCGCCGTAGAAGACCCGCGCCCGGGCGAAGTCGGCCTCGGTGGCCGTCGCGAGGGAAAGGAGCGCCGCCACGCCGAAGAAGGCGGCGGCGTGGTTCATGTTGATAAGGGTCGGATGGATGAGGAGCGGCCCGCGCAGGAGCGACCCGAGCCACTGTGTCTCGCCGGTCATCTTGAGGAACACGCCGAACACGAAGACCGCGACGGCGGTCAGGATGATGGTATCGGTGATGGCGCGCCGCCAGCCGCGGTGCTCCCCTTCCAGCGTCCGCTGGAGCATCACCGCGAACAACACAAGCGCCCCGGTCCGCAGGAGCGAATATATCGTGTCGGGCAGAGACATCGTAAGCGGCCGCCAACCGGCAGGTCCGGCGAGGGTATGGAAATAATGCGCCTTGGGCGAGAGGAGCGCGATGAGCGCCGGCGGCAGCGGCAGGAGCTGGAAGAGCCCCCACAGGATGAGCACCCCGAGCGGCAGGAGCAGGTACGGGACGAAGAGCCGTTTGCCCGCGACGAACATCCAGCCGCCCCACGCAAGGTAGAGCGCGGCGGTGAGCGCGATGAGGATCATGTTGACCGGGAGATGGGTATAGACCCCGCCCAGCAGGAACGGGGCGAGGATGATCGGCGCCGCGAACGAAAGGAATATGAGGATGTTTTTCACGATCGGCATCGTATCCCCTAAAAGACGCGGTAGAACAACTGGACCGTCACGGCGTGGTAAGCGCGGATATCCTTGGTGATGAATGGCTGACGCTCGACCTGAAAGAGATACTGGATAGTGGCGAAGCTCGATATCCAGAAAGAGAGGGTGGTCTCCGAACTGAAATAGGTGTCTTCCGGTTCCTCGACGGTCACCAGCGACACGAACTCCTCCTTCAGTTCAACGAACGAGAACGGCATCAGGGTAAGGTAGACGGTGAACTCGGGACCGTGCGAGTAACTGAAGGGATCGATACGCCGCAGTTCCTTTTCGGGAGTGGCGCCGTCATCGTTCGATTCATCGTAGTAGAACGGCGCGATATCCTGCTTGAAGCCGTATCCGGCGCGGGCCGTCAGAAAAAGGAGAGTTCCCCAGCGATACTCGAAATTGAGTCCGCCGCCTTCCTGTATCAAGGTAGGCGACCCGGTCTTCGATATCAGGATGTCGTCGGCCGGCATCGTCCAGCGACGGCCGTCGCGCTCGACACCGACATAGGTGTCACCGGTGGCCGAATAGTCACGGTGGTCAAAGAAGAATCGGGTATTGACCCGCGTGGAGAGATAGGGACCGACCCACTTCCGGAGGCGGTAGATGACCGAGGTGTCGAACTTCGCCATGTCGCGGGTATTGCGCAGTATCTTGTCGTCCTTCAGCATGAAGTCCTCGAACAGGTCGAGCCGCGCGTTGTAGAGCCAGTCGCCGTCGTCGTAGGTGGCGCCGAAGTTGAGGGCGCTTCCCAGCGCCAGCGTGTTCTGATCTGCCGTGTCGCCGGTGAAATAGCCGTTGTTGACGAAAGACAGGTTGCCCGACAGGAGCAACCGGATATCCCAGTTCCCCTTCTCGGTCATCTGCTCATCGCCCGTTACCTCGCCGCCGCCGAGCAGTTGCCGCGTCTTCTCGTCGAAGATGAGCAATACCGTGGCCGCGGTCCGCTCCACCAGACGCACCGTCACGAAATTACGGTACGAATCGGGCGCCTCGCCGCGCTTGGCGACCCGGAACAGTCCCGGCTTGAACAACCAGATGATCGGTTTCTCGCCGCGGGTCTCGTCGGCGCCGGTGCCGGTGCCGTAGTAGAGTTTGCTCTCCTCTTCGGTCACCTGATAGCCTTCGCGGAGCGGATTGTTGTAGGCGTCTATCACGCGGACGATGAGGGCGCTCCACAGCGGCATCACCACCGTCACCCGTTCGGGTTTGAGCGTCGCGTAGAAGACCATCCGCGTATCGAGCGGCCCCGATCCGATGTAGAGGACATAGGTCCCCGGATCAAGCGCCACCCGCTTGCCCGGTTCGGCGTCGGTGATGAACTCCTCGCCGCGGTAGACGGCGTAGGTCGGTTCGCGCTGACTGTCGACGAGGAACGGGACGAACAGCGCCCCCTTCTCCATCGGCACCAGCGTCGCGTCGCGGGCGAGCTGTTCGCGTATCTCGGGGTCGGTCACCTGCTGGGAATCGAGCGTAAGACCATAGAGCGCACCGCCCCACAGTATCAGAACGCACAGGATGGTGGCATAAAGCGTCCTACTTTTTCTCAAGTTCGGCGGCGATCTTTTGTATGAATTTCTCGATCTCTTTGTCCATCATCTCGCCGAGCGCCCGGACCGTTTGCACCGCCTCCGGGCCGAAGACCTCGCGCCGCTCCTCGACCGGCAGCGAAACGAGCACCTTCCCCGTCTTGAACTCCTTGAGCGTCAGCACCATGTTGAGGTGGGCGAACCAGCGGTCGCCGCTGTCGAACTGATCGATCTCGAGCACCTCGCCCGATATCTCGTAGTCGGGCGTCTTGTCGAGCTTGATGATGAGATCGGAGAAGAGCCGGGCCGTCTTGAGGTGATTGTAGAGGACATCGGTCAGCATATCCTCGGGCCGCGACGCCCAGTAGTGGTTGGTGAAGTAGAATATCTCGTAAGGGGAGGTGCGGTAGACGAGGTTATAGCGCCGGTAGACCTTGTCGATCTCGAGCGTCTTGATGCGGGCCGTCGCCTCTATCTGGGCGACCGGCGCCGGGTTGGGCCGGTAGTAGACGCGGTAGTAGTGTTTCTGCCCCTGCGACCCGAAACAGCCGCCGAGCAGGAACGCCGCCGCGACGGCGCACAGCGCCGCGATCCATCCCTTTCTCATTTTCCGTCTCCCGAACCGGTGCCCGACAGGATGGCGGCCGGATTCTCCATGATGATGCGGGTGAACTCGTTGAAGTTGTGCATACTCTCCGAAAGGTTCGCGAGCGACTGGTTGATGTCCTCCTGACTGCGCATGAGCGTCAGGTTGACCGTCTCGGTGGTCTTCTGCAGAGAGTCAAGCAGCAGCGATATCTTCTCCATCGTCCCCTTGATGTCGGCCTCGCGCACCGCGCCGCCCAGCTCGTCGGCGGTCCCCTTGAACGAGGTGAGCGTGCCGGTGATGACGCCGTCGCTCGCCGTCATGCCGCGGATATCGGTCACCACGGCGTCTATCTGGGACATGCTCTGATTGAGCTTCTTCATGAACTGGGCCGATTCGCCGGTCAGCGCGTGGACATTGTCCTTGTTCTGCGCGAGTATGGTATTGAGCGATGTCGTTATGCCGGCGACATTATTCGCTATCTGTTTGACCGTTTCGGGCTTTATCTCTTTGACGACATTGTTCACATTGTTCAGGATGATCTCGAGCTTCTCGGCGATGACCTCCGCCTTGCCGGTGATCTGGTCCCACTGCGAATCGATGGACGGGACCTCGCCGTTCTTCGGGATATCCTTGAACTTGCCGCCACCCTTGAGTTCGAGGAACTTGAGTCCGGTGATGCCGATATTGCCGAGCTGGGAGGTGGTCCCCTCCTTCATCGGCGTTCCCGGCTTGAGGCAGTAATCTATACGGATGATGGAGCTGTCCATCTCGTCTATCGATATCTGCTGGACACTGCCGATGTTCATTCCTTGGAACTTGACGCTCGATCCCTCGGAGAGTCCGGCGACCGATACATTCTGGAATTTCGAGTAGTAACAGTCCTCGCGCTTCAGCACCTTGTCGCCGACGATGATACCGATAACGAGAAGGAATAGGGCGACACCGAATAAAAAGAAAAGGGCGACGCGCCGTTTTTGAGCCGGGGTGATCTGCATTACCGTAAACTAAACGATCCGGCGTCATTCTAAAGATTGCGGCGCCGTTTGTCAATTTAATGGAAAAGCGCGCGTGAAGGGTTCGGGTGTTACAGCGTCTCTCTGACTATCTTGCGGTCGGCGCAGTGATAGCGGACGCGGCGGTATTCGCGCTGCGGTTCCGCCCCCTCCGTTTCGGGTTTTTTGACGACTATCTCGGTGGTTTCCAGCGTCACTTCGCCGCCCCACAGGAATTCTATGCCGATAAGCGTATCGCCGATGAAGTCCTTGACCAATTGCTTTCCCTCGAACTGATGCACGAGGGCAAGGCTCTTTTCGGTGGTGTGCGCCTCGTCGACCGTGATGACCGGCGGATGGTAGAGGTGTTCAAGCAGCATCTGTTTGTAGTCCTCGGCTTTGCGGCTCTTGATGTAGTACTGCCAGACGCCGCGCTCCTCGTCGAGCCGCTTGCCGACCACGAACAGATCGAACCGGTCGACGAATTCCTGATCGACGAAGGTATTGATGAGCATGAAGTCGCTGAAGTTGTCGCGCAGGGCGAAGATCGCCTTCTTCCCGGTGCCGGTCTTCTCGTCGAACGCCTCGCGCAAGTTGGCGTCGCTCACCTGCTGGAAACGGCGCGACATCTTGCCGCGGTCGGCCAGCTCCTCGACCCAGCGGATGAGCCGGAGTCCCACGGCGTAGGGATTGAGCCCGACGCGGCTGATGCTCGTCACCCCGGAGTTGACCCGCGCATAGTCCGATTCATGGCCGACGATCCGCTCGTCGCGCAGGAACAGTTCCTCGTGCCAGTAACTCGCCCACCCTTCGTTGAGGATCTTCGACCGTATCTGCGGCTGGAAGTAGAGCGCCGTATTGCGGACCACCTGAATGAGCGACCGCATCCAGCCGTTCTCCTCTTTCTTGAGGAGCGGCGACCGGTCATGGATGAACTGTAGAAGGTCGTGGTAGCGCGTCTCCTTCTTCGCCCCCTGCCGTTCGAACTTCGCGACGAATTCGGGATAGCGGCCGCGCACCTCGGTGAAGAACAGTTCTTCGACCGCGGTCCCCTTCTCGTCCACCAGTTTGTTGTACTTCTCCAGTTCGCGGTAGTAGTCGGCGGTCGGCAGTTTCACGATCTCCTGCAGGAACGGGCCGAAGTAGAAGGCGGTCCGCGCCGAGGGATCGAGTTCGGAGGGATATTCGCGCTCCGCCATCTCGGAGAAGTAGCCGGTGATGTTGTCGATGCCGCGCGCGAATTCGATGACATAGTCGACCCAGCGGCCGTATTCGCTCCGCAGGTTGGCGACCAGCCGTTTGTCGGCGAGCGCCTGCCC
>CAYPQK010000008.1:0-48303 GCA_964412895.1 uncultured Spirochaetales bacterium
GCAGTTCGTGAGTGTCCCAGTTGTAGCGCAGTATCACATAGAAGACATCTTCCGGGATGATGCTGTTCGGGTCCTTCGGGTCGGAGCCGTAGGCATCCTCGGCGGTGTCGATCTGGCCGTCGCCGTCGGTGTCCTTCTTCATCGGGTCGGTGCCGATCTCGCTCTCGTATTTGTCCGACAGGCCGTCGTCGTCCGAATCGGCCTTTTTCGGGCTGGAACCGGCCGCGTTCTCGTCGGCGTCGGAGAGGCCGTCGTTGTCGCTGTCGGTGTCCTGCGCGTCGGGAGTGCCGTCGCCGTCGGTGTCGCCGGAGCCCTCGATGCCGTTGAGGATGCCGTCGCCGTCGTCATCGCCGCTCGGCCAGTTGGGGTCGTTGTCGGGGTAGATCCCGCCGTTGTCGTTCGGATAGCCGCTATCGTCGGTGTCGGTGCCGGTATAGGTGTCGCTTCCCGCCGTGTCGGTATCGGCCGTGCCCGATTTCGGGACACATTCGTTGTTTGCCTTGTCGCAGAACCAGGTCGAATCGGGGCAGTCGGCGTCCCGTTCGCAGTAGATGCCGTCGCCGTCGTCGGGCGTGTTCTCCTCCGGTCCGCAGGAACCCAGAAGGAAGAAAGAGAAAGCCAGCAACACCGTCCACAGGCTTTTCATCGGCCACCTCCTTTGCAAGAAACTATCAGAGAAGTATAGAACAATGAAAAGGAAAAGCAATGGGAAATATTGAACAAAGCGGGAACCCTTTACATCCCGGAGGTGCTGTGGTATATTCACCCTCCGTGTTCGGAAGGGGAAGATATGGCAATGGGAAGCGGCGCGGCGACCGGTACGGTACGCGGCGTCCGGACGAATGATCGGAATGAGACGAAACGGCCCGCGCTCTACCGGGTGGTGATGCATAACGACGATTTCACCCCGATGGATTTCGTGATCGATATACTGGTGCAGGTGTTCCAGCGGCCGGCGGCCGAGGCGACACAGGTGATGCTCGACATTCATAACAAGGGTACGGGGATCGCCGGCATCTATACCTACGACATCGCGATGTCCAAGACAAATCAGGTGCACCGGCTCGCCGAGGATCAGCGGCACCCGCTCAGATGCACCGTAGAACCCGCGTGAGGCAACGATGAAACTCGACCGTCAGCTCAACAACATCATACTCGGCGCCTTTTACGAGGCGAAACAGGGAAAGCACGAATTCGTCACCCCCGAACATATCCTTTATTCCTTCCTCTTCTCGCAGGAGGGGATCGAGCTCATCGAGGGTGTCGGCGGCGATATCTCCCGGCTCCGCATCGAACTCAAGAAACACCTCGACACGATGGTGCCGCGCACCGCGTCGGGCGATCTGGCGCAATCCTATTCGTTCCAGCAACTCCTTGACCTGTCGGCCCAACGCGCCAGTTCGGCGGGAAAACCGCAGGTGGGCATCACCGACATGCTGGTGTCGTTGTACGATTGCGAGGAGAGCCACGCCGCCTTCTATCTGGCCGAGCAGGGGATAGAACAGTTCGATCTCATCAAGTTCATCGCCCACGGTCTGCCCGAACTGCAGGAGACGGCGAAGCACGAAGGATCGGATGCGGCGTCAAAAACGCATAAAAAGGGTGAGAGCGACGCGAAAAGCATTGAGTCGTTCGTGGTCGATCTGACAGCGCTTGCCGAAAAGGGTGAGCTCGAACCGCTCATCGGCCGCGACGCGATAGTGACCCGGACGGTGCAGGTGCTGTGCCGAAAGACCAAGAACAATCCGGTCATCGTCGGCGAGCCGGGGGTGGGCAAGACCGCCATCACCGAAGGACTCGCCCAGCGCATCGTCGCCGGGACGGTCCCCGAACCGCTGAAAGGTCATCGCGTCTACCGCATCGACATGGGTTCGATGCTCGCCGGGACCAAGTACCGCGGCGACTTCGAGGAGCGGATGAAGAAGGTGTTGAACACCCTCATGCAGCGCGAGAACATCATCATTGTCATCGACGAGATACATACGATAGTCGGGGCGGGGGCGGTGTCGGGCGGCGCGATGGACGCGTCGAACATCCTCAAGCCGATACTCACCACCGGCCGCATCAAGTGCATCGGTTCGACCACCCACGAGGAGTACCGCAAGCACTTCGAGAAGGACCGCGCGCTCAGCCGCCGGTTCCAGAAGATAGACCTTCCCGAGATGACGGTGGCCGAGACGGTGTCGGTGCTGGAAGGTATCCGCGGCCGCTATGAGAAATTCCACGCGGTCCGTTACACCGATGCGGCGCTCAAGGCGGCGGCCGAGTTGTCGGCCCGCTTCGTGACCGAACGGTTCCTTCCCGACAAGGCGATAGACCTCATTGACGAGGCGGGCGCCTTCACCCATATATCGGGCGAGAAGAAGGCGGTCATCGATACCGGCGAGATCGAGCGGGTCGTTTCGCTCATCGCCCGCATCCCCGAACAGACGGTCAGTTCGGGCGAAGGGGAGAAACTGCGCCGGCTTGAAGGGGCGCTCAAGAAACAGATATTCGGGCAGGACGGCGCGATAAAGTCGGTGGTCGAGGCGATCAAGCGGTCGCGCGCCGGTTTCGGACGGCCCGAGAGGCCGGTGGCGAGTTTCCTCTTCGTCGGTCCGACCGGCGTCGGCAAGACCGAACTGGCCCGCCAGATGGCGCGCGAACTGGGCATCACGCTCCACCGGTTCGACATGTCGGAGTATCAGGAGAAGCATACCGTCAGCCGCCTCATCGGCGCGCCGCCCGGCTATGTCGGCTACGAGGAGGGGGGTCTGCTCACCGAGCTGGTCCGCAAGACGCCGCACGCGGTGGTGCTCCTCGACGAGATAGAGAAGGCCCACAGCGATATCTACAACACGCTCCTCCAGATCATGGACTACGCGACCCTTACCGATAACGCGGGACGCAAGGCCGATTTCCGCAATGTCATACTCGTGATGACCTCGAATGCCGGGGCGCGCGAGATTGGCAAGGCGGTCCCCGGTTTCGGCGAGAGGGCGATAGACGGCGGCGAACTGGAACGGGCGGTCGAACGGATATTCGCCCCCGAGTTCCGCAACCGGCTTGATCGCGTGGTGAAGTTCGAACGGCTCGACATCGACATCATCACCGATATCGTGAAGAAACAGGTGGCCGAATTCGCGGTGCAGTTGAAGGAGAAAAAGGTGACCCTTTCCGTTACCGCCGCCGCCTACCGCTACCTCGCCGAACTCGGTTTCTCGAAGGAATTCGGAGCCCGCGAGGTGGGGCGGCTCGTGCAGGAGCAGGTCAAGGATTTCTTCGTGGACGAGGTGCTCTTCGGCCGTCTAAAAGAGGGCGGAAAGGCCCGCGCCACCTATAAAAACGGACGATTCCTCATAGAGATACCGCGCTAGGCATGGTCTTCCAACTTTCACGCGAACTGATACTGTTCCCCGATCCGCGCCACGCCGAGAGCGACGGACTGCTCGCGGTCGGCGGCGATCTCCGGCCCGAACGGTTGCTGGCCGCCTACCGGCGCGGCATCTACCCGTGGTACAGCGACGAATATCCGATACTCTGGTGGTGTCCCGATCCGCGTTTCGTCCTGTTTCCCGAAGAACTTCGGATATCCCATTCGCTGAAAAAACTGCTGCACAAAGGAACCTTCCGCGTCACCGTCAACCGCGCCTTCCGGCAGGTCATCAAAGCATGCGCCATGGTGCTGCGGCGCGGACAGGAGGGGACTTGGATAACGGCCGACATGATCGATGCCTACAGCGAACTGAACAAACGCGGACACGCGGTCAGCGTCGAGGCGTGGCAGGGGAACGAACTGGCGGGCGGCCTCTACGGCGTGGTCATCGGAAAGTGTTTCTTCGGCGAATCGATGTTCGCGTGGGAGCCGAACGCATCGAAGGTCGCCTTCGTGAAGTTCGGGGGCCTGCTCCGACAACTCGATTTCCGCATTATCGACTGCCAGATGCGGACCGAACACCTCGAACGGTTCGGCGGCCAGTTCATACCGCTCAAACGGTTCCTTGAGATCATCGGCCGAGGGTGCGACGAACCGGCGACGGGATGGCCGGAAAATTTGTGATTGCATTTTCCGGAAAAACTTGCTAGGGTAAAGAGGTTTCTTTGATGGGAGTCCCGATCATGTTGAGATGGGTTGTACTCATAATGACCGTATGGTTCATAGCGGCGTGCGATGAACCGCCGCCACAGTGGCGCGACGATGCGTTACCGGTCGACAACGGAGAAAAGAACGACAAGGACATCAGCGACATAAAGGACGAGGATCAGCCTGATCAGTCCGACGATACCGATACTGCCGTGACCGATGATGCCGGATATCCCGACGATGAAGAGGACTCCGACGACGAGGAAGAGTCGGATGACGAGCCGGTCAATTGTACCCTTGCCTCGCCGACGGCGGCCGAAAAGACGGCGCTTCAGAAACTGTTCTCCGAAGATGACACGGTCTTCTGCACCGCCAAGACGCCGGGCGGCGTATCCTACTTTGTCGCGGTCCGGGAGGAAGAGACGATCGGTTACGCGTTCCCCGGCAGTAACTATGGATTTGACGGGCAGATCGTGGCGCTCACCGGCATGACCGTCGAGGCGAAAAGCATCGCGGTCGCCATCGTGTCGCAGCGCGAATCGTGGTGGTACATGATCGGGCAATGGTTTTTCGATCAGTTCAAGGAGATAGACATCACGCAGATAACGATCGATCCGAAATACAGCGACAATTGCTGGCCCTGCACCGAGATGTACGACGCATTCAAGCCCTACACCGTCGATGCCGTCTCGGGGGCCACCTACACCTCCAACGCCGTCACCAAGGATGTGTGGGATGCGATCTATCTTTATGATGAGGTTTTTTCGCCGCCCGCGAAGTGAGCGGGGCGGTCACTCGCCGCCGGGACACTGTTTGGCGAGTTCCTTTATCCGGCCGCGCATCTCTTCCGAGGTGATGGTGTAATGGTCGGTGATGTATTTAAGGCGCATCTTGACGGCGGGACAGCGATCCTTCTTGGCGTAGAACTCGGCGACCGCCAGTTCGCGCGACAGGAGCATCGCTTCGGCCTCGCCCAGTTTTTTCTGCGCCTCCTGCATGAATTTCCCCTGCGGGTAGAGCCGCAGGTATTCGCGGTACTGTTCGGCCGCCTTTTCGACGCTGTCGGAGAGGTCCTTCTCCTCGGGCGGCGGCAGGAGCCAGAAGTCGCTCGGCCGCTGTTCGAAGGTGCAGTTGCCCTGCTGGAAGGCGGCCCAGTCGGCCAGTTCGTGGTTCGGCCGCATCTGCAGGAAGAGTTTGTATATCTCGAAGGCGGCGGCGAACTCTTCGCGCTTGAAGTGTGAATCGGCCAGCCCGATACGGGCGAACGGTTCCCATTTGCTGTAGCTGTAGTCGGCGATGACCTTCAGGAAATTCTCCTGCGCATCCTCATAATCACCCTGCTCCAGATAGGCGGCACCGGTGCGATAGAGCTTCTCGGCCTCCGATTCGGCGCCGGCGATGACCGGTGTCGACGAGCAGGCTGCCGCGAAGAGGGCCGTGCCGATAAGGCAGAAAAATGCGTTCTTCACTCTATCCTCCGGGTTAGGGGTCGTATCTGCGGGGCGTATATCCAGCCCTCGATGTTGTCCTGAAAACTCTTCGCCTTGAGCCAGCCAACCGAAGCGCCGCTGATCTCGAGCACCTCGCCCTCGCGCACTTTGCCGACCGCCGTGAGCGCCGTGTCGGGTCCGCTTTTCAGTTCCGCGGCGGTGACGGCGACTGCATAAAGCTGGGCGCCGGTGTCGCGGTAGCGGACAAAGAAAAGAACCGCGAACAGCACCGTCAGCATGAACAGCGGCACCAGCAGCAACCGCAGTTTCCATCCCGGCCGGAGCATATACAGCAGCAGCGTGCCGATGAGAAGGTACAGGAAAACGAAGAAGAGTATCATGACCGGCGCGATGTCGCCGCTCTTTTCGGTAAGCCGTTTGGGGACCGTGACATGCAGTTCGCCCGCGAGGAGGTCGAGATTGTTGCGCGCCTCCTTCAGATCGGGGGCCGCCTGCAGTGCCTGCAGATAATGGTGCAGTGCCGCTCCTTTCTGTCCCTGTTTCTCGGCGATGACGCCCAGATCGTAGTGCAGGAGCGGATCGAACGGCCTCTGTGCCAGCTCTTTTTCCACCAGCTCCTGTGCGCCGCGGTAATCTTTTTTCGCGTACCGTTCGAACAGGTCGGCCGCCGTGACCGGAAGCGTCGCGAGCAGTATCAGGAGGCACAGCAGCCGCTTCATGCAAGCCTCCGTGCGCCGCGCAGGAGCTCGACGGCACGCTGTTTGAGCGTTGTCAGATCGCTGCCCGTGCCGCCCGAGTAAACGCTGTTCTGCAGGTCGCGCGCCAGTTCTATGAATGGTGCGGTCCGCCCGGCGAACCGTTTTTCCATCTCACGGGTCCGTTCACCCTTGAGGGCGATCCCGGAGACCGCTTTGAGCGCTTCGTAGTAGGTGTTGAGGAGCGCCGATGGATCGGCCGCCGCCTCGATGCGCCGTTCCCATTCGCGCAGGAGGAAGGCCTCCTTCTCGCGGCGGTAGCGCAGGACGCCGCGTACAAAGAAGATCAGGGCGCCGAGGGCAAGCAGCAGTAGCGGCAGGGCAAGCGCGGCCCGGAACAGCGGCCGTTCGGTCAGCGGGGTAAGATCGTATACCGCCATGCCGACCGGCAGTTCGCGCAGGAGTTCATAGCTCACGGTCCGTTTGCCGGTTTCCTCGGCCGCGGCCGGGTCGGCGGCCAGTTCACCCACGGTGACGGCGACCGGTCGGGTGGCGAGCGTCTGCCATCCTTTCTGGCGATCGTAGGTGTCGACCGTTGCCGCCGGTAGTTCGTACGAACCGGCGCGGAGTCCCTTGACCATGAACTTGAAGGTCTTGGTGCCGCAGAGCCGCGTGCCGTCCCACTGGGTATCGACCTTGACATCGGGGGCGAAGACCTTCAGCCCGCCGCTACCGGCGAGGGTGAGATCGAGCTGTTGCAGGTTGCCGCAGCCGGTGACGGTATAGGTAACGGTGTCGAGCGGTTTCTGCTTGTCAAGCGTCAGGATCGTATGGCTCTGCGTGACCGAGAGATCGCCGACAATGCCGCCCGGATGTTCAGCGGCGTCGGGGAGCGGCTCAAGATCGAAAGAGAGCGCGATGGAAGAAAGATTGCGCTTCCGCGCGTCGAAGAAACTGCCGGTCATCACCTCGAGTATCATCTGGGTGCCGCCTACCCGCTCGGCCTTTGCCTCGGGGATCAGCACATAACTCTTGATGAGCGCGTAGTCGTAGACCGTTCCTTCGATGTTGGCCCGGCTGAAGGTGAGGTTGCGCAGCGCGCCTATCTCATCGCTCCACGCATTCTCGAACGACGGGAACCTGATGGAGGGAGAAATGGACGATATGAGATTCTTCTGGGTGAAGAGGTAGTAACTGACGACCAGCGGTTCGCCGCGATAGTGCGGTTCTTCGGGAGAGACGACCACGCGGATGAAGTAGCGGCCAGTCTTTTTCTCCCACGCTGAGAGCGGCGCGAAAAGGGCGGTGCCGGCGGCCGTCGCCCCGGTGTCGGGCGTCACGCCCGGCGTTCCGGGTGTGGCCGGATTCTGCGGGGCGCCGGAACCGGTAACGGTGAGGCGCACCTGATTCGACCGGATCTGCCGTCCCTTTTCCATCACGAGTACCGCCGGGCCGATCATGAAGGCGCCCCCTTTCTGCGGGCGGAGGATATAGGTGATGATCCGTTCCTTGCGGGAACTCATCGAACCGTTGACGATGCTGATGGAACTGGAGGTCGATTCGCCACGGTTATCGAGATCGAAGCCGGCGAAATCGGGCTCCTTCACCTCCGCGATATCCTCCTTGTCGTCGTCCACGATGGTGAGGGTAAGGGTCAGTTCGTCGCCGACCGTCAGACTTTGCCGGTCGACCTCCAACTGCGCGGAGGTAGCCGACGCGGTACCCCAGACAAAGAATAACAGTATGAAAAATAAGCCGGTTCTCACCAGGTCTGGCCTCCCTGCGGATCGCCTTCCCGTTCTAGCATGAAGGGGGTGATTTGTAAATTTTTGCGCTGGCGGAAGGGGGCGAGCATCTGTTTTTCGTCCTTATCCTTTTCCGTTTTCTCCTTTTTTTCGGCCTGTGCCGCCTGTGCCTGTTCCTCTTTTTTCTCTTCCGGCTTTTGTTTTTCCTGCTGTTGCTGTTGCTGTTGCTGTTGTTGTTGTTGCTGCTCTTGCTTTTGTTCTTGCTCTTGTTTTTGCTGATCTTGTTTCTGATCCTGTTTCTGTTGTTCTTCCTGTTTTTTCTGTTCGTCCTGTTTCTGCTGTTCTTGTTGTTGCTGCTGTTGGAGTTTCAGCAGACGGCGGACTATCTCAAGGTTGGCGGCGGTGTCGCGGTCGGGGCTGTTCTGGAGCGACCTTTTGAAAAAGGTTTCGGCCTCCTGATATTGCTGTTTCCCCGCCGCGAGCGCCCCGAGACCGTCGTAGATGCGCGACTTGAGTTCGGGGCCGGGATTATTGGCGAGCGCCCCTTCCCAGACCTTCCGGGCGCCGTCGGCATCCCCTTTTTTGAGTAACGCTGCGCCGAGATTGTAGGAGAGTTCGGGCGAATCGGCGCGTCGTTCGGCCCCTTTCTTAAACTCCTCGCTCGATTCGTCGTATTTCTGTTCTTCGTACTTCGCGGCGCCGTCGCGGTTCTCGGGGACCTCCTTCTGGAACGGAGTGAACGAAAAGGCGAGAAGCGCCGCCATGAAGATGAGACTGCGGTTCATAGCTTTTCCTCCTTCCGGCCGACCGGGACGACGAGAAAGAGCGCGAAGAAAAGTATCCCGAGCCCGAGCGGCAGGGCGAACTGTTCACGGTAGAGTTGTACCCTCTTTTCTTCCAGTTTCGTCCGGTTGCGGAACGACTTGACGAAAGAAGAGAGCGTCTCTCCTTTCTGTATCTCAATCGCGCCGAGGCTGTCGCGGCACTTGTCGAAGAAGGGCTGATTGAGTTTCGAGACGACCGTTTCGCCGCGCTCATCCTTGAGGTAGCTGTCGCCCAGCGATATCGGCGCCCCTTCGGCGGTGCCGAGCGGGAGGATGGCGAGGCTCACCTTCGCGTCGGCTATCTTCCGCCGCGTCGCCTCAAGGTCGAGCGACGGGTCCTCGCCGTCGGATACGACGACCAGCAGTTTATCGGCGTTCTCCGCGCCGCTTTTCAGCGTTTCGAGCGCCAGTTCCACCGCCGCGCCGAGCGCCGTTCCCTGTTTTTCTATCATCCCGGGCCGCAGATCGGCCGCCACCGCGAGCGCCGTATTGTAGTCGGCGGTGAGCGGCAATTGCAGGAAGGCCGAACCGGCGAAGGGGACCACCGCGACGCGGTCGCCGCCCAGTTCCGAGATGGCGTCTATCAGGAGCCGTTTTCCCTTCTCGAAGCGCGGTCCCTCCTCATCCTCGGCGAGCATCGACAGCGACACATCGAAGACGACGGCGAGGTCGATACCCTCGTTCGAAAGGTTCACCTCCGCTTCGCCCATCTGCGGCCGAACGGCGGCGAGATTGAGAAAGATGAAGGCCATCACCAGCAGGATCCGGCGTAGCCACAGCGCCCGCTCCGACAAGTTGGTTGCCTCGTCACGCCGGGCGGGGCTGAAAAGCGCCGCAAACCGTTCCCGCCGCCGCCGAGCGACCGCGAAATAGATGAGCAGTGCCGGGAACCAGACGAAGAACAGGAGGAAATAAAGCGGCGCGCCGAACTTCATCGCTCCACCTCCGGGTAGAGCGGGAAGAGGAGCGCGAAGAGCCGTCCGAGGAGGATGAGGAGCAGGGCGGCCGCGATGAAGGAGGGGGCGAATTCGTCATACAGTTTATACTTTTGCGCCGGTACGGGACTTTTTTCCAGTTTGTCGATGTCGGTGAAGGCGCGGCGCAGTTCGTCGGTCGATATCGAGGTGTAGGCCTTGCCGCCGGTCGTGTCGGCGATCCGTTTCAGGAGTTCGGGATTGACCTTCATCGTCACCGTCTGATAGGCGTCGCGGCCGAAGATATCTTTACCGGCCGGGAAGGGGACCGGTTTATTGGTGCCGATGAGGATGGTGTATATCTTGATGCCGAGTTTCTTTGCTATTTCGGCGGTCGCCTCGGGACTCACATTGCCGCTGTTGTTGTCGCCGTCGGTGAGGAGTATCACCAACCGCGATTTGGCCTTCGAATCCTCCAGCCGCGACAGGGCGAGCCCGAGCCCGTTGCCGATGGCGGTGCCGTCGTCGATGACGCCGGTGGTGAGGCGGTTGAGAAGGTTCGTGAACATCGTGTAATCGGTCGTGAGCGGCACCTGCAGGAAGCTCTCCTTGGCGAAGAAGACCAGCCCAAGCCGGTCACTCCGCCGTTCGCGGACGAACTGCTCGATCACTCCCTTGGCCGCCGCGATCCGGTTCTTCGGCTGGAAGTCGAGCGCCTCCATCGAACCCGACACATCGAGCGCGATAACGATATCCTTCCCTTCGACCGGCGGGGTGATCACCCGGTCGAGGCTGACCGGCCGCGCGAAAGCGACCACCAGCAGGATAAAGGCGATCACATCAAAAAAGCGGCAGATGCGCCAACGGCCGTCGGCGGCGCGCCGCATCCCAGCGAAATCGGTGAAGTGGAGTATCCCGCCGCCGCCCCGCCGCCGTGAGCGGAACAGGAGCCACAAAAGCGGCAGCAACAGGAGCGCGAGCAAGTATGTCGGGTGTACCAGTTCCATAGCGTTTATCAGAGATCCTTCACAGCGTCGGTAATAACATGGGGGCGGTGTCCTTTATTCCGGCTCAGCCGAGGCTCCCGACCGCCGCTTCGACCGCGTCGAGTATCGCGCCGGTGCGGACCAGTTCCTGCATCGCGGTGTGGTCGGGGTAGAGCGGCCGGTCGATCTCGAGGAATTCGACCTTCTCGCGGATCGCCTTGTGGGCCGCCGCGACGCCCTTTCCGGTGGTGAAGCCGCGGATGTCGAGCGCCTGTGCCGCCGCCATGAATTCGATGCCGATGACGCCGTTGGCATTGTCGAGTATCTGCAGGTTCTTGAGGGCGGTGTTCATCCCCATCGAGACGAAATCCTCCTGATCGGCCGCCGCCGGTATCGACTGGGTCGAGGCGGGAGTGCAGAGGATACGCTGTTCGACGATGAGGGTATCGGCGGTGTACTGCGACAGCATCAGCCCCGAGAACATGCCGGGGTTCTTCGTGAGGAACGGCGGCAGACCGACCGACAGCGCCGGGTTATTGAGCCGGTTCATGCGCCGCTCCGAAAGAACGCTCACCATCGTGATCGCCTGACCGACCATCTCCATCGGTAGCGATACCGGCGTCCCCTGGAAGTTGGCGCCCGAGAGCGTCAGTTTCTCCTCGGGGATGAAGATCGGATTGTCGCCCACGCCGTTCAGTTCGGTCTCGACCTGCGAGCGGGCCCAGCGGATGGCGTCGTGCGCCGCGCCGATGACCTGCGGGGTGGAGCGCATCGAATAGGCGTCCTGCACCTTCGTCTTCACCTTGCCGGAAAGGAGGTCGGAGCCGGCGACGCATTTCCGTATCGCGGCGGCCGAGCGGACGGCACCGGCGAAGCCGCGCAGTTCGTGGAGTTTCGTGTGGTAGGGCTTCATGTTGGCGAGCAGCGCCTCCAGCGACATCGACGCGGCGATCTCGGCCTGTTTGAGCCAGCGGTCGGCGTCGTAGAGCGTCAGCGCGCTGATGGAAGTGAGGAGGTTCGAGCCGTTTATCGCGGCGAGTCCGTCACGCGCCTTGAGGCCGGGGACCGGGATACCCGCCTTTTCGAAGGCGGTCTTGGCGGCGAGCAGTTCACCTTTAAAATAGGCTTTACCCTCGCCGAGGAGGGTGAGCGCTATCTGCGACATCGGGGCGAGGTCGCCGCAGGCGCCGACCGACCCTTTCTTGCAGACGAAGGGGGTGACGCCTTTATTCAGCATCGCGACGAAGGTCTGCGGTATCTCGGGGCGGCAGCCGGAGTTGCCGTGGGCGTGGACATTGATGCGGGCGGTCATCGCGGCGCGGACATGCTCGATGGGGGCGGGGTCGCCGATGCCGGCCGAGTGGTTGTAGACGAGCCACCGCTGGAACTGTTCTATCTGGTCGTCGGCGAGGACCACTTCGGAGAATTCGCCGATGCCGGTGTTGACGCCGTACATGATCTCGCGCTTCGCGATCTTCTCTTCGACCATCGCGCGGCAGAGTTTGATCCGTTCGAGCGCTTTGGGGCACAGTTCGACCGCTTCGCCGTTGCGGGCGATGGCGACCAGTTGTTCGATGGTCAGATGACTTCCGTCAAGCATGATGGCCATGGAGAACTCCTTAAAAAGCGGTTATTCACTACCGACCGGGGGCGATTATATTAGTAAGGAAAGGAGAGGCAAGGAAAAAGACCGCTTTCCGCTCTACGAGCTAGGCAATAAATTAAAACTGAAGAGTCTGAAGGTCATTTCCAACATTCTTACGATAATAGTTGGGGACTTTATGCTGGCCGAGGCGATTTCGGGAACATGAACGGCAAAGCTCACCGACGGCAATAGAGCGAAGCGGAATTGCCGTCCAGTGCAGCGCCTTGTTATGCCCGCGTATTGTTATTCACTTGGTTCTTCCGATTTTTCAAAAAGCAATTTGCTTATCCACCAAATTGATCGTCCGAAATTCGAAATCAGTTGTTCGCCCTGTCTCAGAAACGACTTGCTTTCGTCGATTTCAGCTAGCTTCAAAGCATCTCCAATCTTTGAGCTAGTCGGGTGTGCGTCACCTACTCGCATGTCATAAGTGCCAACAATTGGGCCAAAAACGAGACGAGCTTTATCAGTCCCAATTTTCTGAGCAAGAATATCCTCAAGAAGCTTGTTCGAACCGAGCTTTTCTTTATTAGAATGCGTTGAAAGTTTACGAAGCTCACGTACATCAAGTCGATCAGAAAAAACACGAACAAGCTCTTTAGCTAACCTCAGCAATGATGTTTGATCTCTGCTCGCAAAGCGGGATATATTCTCCATAGCTGCGGCATGCTCTATTTCGTGAGTGTAAAGAGAAATGTTGAACTTTTGACGAAATCCCCCCTCTAGCAATTCCATAACCTTGAAAAGAAGGTCTTCAACAGCACGGGTAGATGCTGGCTGAACTTTTACTTGCGCTGCTAATAGCTCATTTGAAACCTTCCCATCTGGAACAACATTATGAGCAGCCCAAATGTGTTGCTCCCATGCGGCAAGGCGAGCAACATCATAGGCATACACCGTGATTAAATCCGAAGAGTTGATTCCAAAGTGCGTCCTATACCCGGATGTTGAATGTATACCACCTGTTTCCGCCGTATACCACTCCAGAGAAAAGCCGCGATGATTGAGAAACTCGTTGACTACGCTGGAGCGAAACCACAGCCATCGACCAACGTCTTCGTTGTTTAAATCGGTGGATGCCATTCGCGTTCCGTCAGTTTCCACAATGAATTGAGGAAGATTCTTATCTGCATCACCTCGAACACGTACGCTCTGTCCTTGATGTTCAATCCATTCGTCTCGCCAAAACTCACCCTCGACCAGTATACCTTCAAAA
This sequence comes from uncultured Spirochaetales bacterium, assembly GCA_964412895.1. GTDB lineage: Bacteria > UBP6 > UBA1177 > UBA1177 > JAKLFG01 > CALMRE01. The sequence continues at coordinate 13,540 of CAYPQK010000008.1, forward strand.
CCACTCCGCTGTCCCTCCGATTTTTCAAAGTCGGTATTGTCATCGCGTTCCGGCGCCATAACTGGCGCGTCTTCATCTTCGTCAACATCAGTTCGCCAAGCTCGTAACATAGCCCAGCTTCCCCCATAAACATCGTTCAAGCTGCGAATTAGGAGTTCAAATCGACCACCGTCTCGTTGTTCTTGTAGATTTTCTAGATTCGCATAAGCGCTACCTTCAAGTGTTGAGACATTCTCTACTCTTTGGCGGTAGTAAGAGAGACGAAGTGAAAGGTTCCTTGCCGCCAAATAGTCGAGGAGGAATTCTCGCTTGATCTCGATCAAGCAATGATGTCCTTGTTCATCAAGAACCTCACGAGCCACGACAACGAAATTTTCTTCTGGTCTTACCCAGTTTGTTCCCTCTTTTATCAGATGGAGAGCAACAACGAGGTCAGGGCTTAGTATCCATAGCCTTCCTCCAACTACCGGTTGAGGGTGCTCAAATACAAGATTTACACCAATTGGTTCTTTGTCGTTACATTGATACTGCTCGATGGATGAGTAGTAACCATCCTCGTAAGCATACGGCTGGACATGGTGACCGATTCCAATAGCACTCCAGTCAAGTTGCTCTGCGACTTCTCGATGCTCTGGTGGGAATGCAACAGACCCACATCCAAAAAATTCGCCGATGTAACCTATCTCCTTGACATTACCCTGTTTGTCATTTCGGGACGCCCGCAGCGGAACCCAGGTAGAGCTGGAGAAGGTTCGGCGAGTTTCTTTTTTCTGGAGAATCCAGTCTTGATTCATAGCTAGTCTCTCGCCATTAGCATCCACTTTAGATGTCTTGTGCAGATCGGCGGCATGTGGTTATCCCCCTCTCCGTGCCGCTTTATAACACCTTGGGGGCGCGACATCGCGGCATAAGACCGCGTCGACCGCCCCAACCACAAGCATCTCATCACACACCCCCGTCGTATTGACCGCTTCACCGTAGCACAAACTTTCTTTCTTGACAAGAAACCATGGAACGCCTACCGTGCCGACATGAGCACGAAGAAACTCACCGGTTTCCCGGCGGTCGTGGGAACGCGGCCGACCATCCTGATACTCGGTTCGATGCCGGGCGAACGGTCGCTGACGATGCGCGAGTATTACGGCCACCCGCAGAATAGTTTCTGGCGTATCATGGGAACGTTGTGCGGCGCGGCGCCCGAACTGCCGTATGAAAAGCGGCTTGCCGCGCTCCGGCGGAGCGGCATCGCGCTGTGGGATGTCCTCAAACACTGCGAGCGGATCGGCTCCGGCGACGGCGACATCCGCCGCGAAAGCGAAGTGCCCAACGCCATCGGCGATCTGCTGACGAAGCACCCGACGATACAGGCGGTGGCGCTCAACGGCGGCAAGGCGCGGCAGGCGTTCCGCCGCCACATCCAGCCGACGCTCCCCGACGCGGTCAAAGCGCACCTCACGATACTGGAACTTCCCTCGACAAGCCCCGCCTGCGCAATGATATCCTATAAGGAAAAGTTACAGCGTTGGCGTGAGGTGGAGAGACACCTTGCCCCCGGAGCCTGACAGAAATATCTTTGCATCCGGAGAAACTCTCCTTTCTTCCCACCGGTCTATTTAAACAGATGTTCATGACAGAATGCACGGAGGGCTTATGCACAGGGCTCTTCTCTGGCTCTTACCCATTGTCGCGCTGGTCCTGCCGAGCGTGATACTCGGCTATGGTACGATGGTCTTGGGTATGTTCGAGAATGCGGCCGTTTTTGCGGCCGTTGTTCTGGTCCGGACGCTGGTGTTGGCGGCCGGCGCGATCATCGCGGGCCGTTTCTTCTATATCCATGTGGTCAAAGAACGCGAACTGGGGAGAAAAGCCCGGGATATCGCCACGATGTACTACGCTCTTTTTTTCCTTCTGGCCGCGCTGGAATTCGGCGCGACCTTCGTGGTCCAGTCGGTCGCCCATCCGTTCGCCTTCTCGCAGAACCAATGGTGTCTTCTTCACTGGGGTCCGCTCAATCATGAGGGATACCGGGATGACGAATTCGTCAACGACAAGAAAAAGCTGGCGATTGTGGTGGGCGACTCGTTCAGCGCCGGACTCGGCATCGCCGACCACCGGGACCGGTTCGGCGACCTCCTCGATGCCGCGACGGAATATCGCGTATGGAACATGGGGATCAACGGTTCCGCCACCAAAGACGAACTGCGGCGCATACGGGAACTCGCCGCGTCCCCGGTAACGCCCGGATTGATAATTCTTCAGTATTTCATCAATGATATAGAAGGTTCCGGACATGCGCTGGGCAAGGCGTTCGAACCGAGGATACTGGCCCCCCGCACACGGCTCCTGATCCAGTCGTCCTATCTGCTCAATACGATCTATTGCAGAGTATTCACCATGGATAACCCCGCTGTCGGCTATGAGAATTACATCAGAGGGTTGGTGAACGACGATGCGGTGTGGCGCGACCATGTGCGTGACCTCGCGGATATCCAGCGGACCGTCCGCTCCCTGAACGCCCGGTTGCTGGTCGTTATCTTTCCGCTCCTTGAACAGCCGGAGAAGAGCCGGGAGTATACCGATAAACTGAGCGCGGCGTTCAATGCGTTGCATATCGAATATATCGATGTCGCCGAATATGTCGAAACGGTGCGACCGGCCGATCGGGTGGTGAACCGGTACGATGGCCATCCGTCGGAACGCGTGCATAAACTGGTGGCCGACGCCGTTATCGGACGGCTGAACCCCGAAGGCATTGCGCAGGGAAATTGAACGGTGCTCTAGCGCACCACTTCGGCGGTGAAGTCGATGCCGTCGCGGCCGGTGAGCCGGACCGTCAGGAGGTCGCCGGGCCGCTCCTTTTCAAGGTTGGTGAGTATCGTGATGCCGTCTATCTCGGGCGCCTGATGAATGCCGCGTCCCGTCGCGAGGGCGCTCTCGGGGTCGAATTCCTCGTACAGCACCGTCGTGGTCGTGCCGACGAGCCGTGAGAGCCGTTTCTCCATCGTCGCCTGCGCCGTCTCCTGAAGCAGGGCGACCCGCTTGGCGATGGTGTCGCGCCGGTGCGACCGCAGTTTCCCCGCCGGGGTGCCCTCCTCCTTCGAGTAGCCAAAAACGCCGATGTAGTCGAGCGGAGCGCCCGCGATGAAACTGCGCATCTCCTCGAACTGGGCCACCGTCTCGCCGGGGAACCCCGCGATGAAGGTGGTGCGGATGACGGCGCGATCGCCGAAACGGTGGGTGATGCGGTTAAGCGCCCGGTCGATGTCGCGGCGGCGGTAGCGGCGGTGCATCGCCTTGAGTACCGGATCGGAGGTATGCTGGAGCGGCACCTCGAAGTAGGGGAGCATCTTGGGGTGGTCGAACGCGTCGAGGAGCGCCGCGTCGATGTCGGAGGGGTAGAGGTACATCACGCGGATGCGGAACTCGCCCGGAAGTTTAGCCAATTTTACCAGCAACTTGGCGAGCGTCGTGGCGTGGTCGCGGCCGTAGGCGGTGGTGTCCTGTGCGATGAAGACCAGTTCGCGTATGCCGCGGTCGATGGACCGCGCCGCCTCGTCCAAGATGTCGCGCGGCGGCCGTTCGCGGTAGCCGCCGCGAATGAGCGGTATCGCGCAGTAGGAACAGCGGTTGTCGCAGCCGTCGGCCACCTTTATATACATGGTATGGGGCGACAGGGTCGGCGTCCGTTCGTGACGGGCGGTCATGATGAAGCGCGGGTCGGCCGATATGGTTGCCGCCGTTTCGGCCCCTCCGGCCAGCGCCGTGATCCGCGGGATATCCTCGATGCCGATGATGAGGTCGGCCTCGGGAAGGAGTCGGGCGATGTCGGGATGCAACTGCGGCAGACAGCCGGCGAGGACGAGCCGCGAATCCTTGCGGCGATGGGCGTGAAGGTCAAAGAACCGCTCCAGCGTTTCCTTGCGGGCATCCTCGATGAAGGCGCAGGAGTTGAGGACGAGCAGATCGGCCGCCGCCGGATCGTCAACCACCCGCCAGCCCGCGGCGATGAGCGCCGCGAGCATCACCTCGGTGTCGACGCGGTTCTTGGGACAGCCGAGCGATTCGAAGTAGAGGGTGCGTTTCTTCACGATCAGTATTTCTTGAGGTGCGCCTCGGTGACGAGGTAGGTGCCGTCCTCTTCCTTATTCTCTATCTTTATCAGGATGAGCGACCGTGGCCGGACGACGAGCAGGTCGGACTTGCGCTGATTGTCCTCATCCTCGATGTCGGCGGCATTCTTTTTCAGTTTGAAGAGCGCCTTGGCCTTGATGGGTCCTTTCAGTTTCGCGAAGACCCCGGCGACCGGCCCCATGCGGACGACCAGCTCCAGTTTCGCGAGTCCGTCGACCCCCGAGAAGGCGATCGCGGTGACCTCCGCTTCGGCCAGTTCATCGGCGCCGACGAATTCCTTCCGATCGGGTGCGGTGGTGATGCTGTCGGCCGTCTCTTTCTTCTCGCGCAACAACGCTATCGGATCGATCTTCAGCGATATGCCCGAATCGACGCCGGCGACGGCATGCAGCAGCGAGTCAAGCTCTATCGAGGCGAAAAAGAGGCCGCCCGAACGAAGTTCTATGGTCTGGTCGGGAAGTTTTTCGGTCAGCCGGTCCTTGAGTCCGGTCAGATCGAGCCCCCGCTTCATCTTCATCAGAACGCCGCCCCCCTTGATATTCCAGCTCTCGGCGAGGAGGGGGAGATAGGTGCCGTCGGCCCCCTTCACCAGAAGCGGGTCGGCCCGCAGGATCGTCGCCGCCGCTATGCAGAACGCAAAAAGGATCATTCTCATGGGTCGCTCCGTTGCTAGAGTCCTATCTCGGCGCTCCGCCGGGCCATCCCGTCGCGGGTCAGCGTCAGGAGTTCTTCGACCCCGATGCCGAACCACCCCTCGGCCGCCTTCATCTGGTCGCGGTTGGCGCCCTGCGCAAAGCGCTTTTCGGTAAATCGTTTCGTCATAAATTCGATGGGGACCGCGGCGACCTTTTTGGAAGGATGCATGAGGACGCAGGCGACGATAAAGCCGGTCGCCGGGTCGACGGCATACAGAGCGCGGCCCATCCGGCTTTCGACCGGCACATTGCCCGAATGTTCGAGGATGGCGTGCAGTATCTCCTCATCGGGAAATCCGGCGGCGCGGAGGATATCGCCCGACACCTTCCCGTGGCGCGGGAAATCGTCCTTGGTCCGGTCGTAGTCGAGGTCATGGAGCAGTCCTGCCAGCGCCCAGCGGTCGGCGTCGCCGCCCAGCCGTCCGGCCATGGCGCGCATAGCCGCCTCGACCGCCCAGCAGTGCTTGATGAGGTTCTGGTTCGTCAGGTGCTCCGCGAGCAGTTCCGCGGCGTGCGTGAGGGTCCACTGATCCATCGGGTATCTCCCCGGCAAAGTCCGGCGGGAATACTACCGCGGGAGCCGATAAAATCAAGTTTCCGAAGGGGAAACGAAGCGCACGAAAAAAATTGACTTCGGCGGGCCATTCTGCTAGTTTCGGTGCGACTCATTTCTTTCCATTTCGGAGTTAACGGGAAACCTTGAGAGGAGGATGCTCCATGAAGAAACTTTTGCTGATTGGCGTCTTGGCGGTTGCCATGTGCGCCACCTCATGCACGAAGCCCCGGTTCATTACCCACATGACGCACCGTGACAAGGACAACACCATGAAGTTCGTCACTTATCAGGAGCGTTTCTTGCAGACCCCCGACTATCAGGTCTTTAAGTGCAACACCGAAGCCGATGGTCGCCTGTTCCAGTGCCGCGCGATGACATTAACTTGGAACTTGGACTAAGGAGGGAAGTGCTATGAAAAAACTTATTCTGGTACTTTCGCTCGTCGTGATGCTGATCGGGACATCCTGCATGACCCGCAACATCAGACACATCGAGGACCACAACACCCGCCCGCTGACCACCATTGAGTCGGCCGACTGGTACATGACCAGAGAGATCGTCCGTTTCTTCCTCTCGTTCGCCGGTGCTGAAGCGGCGGCCAAGTATCCGACCACACTGTATCGTTATTGGACCTGCGCCGATTCCGGCGAAGGGCTTGATTGCAAGGTTGAGTGCGATGGCACGACCGATCTTGACTGTATCGGCTGGTAAGGGAGGTAACACTATGAAAAAAATGATAATCCTTGCTCTCGTGGCGATGTCCCTGCTGCTTGCCGGTTGCGCGAACCCCCAGTGGCTGACTTCCAACAAGTTCCTTGGCGAAGACAAGACCATGAAGGAGTTTTTCGCTTTCCGCATTCAGGCGGGACAGATCATGACCGACGATTCTGGCACTGAATATTTTGATTATACCGCCCGCGTTTGCAATGTCGACGATGCCGGTAATCTGAGTCAGTGCATGGATACCGTCATTCTCGAGAATGTCATGCAGAATACCCTGTACAAGACCTTTGTCGAGAACTAAACGAGGGAGTGAAACATGAAAAAAATACTGCTTATCTGCGCGGTCGTCGCGGCCCTCGTCATGGTGTCGTGCACGGTCGAGAAGAGAACGATCACCGCGAAGCACAAAAAGAACGACACGACCTTCTACTGGGCCTACTATGAGTGGGAACAGACCACTATTCCGCTGATCATCACTTGGACCCATGACGACTGGTCGAAGGTCAAGCGATGCAACCTTCGCGACGACAACACCTTCCAGTGTGTCGAAGAGATGGAAGCCATCGCCGTCATCAACCCGCAGTGGACCGGCGAACAGAACCAGTCCAGCGGCGAGCCGGCCCCGGCCGCCGAAGCGGCTCCGGCTGAAGAAGCGGCTCCGGCCGAAGCGGCCCCCGCTGAGGCTCCGGCCGAAGCGCCCGCCGAAGCTCCGGCTGAGGCTCCCGCCGCCGAGTAATCGCGCGGTAGATACCGGTTCCCTTTTCAAGCCCCCGGTCGTCCGGGGGCTTTTTTATTCCATAGGGCCTATAGGTTTCATAAGTCCTATGGGCCCTATGTTATTGGATTATCCCAACTGCATCTAAATCGAATCCGGCGCTTTCATGGGTCGGGTAGGGATCGTAGATGGGGCGGCCGCCGCTGTCGGTCATAGAGCCGTCGCCCCGGACATCGACGATGCGGACATGGGAGACGGCCGATAGGTCAACCGTCTCATCCTTCACGGCAAGGGTCGCGAGATCGAACGGGACGCCCCATCCGGCGCGATACTTCCCGGCAAGGACATCGATAAACGACGGGTCAAGCGTACCGTATTCGGAGACCGGCTCGGTGCCGAGGTAGGTGGCGGCGAATCGGACGAACGAGAGGCCGTCGCTCGATACCTCGACAAAGGCAAGTTCAAGAAAGTCGTCCGAGAATGAGTTCTCGAACACGACGATATCGGGACCGTCGCCGTCGGTGATCGGCTCATCAAAGGTGAGGGTGATACTGCCGCCATCGCCCAGCGACACGACATCGGTCGCGGTTCCTTCGGCCGGGCCGAGCCCCTTTTCGGTATTTTTCCACTCCTCGGTCAGGTTATCGCCCCACTCGACCGTCGCCACACCGGTTGCCCAGAGGGTGATGCGCGGGTCATCCTTCGCGACGGCGGGAGAGCCGGTGGTGCCGGCCGCTCCCGCGAAGGTCGTGGGGGTCAGTTTGGTCCACCCGAAACCGTTACACCCGGTGTCGAGCTTTTCGGCGTCGGCCGGGGTGGCCGCCTCGGCCTCATCCGCCGAATCCTTGTCGTAGACCGTCTGGCAGAAGTAGAGATCGTTGCCGCTCCACGCCCAGTCCATCCGGCTCCATTTGCCGGGGTTGTAGGTGTTCGTTGCGTCGTTCTGCGCGATGACAAAGTCGTCGGCGTTGTCATACTTCGTGATGGTGAATTTCCCCATCGCCGCCATGTCCCACTTTGTCGCGGTGATGACATGGGTCCCGCCGAAGTCGTCGCCGTAGGTGCCGACGATCTCGAGCGGATCGCTCTTCTTCTCCTCGCCGCCGCAGGCGAACAGGGAGAGGACCAAGAGAAAGGCAGTGAGTAGTTTCTTCATGCGTTTCCTCCTATAAAACGGTTGACGGTTCATGTATCCACAGACGGAGCGCCGCGGGGGCGCCGTCGAAGGGTATCGTCGTGATGTTCCCGGTCGCGGTGTCGAGTGCGTTGAACCGGCTGCGTGGAGAGCCATCCGCGAAGATCTGATCGAAGAAGTATACCCGTCCGGTGAAGGGACTCTGATCTATCGATATCGCCGCGAAGGCGTTGATGTCGCTGACGATACGCCGTACCGTGCCGTTGCGTTCGAGCACCTGCAGATGTCCCTGCCAGTCGCCGTCCATCGCGGTGAAGTAGATGCGGCCGTCGGCGAGCACCGCCAGATCGCCCATCTTCACATCGAGCGGCGAATGTTCTTCGGTCGTTTCATGCAGAATGACGGAGACTTTGCCGGTGAAGAGATCGACCCGAGTGATGCCGCCGTCGCGTGCCTGATAGGAGCCGGAGCAGGAGACAAACAGTTGGTCGCGCGAAAGGAGCGGGTTGACCGCCAGCTTCGAGGTGGGGTCGGCAAGCGGCAGATCGATAGGGTCGAGCGGCGTCCCCTCGGCGGTATGACGGGCAAGCCGTCCGCCGCGCGAAAGCCAGTCGGGCCCAAGGAGTTGAAGTGCCGTCAGCGTCCGGCCTCCGGTCTGCAAAAGCGCCGAGGGTGCCGGTTCGGTGCCGTCAGGGGCAAAGGAGGAAAGCGGTATTCCGCCGTCGGGGGCGCCTGTCGCGTCGAAGAGGAGCAGTCGGTCGAGCTGGTTAGCCGAAACAATGTAACGCGTTCCGTCCCACAGCGCGTCGTGGAAATTTGCGTAGCCGTCGACCGGCGAGGCGATGGTGGTGTAACGCGGATCACCATTGCGCGGTTCGTAGACCCACACCGTGTCGGCGCCGTCACGGCCGACGACCATGAGGCGGTCGGGTGCGGTCGCGAGCGTCAGGTCGGTCCCTTCGGGGCCCCCCAGCGGCGTCGGGAAGGTCAGTTCACGCAGTTCGTCCAGCCGTTCGCCCGGCGCGAGGAGGATGTGACCCGAACGGGGGGCGTCGTAGCCGCCGGTCGTCGCGATGATGAGGTCGGCGACAACGCAGGAGCCGAGATAGGCGCTCGTACCGGCGGGACAGACGGTATCGTCGTCGGATATCGTATTGTCGGTCGGTGCGGTGTAGTCGGTCGCCGCGGTCATATCGATGTCGGTCGGCAGTTCTGAGAGGTCGGGCGCGCAGGCGACCGGTAGAAAGGCCATGAGGAGGAACAGCCGTTTCATGCCCCCCCTCCGATGTCGAGAGCAAGGCCGAGATAGAGCGATACCCCGGCGGTGCCGTAGCCTTTCACCAGTTCGTACCGGTCGTCGAAGAGGTTCTCGATGCGGCCGAAGATGCGGACCATCGGCGCGGCGCGCACCGACACGGCGAGCGATCCGATGACGGCGGTCGGGAGCGTGACGGTGACCGGTTCGTAGGGGTAGCGGTACTCGATATCGCGGCGCGGGCCGATGACCGTCACCCCGAGATTCGCATTGAAGATCGGATCGGGATTCCAGTCGATCCAGAGGTTGGCGAGATGTGCGGGGCGCCGCAGGACCGGCCGGGTGTCGCGCCAGTCGCGGCCGTCGTAGGTGACCACGGCGAAGGCGTCGGTGGCGGTGTAGGTGTAGTTGGCCGTGATCGTGAGGGTCCGGTGGGGCCGCACCGAAAGGGCCGTCTCGATACCCCACGCCGTGAGCCAACCGAGGTTCTGATAGCGACCGCAGAGCATCCCGTCGCAGCCGTAGGAGAACTCTATCGCATTCTGTGTCTCCTGATAAAAGCCGTTCACTTCGAAGAGAAGCTGGCGCTCCCACAGCCGCTGTTCGATACCACCGTCGACCGCGAAGGTCTCTTCAGGGCGCAGAAATTCCGAGCCGTATTTGCTGTAGAGCTGGAAGAGACTCGGCGGCTTGAAGGCGCTCCCGGTACTCGCCCGGAGAAGGGTGTCGCTCGGGGCGATACGGTACGCCGCCTCCACGCTGTAGGTGCCGCGCGGCAGACTTTTCAGATATTCGCTTTTGAGCAGTACCGGCGCGCCGGTCGTGTCGAGGGTCGTGTGATGGAGACGGTAGAGGAACAGGTCGAACCGGCCGCCCGCCGTCAATGTCAGGCCGTCGAGCGGCGTCACGGTGTCCTGCAGATAGATGCCGAGATCGAACGAACTTTTCCGGTCGAGCGTGAGTCCGGCGACGGTGCGCGTATGGTCGCTTTTCTGATCGGCGGCCCCCTGTCCGGCGCTGAATACCGCGCCGGTCCGGAGACGGTTGTAGGGGATGGCGGTGATGTCGTTACGCCATGCCGCCTCGACGGTGTCGCCGATGAAGAAGGTCCGCGCGTAGCCCCACTGGTCCTGCGGGCCGTTCGGCCGGTTGCGGTCGTCGCAGGAGCGACGGGCGACAGAAAGTTCGATGCTCTGGCCCCATCGGCCGTCGAAAAGCGAGCCATCGGCCGCGAAATGTCCCAGCAGGCGGTCGGAGGAAAAGATGCGGTCGGGGTCGTCGCGCCAGCGTCCCGGTCCGTTGTCGATATCGGCGTCGGCGCCGATGTAGCGGAGCGCCGCCGAAAGCCGCCAGCGGTCGCCCACCGCGACGCCGAACCGTCCGGCGACGGTCAGAGTCCGTGCCCGGTCCTCCTCGGTATTGCCGTCATGTTCGGATGCCGCCGAATAGCCGCCGGTGTCGAGATAAGATGCGTTCAGTGCGTAGTCGCCGCGTGCCGTGCCGCCGCGCAGTCCCGCCGACAACCGGAGATGGTTCACCGCGATGTCGCCGGGGGCGAGATCGACCATGCCGCTTTCGGCGGAAAGCGAAAGACGGGTCGGACCGCCGCCCCGCCGTGAGGTGATGAGGACCGCGCCGCTCATCGCGTCGGGACCAAAGAGTACCGCCTGCGGGCCGCGCAGTATCTCAATGCGCTCGATGCCGTCGGTCATGATGTCGGAGAGGTCGACGGCGTTGTCGACCGAAAAGGGGTCGTTGAGCCGCACCCCGTCGAGGAGTACCAGCGCGTGACCGCCTTTCCCGCCGCGTATGAAGAGGCTCGTCAACCCGCCCGCCCCGCCGGCCGTCGAGATGTGGATGCCGGGCGTTTCGCGCAGAAGTTCGGCGACGCTTTCTTTCTGTTTCTTTTCTATCTGTTTCTCGGTGATGACGGTGTCGGCGCGGGCGCTCTCATCGTCGCCTTCCCGTTTCTCGCTTACGACGGTGCGATACGGTTCTTCAGCGGCCACCAGCATATAAAAGAAGATAAGGGAGAATAAAAGAAACGGCGTACGCACAGGCCTTGTCCCTCCGCGGGGTCGCACTGTTCACGATTCCGCTTTCGGATATTCTGGCTTGCGGTCAACCGGAGCGCCGCCCCTTCCCGCCGTTATGGCAGTGGGATATGCGGCGTCCGTCGCGCTTACAGCTGCGGGACAGCACCGGATTCACACCGGATTTCCCCGTCTGCGGACACGGTTTGGTAGTAGCACGCCAAAAAGAAAATGTCAATGAATTTGTAGAAGTGGACTAGGCTCTCTTCAGCGCGATGGCCCGTTCGTAGAGGGAGACATAGGCCTTGGCGCTTTCGTCCCAGCTGAAATCCTTGGCCATCGCCGCCTGTCGCATCGCGGCGATGTGGGTGGGACGGTCGTACCAAGTGCTGACCGCCCAACCGATGGTGTCGTAGACGGCGGTGGGCGACAGGACATTGAATTTGAACCCGGTGCCGGTCCCCGCCTTCTCGTCGTATTGCTCGACCGTATCGGCCAGTCCGCCGGTCGCCCGGACGATGGGAAGGGTGCCGTACTTGAGCGAATATATCTGGTTGAGACCGCACGGTTCGTACTGCGAGGGCATCAGGAAGAAGTCGCTTCCCGCTTCGATGAGGTGCGACAGCTCGTCGCTGTAGCCGATATAGGAACCGACCCGGCCGGGATAGTGCGCCGGGAGTCCGCCGTAGTATTGTTCGAGGACCTTGTCGCCCGAACCGAGCACGGCGAACTGCACCACCATGTCCTTGAGGATATGATCGAGTACCTGCCCGACCACATCCAGTCCCTTCTGTGCGACGAAGCGGCTGATGACGCCGATGACCGGCAGTTTCGGATCGACCGTGAGGCCGAGCGTCTCCTGCAACAGTTTCTTGGCCGTCGCCTTGCCTCTCATATCGCGCGCCGAATAGCGCGCCGGAAGATGTTTGTCGTTCTCGGGCGACCAGAGGGCGTAGTCGACGCCGTTCAAGATGCCGGTGTAGCGGTCGCCTTTGTTGTTGAGGAACGGCGCCATGCCGCACGACAGCGGGCCGGAACGGGTCTCTGTCGCGTAGGTCGGGCTCACGGTGTTGACCATCTCGGCGAAGTGGATGCCCCCCTTGAGGTAGTTCAGCCGCCCGTGGTCCTCGAATATGTCGGGTTTGAAGTTCTCCGGTTTGAGTCCGGTATAGTCGAGATGCTCCGCGCCGTAGATCCCCTGATAGGCGATGTTGTGTATCGTCAGTACCCCGGCCGCCTTTGCCAGCAGCGGATCGTTCCCGTGCCAGACCTTGAGGTAGGCCATCGTCGGGGCCGCCTGCCAGTCGTGGGCGTGGATGATGTCGGGCATCCAGTACATGTCGCGGAGGAGTTGCAACGCAGCGCGGCTGAAAAAGGCGAACCGCTTCGGGTTATCGGGATAGTCGTTGAACCACGCGTCGTGGTAGAGTCCGTCGCGCTGGAAATACTTGTTGTACTCGATGAAGTAGACGGTGATGCCGCCGTCGCTCTGTGCCTTGTGGACCGCGCACCACTCCAAGGTGTTGCCCATCCAGACGCCGATCTGCGCCATGAAGGGCTTGATGCCCCGTTTCTCGATATCGACCGATCCGTAGAGCGGCAGGATGACGACCACCTCGTGACCGAGTTTCGCCAGCGCCTTGGGAAGCGCGCCAACCACATCGGCCAGTCCCCCCGTCTTGGCGAACGGGACACACTCCGAAGAGATCATCGCGATCTTCATGACGACACCTTATAGGTTGGCGAGCAGTTCGGCGGAAAGCTGCCCGATCAGTTTCTTCACCGGTACGATCTCGGTGCAGCGGTAGGCGTTGGAGCCGGCGAAGACGAAGGCGTCGGCGAACTCGCCGCGCGAGGCGTCGCCCAGCACCTTGGCGATACAGTAGGGGACGGTGTTCGGATCACAGGTCCGCAGGCAGTGGTGACGGCAGAGGAACGGGACCGTATCGCCGTTCTGCACCCGCGTGACGAACTTGTTCTTGATGACCCGGCCGGGAAGCCCCACCGGACTCGCGATGATGACCGTATCCTCTTTTCCGGCGTCGATGTAGGTCTTTTTGAAATTCTCGTGCACCTCGCACTCGTCGGTGCAGACGAAACGGGTCGCCATCTGGACGCCTGCCGCTCCGAGTTTCAGGAACTTCGCGATGTCGGCGCCGTCGAAGATGCCGCCCGCCGCGATGACCGGCAGCGGCCGGTCGAGCGTCCGGGTAAAGGTCACGAGTTCGGCGACCAGCTGTTCCAGCGTGGGCGCCTCGTGGTTGATCAGGTCGTCAAAAGAGTAGCCGAGGTGTCCGCCCGCCTCCGGTCCTTCCACGATGACCGCGTCGGGGAGTCGGTCGAAGTTCTGTTTCCATTTCCGGCAGATGATGCTGAGCGCGCGCATCGAGGAGACGATCGGGATGAGCTTTATCTTCTTGTTGCCGTGCAGATGTTTCGGCAGATCGAGCGGCAGTCCCGACCCGCAGACGATAATATCGACATTCTCTTCGACGCAGACGCGGACCAGATCCTCGAAATTGGAAAGGACCACCATGACATTGACGCCGATGACGCCCTTCGAAAGCTCCCGCGCCTTCCGTATCTCTGCCCGGAGCGCCTCGTTGTTGACCGCGACGAAGGTGTCGGTCGAGGAGTGTTCGTAGTCGCCTAAGCCCACGCTCGCGATCATCCCGGCGCACCCTTCGTTGGCGACGGCCGCCGCCAGTCCGCCGCGCGATACGCGGACCCCCATCGCTCCCTGTATGATCGGAGGCGATATCACCAGATCGCCGATATGCAGTGCAGGCATTGTAGTAGAGGTCATGAGTGGTGCCGCCGTATGTTTGAATGTATAAATGTTCTCACAGGAACCTCTTGAAGATCGAAAGTATGCCCTGTGCCCACGCGACGCGGTGGCCGGTGCCGGTCCCCTGCGCGATGGTCGCCTTGTTGTCGAGATACCACTGGTAGGAACGGATAAGCGCCTCCGACTCGCTGTAGCGCGGCTGCCAGCCGAGCACCTTCTGCGCCTTTTCGATGGATACGAAGCTGTCTTTATGCGCCGTGCCATAGACCCACTTGTAGAGCGGCGACAGATGGAGCGCCTCGAAGAGCTGCAGTGCCGGTATCACCATCCAGACGGGGGTATGCATGACTCGGGAACCGCTTTTGGCGTAGGTGCAAAGCGCGCCGACATCTTCGTTGATGGTGCGGAAATCGGCACAGCCGACATTGAACACATCGTTCGCTTCGGGGCCGGGATGACGGTACGCCTTGAAGACGGCGTCGCACAGATCGTCGACCTCAAGTAGCTGATAGCGGTTCTTCCCGTTGCCGATGAGCGGTATCTTGTGGCCTTCCTCAATCCAGTTGTAGAGTATCTGGAAGACGCCGAGCCGGTGGGTGCCGATGAAGGTCTTGGGGCGGACGACCGAGACATAGAGTCCTTTTGCCCGCATCTCTTCGCAGTGCACTTCGGCCGCTATCTTCGATTCGCCGTAGGGTCCCACGCCGATCCGCTCATCGGTCTCGAAGAGCGGATGGTGGTCGGGAACGCCGTAGACGGCGGTCGAACTGATGAAGACGAAGCGCTTGGTATGATGCTTGAGCGCGAGGTCGAGAACATTCCGCGTCCCGTCGACATTGGTCGAGAATATCTCTTTTTTCGATTCGAGCGGGAGCGCCGCCGCCGCGTGGATGACCACATCGGTCGCCGCGATGAGCTCGCTCATCTTCGCGGTGTCGCGCACATCGCCGCGGACCAGTTTCACCGCGGGATCGTATTCCCCGGCGTGATACTCGGCGATGTCGAGGAGCGTCACCGTGTCGCCTTCGGCCACGCATTTCCGCGTCATGTGGAGTCCGAAGAAACCGGCGCCGCCGGTGATGAGCACCTTCATGGCGGCACCTCTAGTACACCAGCAGTACGAACAGCGCGATCCAGCAAAGTATCGTGAGCTGGAGGAACCGGTCGCGCAGGAGCAGATCGGTCGGCTGACTGCTCTTATGATACACGAGCGTCAGTTGCAGATACCGGAACAGGCCCAGTATCACGAATATCACCGTCAGATAGATCTTGTCGGAACCGAAATGTTTGGCGACCGCCGGGTCCATCGCGTAGAGGATATAGGCGAGTATGATGATCGCCGTCATGACCGCCAGCGCGCTGTTGATGAACTCGATGTTGTAGCCGTGGATGGCGGTGCGGGTCTTTTTCCCTTCACCCGCCAGCAGCACATCGTCGCGCCGTTTGGCGAAGGCGAGGAAGAGGGCGAGCAGGAAGGTCATCAGAATGATCCATTGTGACGGCAGAATGCCGGAGATCCCCGCGTGGTCGGTGCCGGCGAGGAGCCGGAGCAGGAAGCCGGTCGCGATGACGAAGATGTCGAGGAGCGGTATCCGTTTGAAGACCATCGAGTAGAGGACATTCATCACGCAGTAGATGACCAGTATCAAGAAGAGCTGTTTATTGTAGAACGATGCGCCGCCGAGCCCGACGATGAAGAGTCCCGCCGCGATGAAGATAGCGGAGATGTGCGAAATCGCACCACTTGCGATGGGACGATGCCGTTTATCGGGGTGGAGGCGATCCTCGGCGATATCGCGCAGGTCGTTGATGATGTAGATGGCGCTCGCGGTCAGCGAGAAGAAAAAGAAGGCGGCGCAAGCCCTTGCCAGTAGCATGGTGTCGGTGAATCTGAGAGCGAAGAAAAGCGGGAAAAAGACGAGAAAGTTCTTGACCCATTGGTGTACGCGCAGAAGGCGCAGTATCGTCATCAAAGTGCTGTTTCTCCTCAAAACACGCGCGCACAGCATACCTATAGAAGGAAGCTAGTCAATAAAAGGCGTTGGAAATAGACTCGGGTGTCATTCGGAATGCGTTCAACCGGTATATTCGGCCCAACTTTTTATCCGCACCGGCGTATCGTGATGTCGGTCGTAGGCATCCACGAACGAGCGGGCGATATTGACCTTGGTGATGAGCGGAACGCCCAGATCGGCTGTTTTCCGCCGTATCCGGTAATCATTTTCGTATTCCTCGGGGGTGTCGTTCTTGGGTATGTTGATCACAAAGCCGATCTTCCCTTCCGCAAGAGCAGTCAGGGTGTTCGGTTCGTTGTCGTCGGCGGGCCAGTTGAGTGTCGTTGATGAGATACCGTAAGAGTTCAGAAATGCTGCCGTTCCCGGCGTTGCATAGAGAGTGAAGGCGAGTTTCTGAAGCTTCCGCACCGTTTCGAGGAGTGCCACTTTTTTATCGAGGCTGCCGGTGGAGAGCAGAACGCTTTTCCGCTTCACCGTGAATCCGACGGCACTCATGGCCAGATAGAATGCTTCGTTGAAATCGTTGCCCAAACACCCGACCTCGCCGGTGGAGGCCATCTCCACCCCCAACACAGGATCGCTTCCCTTGAGCCGCGTGAAACTGAACTGAGGCGCTTTCACACCGACATAGTCGAGGTCGAAGGAGGAACGTTCTATCTTGGGCGGCGTTTTTCCCATGATGATGCGGGTCGCCGCGTCGATGAAGTTGATGTTGTAGACCTTGGAGACAAAGGGAAAACTGCGCGAAGCGCGGAGGTTGCATTCGATGACCTTGATATCGTTGTTTTTGGCGATGTACTGAATGTTGAAGGGGCCGGTGATGTTGAGTGTCTTCGCGATCCGTTTGGTCGTCATCTTGATGCGACGCATCGTTTCGAGATAGGTTTTCTGGGGCGGCAGCACCAGCGTCGCGTCGCCCGAATGGACTCCGGCGTTCTCCACATGTTCCGACACGGCGTAGCAGTACAGTTCGCCCCGGTCGGCGACCGCGTCGATCTCGATCTCCTTGGCGCCGGTGATGAACTTGCTGATGACCACCGGGTGTTCATTGTTTACGGCGGCCGCCTTTTGCAGATATTCCAGCAGTTCGCTTTTGTCGGCTGCGGTGCTCATCGCCGCGCCGCTCAGGACATAGCTGGGGCGTATCAGCACCGGGTAGCCGACCGTTTCGGCGAATCGTGCGGTTTCTTCCAGCGAGGTCAACTCTCTCCACGCCGGCTGGTCGATACCGAGCGTGTCGAGGAGGTGCGAGAACTTATGCCGGTCCTCGGCCCGGTCGATATCAACGCTCGTGGTGCCGAGTATCGGGACCGCCGCCTGCGTGAGGGGCAGGGCAAGGTTGTTGGGTATCTGTCCGCCGACCGAGACGATGACCCCTTTCGGCGTCTCTTTTTCACAGATATCGAGTACCCGCTCAAGGGTCAGTTCCTCGAAATAGAGCTTATCGCACATATCGTAATCGGTGCTGACCGTTTCGGGGTTGCAGTTGATCATGATCGCCGGTATCTTCAGGTCACGCAGGGCGATGAGCGTCTGTACGCCGCACCAGTCGAATTCCACCGAGGCGCCGATCTTATACGAACCGCTGCCGAGAACGACGACCTGTTCGCCCGGCGTTCCCGGGACGATGTCATCTTCGGTCCCGTTGTAAGTGAGGTAGAGATAGTTTGTTCGCGCCGGATATTCGGCCGCCAGCGTATCGATCTGCTTGACGGAGGGAAAGATGCCGTGACTCTTTCGGAAGGTCCGTATCGTCGCTTCGGTCGTTCCGCGGATCGCGCCGATGCGTCGGTCGGAAAAGCCCTTTTCCTTCGCTTCCCGCGCCAGTTCCGGGTCAAGCGTTTTCTGCTTCCGAAGTATTTCTTCCAGTTCAACGATGACGGCGATCTTGTACAGGAACCACGGGGTGATATCGGTCAGTGCATGAATGGATCCGACGCTCCAACCGCGCCGGAGCGCCTCGGCGACCGCCGAAAGCCGTTTGTCGGTGGGTGCCGCCAGTTCCTCTTCCAGCTCCATTGCGGTCCGATCTTCCTCTCCGGTAAGACCGTCCTTTCCAGTATCGAGCATCCGCACGGCCTTCTGCAACGCCTCTTCGAAGGTCCGTCCGATCGCCATGACTTCACCGACGCTTTTCATCTCGGAAGTGATCAGAGTGCTCACTTTCCGGAATTTCTTGAGATCCCAGCGCGGATATTTGACCACCACATAATCAAGCGCTGGTTCGAAACAGGCCGAAGTGACCTGTGTGACCGAGTTCTCGATGTCGGTGAGGGCGATGCCGAGCGCCAGTTTCGCCGCGATGAAGGCGAGCGGGTAGCCGGTCGCCTTCGAGGCGAGGGCCGACGAGCGGCTGAGGCGCGGATTGACCTCGATGATCCGATATTCGTCGGAACGGGGATCGAGCGCATACTGGATGTTGCATTCGCCGACGATCCCGAGATGGCGGATCGTCCGGAGCGCGATGGAACGCAGCAGGAAATGCTCTTTCGCATTGAGCGTCTGCACCGGCGCCACGACGATGCTTTCGCCCGTATGTATCCCCATCGGGTCGAGATTCTCCATCGAACAGACGACGATGCAGTTGTCGAACCGGTCGCGCACTACCTCGTATTCCACCTCCTTCCAGCCGCCGAGATACTCTTCGACCAATATCTGCGGCGAGAGGGCGAGAGCCTTTTCGGCAATGCCGGAAAGCTCCTCCGCGCTCCGGGCGACCGCGCTGCCCAATCCGCCGAGGGCGAAGCCGCTGCGCACCATGACCGGGAACCCGATACCGGCCGCCGCCGCGACGGCCTCCGATACCGTGGCCGCCGCTTTGCTCACGGGCGTTTTAAGTCCGGCCGCGGTTATTTTTTTCGCGAATCGTTCGCGGTCCTCGGTATCCTTGATCGTTTCGATAGAAGTGCCTAGGATCGTCACGCCGTAGCGTTCGAAGACCCCCGTCTCGTGCAGGGCGATACCGGCGTTCAGGGCCGTCTGGCCGCCGAAGCCGAGTAACACGCCGTCGGGCCGTTCCTTGGCGATCACTCCCTCCAAGACCTCGGTCGTGATGGGGAGGAAGTAGACCGTGTCGGCGAACGACGCCGAGGTTTGGATGGTCGCGATATTGGGGTTGACCAGCACCGTGGCCACCCCCTCTTCCTTCAGCGCCTTGATCGCCTGACTGCCCGAATAGTCGAATTCGCCCGCCTGTCCGATGCTGATGGCGCCCGATCCGATCACCAGCACTTTCCGGTATGTGGCATGGTTGTTCTTTCTCATAGCGCCCTCACGAACATGTCGAACACACACTCGGTATCGTCCGGTCCCGGAGACGCCTCCGGATGGAATTGCGTCCCGAAGAACGGTTTGGAGATATGGAGCACTCCCTCGTTGCTGCCGTCGTTCTCGTTGCGGAACCACTCGCGCCAGTCGTTGCCGAGCGTCGTCGAATCGACCGCGTATCCGTGGTTCTGCGAGGTGATGTAGCAGCGTTTCGTCCCCATTTCGGTGCACGGCTGATTCTGTCCCCGGTGGCCGTATTTGAGTTTGAAGGTCCGTGCTCCCGAGGCAAGACCGAGTATCTGTGAACCGAGGCAGATCCCGAGTATCGGTGTTTGTCCGCGCAGTGCTTTCCGCGTATGTTCGATGGTGGCGAGGCACAGCGCCGGATCGCCCGGTCCGTTGGAAAGTATCACGCCGTCGGCCTTTTCGCGGGTGAAATCGTGGTCCCACGGTACGCGGATGACGGTGATGTCGCGGAGGAGAAACGCGCGGATGATGTTGTTCTTCACGCCGCAGTCGACCATGACGACCCGTTTTTTTCCTTTGGCGTATTCGATGGGGCGAGGTATCGAGACCTCGGCCGCGAGGTTCCGCTCCAACGGGTTCTGAAAGGGAATATCCATCAGTCCCATGACGATCTTGCCCGTCGTGACCCCTTTTTCACGGAGCATCTTGGTGACCGCCCTCGTGTCGATGCCGCAGATCGCCGGGATCCGTTCGCGTTCGAGCCATGCGCCGAACGACGATCGTGCCGTGTAGTGCGCATATTGACCGGCGTAGTCGCTCACCACCAGCCCCGAAATGTGTATTCGGTCCGATTCGAAATTGACTGAAATTCCCTCTTTTTTCTCGTCGCCCGGAACGCCGTAGTTGCCGACCAACGGGTAGGTCATGACCAGTATCTGACCTTTATAGGAAGGATCGGTCAGGTTCTCCGGATAGCCGGTCATGCCGGTGGTGAAGACCACCTCGCCTGATATTGGCGCCGGGTACCCGAACGAGTAGCCTCGAAACAGAGTGCCGTCGGGAAAAACGAGCGAAGCCCGTTGTGTGCCGTAATGGATCATCTTTTCCTCGCAAAAAAGAAAAAATAATAAGACTGATGAATGGATCCCGCCGTTTTCCGGCGGGAAATCACAGAGTCCCCGTAGGGAGGGGAAGAAGAACGGGGGGCGGTGTGGTCGTGAAGATAACGCCGATCATGCAGTCGGGGTACATCGGGCCGGTAACTCCGTAACCTGTATGCTAAGCCATATCACTATGACGGGACGAAAGGAATGTCAAGAAAAGCGCTTTTTGTCGGTATGTTGTTTCGTCCGTTCAGAAATGTTCGCGGACCTCGTCGCGAATGAAGAAATAGAGGGGACGGTTGGAGGCGATGATGGTGCCGCCGGCGATATAGTCGTCGCCACCGTCGAAATCGGTTACGATGCCGCCCGCCTCGGTGACGATGAGGCTCGCCGCCGCCACATCCCACGGCGAGAGGCCGCATTCCCAGAAGATGTCGAAGCCGCCGCGCGCCACATAGAGCATGTCGGCGACCGCCGAGCCGAGGCGGCGCAGGGCGCGGGTCTTGCGGATGACCGAACCGAAGACCGCGAGGGTATCTTTCGGCATATTCTTCGTGATGTCGGCGAATCCGACCGCCCCGACGGCGTGGAGCGGGTCGGCGGTGCCGCTCACCCGTATCGGCAGGCCGTTGAGAAAGGCGCCGTGGCCGAGTTCGGCGTGGAACAGTTCGTCCAGCGGCGGGATATAGCAGACCGCCCGGTCGACCGCACGGCCGTTCCAGTGGGCGATCGAAACGGAGTAGAAGGGGATGCCGGCGAGGAAATTGGTGGTACCGTCGAGCGGATCGACGATCCAGAGCGGACCCGATGAGAGCGCCGTGCGCGGGTGGTACTCCTCGCTCAGGAACGGGATGTCGTCGACCTTCGCGAGTTCGGCCATGAGAAACCGTTCGGCGTGGCGGTCGGCCTCGCTCACCATATCGCGGGGCGATTTGAATTCCTGTATGAGCGCGGTGTTGCGGAAGTAGCCGGCGAGGATCTCTCCCGTCCGGCGGGCGATATCCTCAACCGTGGGCGGCATCTGCGGGACCGGCGGCGTGCTTGTCGATGAAAAGCTGCGCGTTGGCTATCGCATCGTCGAGGAAACGCAACTCCTCGGCGGTGAGATTGCCGGTGCTTTTATCCTTAAGCATCTCCAGCAGGCCGAGATTGAAGCGGGCCAGATCGAGGTTGACCGTCACTTCGGCGGCGCCGCGGATCTTTATCTCGCCGAGATTGTAGAGTATGGCCGAGTATACCGAAGATACGAGGCTCGTAAAGGTCGGGGTGAGCACCTCCGCGACGGTGGCGGAGCGCGGGCCGGTCATGGTGACCCGTTACGCCGGATCGTCCTTGACGCGGGCGTGACCGATCTTGCCCTCGTCGATCTCGGTGTATTCGGTGGACTCGGGAAGCGAGGCCAGCATCTCTTCGAACTGTTCGCGGGTCACTTCGCCTTTGCGTAGTTTGCGTTCCAGTATCCGGATGTCTATCTCAGCGAACGGATGGGGCTTCTTGGGGGCCATCGATACTTCTCCTAAAACTTAATTGCCGAACTTGATCGTCATCGTTGCGCCGCTCGGGCTGCCGGAATCGGGGTAGAGAGGCGAACCAGGGATACCGAAAAGACATCCGGTCGTTATGCCGCCGGCCACCACCACGCCTATGATGGTCCAGAGCCACCACGCAGTGAGCACCGAATCGTCATCACTGCCGCCGCCGGTCGACATCGACCCGGAAACTATCGTGGATACGGGGTTGAAGCCGTATTCGTCGGCGAACATATTATCCAGCGAGGTGCGGAGATCCTCGGAACGGGTCAGATCGCCGTTGCCCGGCAGCGAGAAGGAGACCGATTCCTCCTTGAAGCTGGCCTTCGCCGGGTTGAGCAGTCTCAACTGTATCTTCACCATGGTCCCTTCCTCGGCCTCTTCGACCGCGGTGTGGACCGCCATCAGACGCGTTACTTTCGCCGTCTTGCCGATATCGACCGCCTTTTTCATCATGTCGGCGCCGCCGAAATCGTTCTGCGCCAGCTTCTCGAAGGCGGGCACCGTGGTGGCGCCGTCGCCCGGGGAAAGGATCTCGTCTATCTTCGCCTCAAGACCGTCGCGCACCGTGGTGAGACCGCCCATGTCGCGGTACCCGTTCTTATGGACGCGCCAGTAATGCTTGCCGGCGCTCATCCCTTCTATCTTGGCGGGGGTCATGCCGACGATCTTGCCGTCGATGTAGATGGTGGCGCCGACCGGTTCGGTGGAGATTTTGATGTCGCCGAGCGGCTGCATCATCATGTTGCTCTTTATCTTGTCGAAGAAGTCGATGGTGTCGTCGTCGGTACCTTCGTCGGCCTCGTAGTCGGGGTTGACGGAAAGCAGTTTCATGAACGCTTCCTTCGCCTTGGTCTCCTCCTCGAGCAGCGTCCAAGTGGCGCCGACCTGAAAAAGAACCTGCGTGAGAAGTTTGTAGTCGTACATCGCATCGATCCGCTTCTCGAGCAGATCGAGCGCCGCGTTGAATTTGCCGATGGCCGAATCGGGATCGGCGTCCTCATTGAACTTCTTGCCCTCTTCGAGGTATTTCTCGGCCTTTTCGGTGTCGCCGGCGAGTTTGTCGAAGCCGAAGTCGTTGAAGACCCGCGCTTCGGTCTCATAGAATTTGTAGTTCGGCAGGTCCCGCAGGTAGTTGCCGATGGTGCGGGCGATATCCTTGCCTTTCTTTTCGGCGGTGCTGTCGGCGAAATAGTAGAATACGGTGATGGTGTTGCCGTCGGCGGAGACCGCGTCGTCGCCGGTGTCGTCGCTCTCTTTTTTCGGCGTATCGGAGGGCTCGTCGATGATATCGTCTATCGAGGAGGGCTCTTCCTTCTTGGGTTCTTCCGCCTTCGGCTCATCCTCGAAGTCGGAACCGAGGTCCTCGTCTATCTCCTTTTTCTTCTCTTCCTTGGCCGGCGCCTCATCGAAATCCTCTTCATCGTCTTCGAGGTCGAAGCTCTTCGCCTGCGCGGTCGATACGACCGACCACTGGCCCATGCCCGTCATCGAAGAAAAGAAGAAAACACCGGCGAGGATCGTCGAGAGGACCTTCGTCATGACGCACTCCTTACAAGTCACACCAATAATCAGCGGAATCGTTACCAGAAAAGAGCGCCTTTGTCAATTTTTACCACACCTTTTAAATCGTTGCAAAAGGCGGGCGAACCAGTATAATGCCTCCGTTCGGCTTGTGAGAGGTGACCCATGGCATCGGATATCATCCGTACGCCCGAAGAGGCGAAACGGTTCGCGCGCGTCGTTCTGTCGGATGTGGCGGCCTACAACGGACCCAAGATCGACAAAGGGCTGGTCGAGGACAACCTGTTCGAGGTGCTGCGCGACGAGCTGTACGAAGGCGAACTGTACTACCGGTCGCGCGTCGACAAGACGCTCTGCGATTCGACCAATTTCTTCAACATGGCGGTGGTCGATTTCCTGATAAAACCCAAAGGACAGCTCAAGACCAAACTATGGTAGAGATCGACAGCGCCATATCCATTACGCTCGACGCCTCTTCCTCCGAGCGGGCCGACCGGTTCCTCGCGGGACTTCTCGGCATATCACGGACCCGGATGCAGCGCAATATCGAGCGGCAGAATGTACTGGTCAACGGCACGGTTCTTGCCAAGAACTCCTTTTCGCGGTTCCGGACCGGCGACATCATCGAGGCCGAGATAGAGCCGCTGGAGGAATTGTCCCTCGATCCCGAACCGATGGCCCTGACCATACCGTTCGAGAACGATCAGTTCATCATCATCGATAAACCGGCGGGGCTGGTGGTCCATCCGGCGCCGGGTCACCCGCGCGGCACCCTCATGAACGGCATCATGCACCATCTGGGGGCGACGGCCGGTCGCGGCGTTCGCCCGGGGCTGGTCCACCGCATCGACAAGGACACCTCGGGCCTGCTGGTCATCGCCCGCTCGTCCGCGGCGTTCGAAGAACTGGCCGCCCTGTTCGCCACCCACGACATCGTCAGGTCCTACACGGCGCTCGTATGGGGCCATTTCACCGAAAAGAAGGGGACGATACGGACCGGACATGCCCGCGATCCGAAGAACCGGCTCCGTTTCTATCCTTCGAAGAACTCGGGGCGGATGGCGGTGACCCACTACGAAGTGACCGAGGAATACGCGCTCGCCACGCGTATCACGCTCCGGCTCGAGACCGGGCGGACCCATCAGATACGGATGCACATGCGGCATATCGGTCACCCGGTGGTGAACGACGAATTGTATGAAGGCTCCCGGCGTACCGGCCGGCCGGCGCTTGATAAAACGCTCGCCGCCGCGCCGCGTCAGATGTTGCATGCCCGGGAACTCGGCTTTGCGCTGAACGGGAAAGAGTGGCTTTTCAAGTCGCCGATGCCGGCGGATATGGAAGAGGTGAACGCGGCGCTGAAGTCCGCCTGACCTTACGGAGGAACGCGTGGAACGGAAAAAAGTACTCATCTTCGAGAGCTCGAAGACGCTCATGCGGGCCTATGAGCTCGTGCTGCGCGGCTCGATGTGGAGCATCGTCAAGGTGCCGCAGGAGGCGCGCATATTCCAGAGTATAGAATCGACGGCGCCCGACGCCCTCATCGTCGAGCGCAAGGCGCTCTCCGCCGAGACGCGCGAAGCGCTCGCCACCCTGCCGCTGCCGATAATCTACTGCGCTCCGGCGCGGAGCGACGAACGGGCCGAGCGGCTCCACCTGTCGCGTCCCTTCTCGAGCGAGGAACTGTTCGAATCGCTCGGCGTGGCGCTGGCGTGGGAGCCCGACCTGACGGCCGATGACGCCCCCGTGAGCGGCGTCGACCTGTCGGACGAATTCGAAGGCGACGAAGAGCCGATGATACTGCCCGAACCGGACGAAGAGGAGAATCCTTCGGTATCCGAACTTGCCGATGCCGAAGAAGAGGATGAACTGCCGACCCCGGAGGTGACCGAAAGCAAACCCGTGGCGATGCCCGAGCCGGAACCGGTCCATACGATAGAGATAGAGGAGCCGGCCGCGGCGGCCGCGCAACCGGAGCCTGAGCCTGAGCCTGAGCCCGAGCCTGAGCCTGAGCCCGAGCCCGAGTCGGAGCCCGAGCCCGAGCCCGAGTCGGAGCCCGAGTCGGAGCCTCAGCCGGAAATGGTCATGCCCGTTGCTTCCGATGTGGCGATGCCCGAACCGACGATCGTCGAGCAGATAGCGGGACGGGTGGAAGAGCGGGTGGTCGAAGAACTGCTTCCGGCCGACGCCGCCATCCCCGAAGGCGGCGCGATGCCCGAGGTGGTCCGCGCGATCATCCGGCGTGAACTGCGCGAAGTGATGAAGGAGTATTTCTGGGAAGAGGCGCCGCAGCTCATGCGGCAGATACTCGAAGAGGAGATCCGCAAACTCGCGGCCAAACAATGACCTCGGGTCGCATCGTTTCACTTGACATCGGCATAAAGACGATAGGGATCGCGCTGAGCGATCCGCTCGGCATCATCGCCACGCCGCTGAGCACCGTGCGGCGCGGACAGGCGATAGCCGACGACATCGCGGCGCTCCGCGAACTGCTGAAAAACTATGAGATAGCGCGCTTCGTCATCGGCTGGCCGCTTAAAGCCGACGGCACCGAAAGCGAGAATCTGCCGGTGGTGAAAGGAGTCGAAAAGCGGCTGATGAAAGAGTTCCCCGGCATCGCGGTGGAACACGAGAACGAACTGCTCTCCACCCGCACCGCCCGCGAACGCATCTCCCATGACCCGAACGGACGCGCCGATAAACAAAGCGGTCGTCTCGATGCGGCCGCGGCGGCGGTCATCCTTGAATCGTATCTGGCAAAAATGAAGGTGGAGCGGGATTCAGCGGATCGCTGAATTGATGTTGAGCCGTTTGATGTCGCCTTCGATCTTGGTCGGATCCTCGGCATACAGTTTCGCCATGTCGCGGATGATGCGGAACGCGTCCATATCCATCCCGGTGAACTGCACACCGATCCCTTCGCCGTCCTTCCGGCTCACCACCCCCTTGAGCGTCGCCGCGAGACTCTTGCGGTCGTTGCGGACCGTGATCTCGATGTCGATGTCGTCGTAGGGCTCGAAGCCGTTGTTGATGGCGATGAAAGCGCCGTTGATCGACAGATCGCGAAGCGTCCCCTTGCTCTTCTTCCCGGCCCGCTTGATCTCGGCCTCGCCGTTCAGTCTGAAACGGACGCCGCGTCTCTTCTCGTCCATCAGGTCCTCCAGAAGAAAGATCGAGGCCCGTTTAGACCTCGGTACCCCCGTACTGCGCATAATACTCTCCTATCCGTTTGCGGATCTCGTCGGTCAGCAATACCTTGCCGCCTATTTCCCGTCCATGCAGATATTCGGTCACCTCGGCCATCGTGACGATGGCGAAGGTCTTCATGCCGTAGCTTTCGCGGATGTCGGTAAGCGCCGTGCGCGTTCCCTCTTTGCCCCGTTCCTGCCGGTCGACCGACACGACCAGCCCCGCCAGTTTCACCGGCGCTTCGGCCTTGAGCAGCGGCACCGTCTCGCCGACCGATGTCCCCGCCGTGACGACATCCTCGATGATGAGTACGCGGTTCCCCGCCGCGAGTTTGTGGCCGATGAACACGCCGCCTTCGCCATGATCCTTCGCCTCTTTGCGGTTGAAGCAGAAGGCGACATTGCGGTTGAAGCCGTTGTAGAGCGACGATGCGGCCGCGACGGCCAGCGGGATCCCCTTGTAGGCGGGACCGAACAGAACATCTATCTCGCCGCCGGTGTGTTCCATGATCGATTCGGCGTAGAAACGGCCGAGCCGCGCTATCTGCTCGCCGGTGCGGTACTTGCCGGTGTTGACGAAGAAGGGGGTCTTGCGGCCGCTCTTGGTGACGAAATCGCCGAACAGCAGGACCTCACATTCAAGCATGAACCGTATGAATTCCTGTTTGTACGCCTGCATCAATGGCCTCCGACCACCGTTTAGTGTCCATCCCTTATACCGTTTCCTTCAAGGATGTGAAATAAATTTTGTTATCAATGGGTTATTTTTCAGAACCGATTAAATTGACTGCCGTTTTGAAAACCGGTAGGATGCACGGGCGTGATTTAAACGGTCCTTACACAACTATATGAGATGGAGAGAGAGATGACGAAGTACCAAGTAGCGTGGCTGCCGGGTGACGGCATCGGTATCGAGGTGATGGAAGCGGCGCGTCTGGTACTCGACAAGGTCGGGTTCAAGGCCGACTACATCCACGGCGACATCGGTTGGGAATTCTGGTGCAAGGAGGGCGACGCCTTCCCGCAGCGGACCATCGACCTGCTGAAGAACAGCGAAGTCTCGATGTTCGGCGCGATCACCAGCAAGCCGGTCAAGGCGGCCGAGGCGGAACTGGTCCCCGAACTGCGCGGCAAGGGGCTCGTCTACCGTTCGCCCATCGTCCGTATGCGGCAGATGTTCGACCTGTACAACTGCCTCCGTCCCTGCAAGGCGTTCCCGGGCAATCCGCTCAACTTCAAGGAGGGGATCGATCTGGTCATCTTCCGTGAGAACACCGAAGACCTCTACTGCGGCGTCGAGTTCAACACCGTGCCGCAGGAGCTCAAGGATGTCCTGCTGAAGCTTTCGAAGCCCTTCGCCGCCTTCAAGGATATCCCGCTTGAAGACTATGCCATCTCGACCAAGATAAATACGAAGAAGGGTTGCGAACGGATCATCCGCGCCGCCTTCGATTTCGCCAAAAAGTTCGGCCGCAAGAAAGTGACGGTGGTCCACAAGGCCAATGTCGTGCGCGCGACCGACGGCCTGTTCCTTGAGACCGCCAAACGGGTGGCCAAGGATTATCCGACCATCCAAATGGACGACGCGAACATCGACGCGATGTGCATGTGGCTCCTCAAGAACCCCTTCAACTACGATGTGCTGGTCGCCCCGAATCTGTACGGCGACATCGTCAGCGACCTGTGCGCCCAGATGGTGGGCGGGCTCGGCTTCGGCTGTTCGGGCAACATCGGCGAAAAGGTATCGGTGTTCGAACCGACCCACGGATCGGCCCCGAAATACGCCGGTATGTACAAGTGCAATCCGATCGCGACGATACTCGCCGCCCAGATGATGCTCGATCACCTCGGAGAAAAAGATATGGCGGCGCGCATCTACCACGGCGTCGCGCAGACGGTCAAGGAGTGTAAGGTGGTGACCTACGACATGGGCGGAAAAGCCAAAACGCTCGAGGTCGCCGAAGAGATCGCGAAGCACGCTATGAAGGCATAAATAGATGAGAAGTCCGCTCATGGTCGCGCTGTTCCTGACGATGTTCTTTGCCGTCTTTACCCTTCTGCACTGGTTTTTCTGGCGCGGCATCAACGGATCGTTCTCCCTGCCGAAAGGGGCGAAATGGGCGATACTCGCCTTCTTCGTCATTATGTACCTTTTCCCGATAGTGACCCACTCCCACACCGCCATCGCCGCCTCGTTCCCGATGCGCGGCATCGCGTGGATCGGCTACCTGTGGCTTGGTTTCCTGTTCTATTTCCTGTTCATCGGCGGGGCGCTTGAAATCGGTGCCTTCGCACTCCGGAAGTTCGCCCACGAGGATATCCCGCGACGGGTGCTGTTCCTCGTGACGGTGGCGCTGTGCCTCGGCGTGATCGCCTACGGCTTCTACGAGGCGTCGAAGATCAAGGTGCGGCATCTTGCCTTGACGACGACCAAACTACCCGAGTTCGTCACGAAGATACGGATGGTACAGGTGTCCGATGTCCATTTCAGCCAATTGCACGGCGTCGCCTTCGCCGAAAAACTGACGAAACTCATCAAGAACCAGAACCCCGATATGCTCCTGCTGACCGGCGACTTCCTCGACCGCGGCATGGTGGACGAGGAGGGGATCGCGGAGAAATGGCGCGATATCAAACCGCCGCTCGGCAGCTACGCCTGTACCGGCAATCACGAGTTTTACAACGGTCTGGAGTATGCGGAGCAGATGTTGCAGAAGAGCGGGTTCACTCTGTTGCGCAACCGTGGCGAGACACGCGCCAACGCCATCACGATAGTCGGGGTGGATGATCCGACGGCGGAACGGTTCGGCGACGCGCCGCCATCGCCGCGCGCCGTGCTCGGATCGTTGCCGCGCGACATCTACACCGTTCTGCTCAAGCATCAGCCGAAGGACGGCGGCGAGATCAAGGGGCTCTTCGACCTCCAGCTTTCGGGGCATACCCACAACGGGCAGATATGGCCCTTCTCATGGCTGGTATCGATCGCCTATCCGATGCGCGGCGGTTTCTACAAACAGGACGACGGTTCGATGATCGTCGTTTCGAGCGGCGCCGGCACTTGGGGTCCGCCGATACGGGTCTTCGCCCCGCCCGACATCGTCGTCATCGATCTGGTGCGCCAGCTCAAATAATCTCTTCTTACAGCAGTTTCAGCGGCCAGCGCCGCATCTCGCGGTCGAGCGTCTTCGCGTCGCCGCCGATGAGGTTGTCGAGCGCGCGCCAGTAGCGGGGGCCGTGGTTGCGGTGGCGCAGGTGGGCCAGTTCGTGAAGTATCACATAGTCGCGCAGGTGGTCGGGGAGCCGTGCCGCCTTCCAGTTGACGCTGATGACCCCGCCGGTGGCGCAGGAGCCCCAGATGGTGCGCTGTGCCTTTATCCGCACCGCTCCGACGGTGATGCCGTGCCGTGCCGCCAGTTCGCGGACGCGGGTTTCGAGCAGCGCGGTGGCGCCGGTCCGGTCGAGCGGCGGCGGTTCGTAGGGGAGGGGCGGCAGGGCGTTCTCGCCGCGGTCGCGGCTCGCCCGCTGTTCCGCTATCCAGTCGCGGCGCGACAGGACGAAATCGAGCGCCTCGCCGTGGGGGACGCCGCGCGGTACGGTCACCGCGATCTCCCCCTCGTCGGTCAGTCGCAGAATGATGCGGCGCGCCTGCCGGTTGACCCGCAGATAGACCGCCCCCAGTCCGCTCACGATGACGATGTGGTCGTACGCGGTCGCCGGCATGTCCGCTCCATTCCCGTTCGGTCAAGTCTAGCGCGTCCCGCGCCGAGAAGCAACGACTTCATAAAAAATTTACTTCGCCGGTGAAATGGTTAGTATTGACCGGCTCTTGAGGAGGTTCCCCGGTGAAGGGACGGGACGGGATGCGCGGACATATCGTTTTAATCGTTCTGTGCGCGGCGCTGCTGATCCTCATTTCCTGCGACCACCTCACCGATCTCATCAAGGCCGACGAACCCCAGCGGTTCCTCATCCTCTACACCAACGACGAACACGGCCACATCTGGGAACGCGACGGCCACGAGAAGGCGCTCATCCTCGACGAGATGTGGCGCGAAGAGGCGCGGCTTTGCCCCGGCTGTATCGTCATCAAGGTCTCGGGCGGCGACAATTACACCGGTTCGGCCGTCTCTTCCATATTCAAGGGGCGTTCGATGGCCGAGACGATGAAGGAGATCGGCTACGAGATCTCGGCGGTCGGCAACCACGAGTTCGACTACGGGGTCCCCGAGTTCGAACAGAACCGCGCCGCGTCGGGACTGCGCTATATCTCTTCAAATCTCATCGGCAAGGAGATGAAGCCGGTCTTCCCCCCCTCCGAAACGCTGGATCGGGGCGGCAGCCGGATCACTTTTCTGGGGGTGACCACCGAGGAGTTGCGGCAGGTATCGTTCTCGGCTTACCTCAAGGATATGAAGACAGTGCAGGCGATGAACGCGGTCCAGCGTGAGATGCGCCGTGTCCGGGGGCAGACCGATGTGGTGATCGCGGTGGCCCATCAGTCGTTCGAGAGTTCCCGCGAATGGTTCGCGGCCCTCGAGCCGGAGGACCGGCCGCTGTTCGTGTTCAACGCCCATACCCACGAAGAGTATGTCCGCGATGTCGAAGGGACCTATTTCATTCAGGCGAAGAAATACCTTGAAAAATACGCCCGCGTCGAACTGCTCCGCAAGAAGGGGAAGTTCACGGTGGTCGACGCGAAACTGGTGACGCTGAGCGATGCGACGACCTCCAAGGACACCCGTACGCTGGCCTTGCGCAGTCTCATCAACCGGTATCTGGTCAAGATGGACCAGATCGCCGGCACGATCATCTCCGAGGCCGAGAACGAGTTCCCCATCGAGAAATTCATGCGGCTCTACGCCTGCTCCGCGCTCGCCGAATATCCCGACGCCGATGTGTCGCTGTCGAATCCCGGCGCCTTTCGCGACAGCATCCATAAAGGCGACATCCGCGTGAGCGACATCATATCGATGCTGCCGTTCGAGAACCGCATCGTGCTGTCCACGATCCCGGGGAAGGACCTCATCTACAATCTCAACCTCTCCGAGAACGCCGTCTGTGGCATGGAGAAGGTGAACGACCGCTGGCACAAGGACGGAACGCCGCTCGATCCGGATCAGCGCTATCAGGCGGTCATTCACGAATATATCTTCGCCGGCGGCGATTACTACAAGTTCGTCGGTCCCGGCATCACCAACCAGATGACCTCGAAGGTGTGGCGCTCACCGCTCATCAAGTACCTCGGCTCCGAAGGGAAGTCGGGGGCGACGCTTGAGATGGCCTATGACGATCTCATGAAAAAATACGGATATAAGTAACCTCATCCACCGCAAGCGGTCCCCCTTCTCCATCGTGTGGAGAAGGTCATACCGAACAAACCCTCTCTGCTCTATGGAGAGGGTGGCCACGAAAGTGGCGGGTGAGGTTGCAGTCTATTTCCCGAGTCCCCGGCCCGCCGCGAAGGCGATCTGGTTGGCCGATCTGACCGCGGCGGCGGGAGACACCGCCATGAGCGCCGCGAGCCATATCTCTTCGGGTATCGCGTTGAGCGGAACTATGGTCGAGAGGAGGCCGAGCACCACCACATTGGCGGTCCGCCCGGCCGTGTCGCCGTAGCCGCGCGCCGCCGCGAGGGCGTCGAGTTCGATGATCCGGTAGCCGGCGAGCGTTTTTTTGATATCGTCGAACGCCGGATAATCTTCCTTCTTCACCGCCACCGGTACCGCCGCGAAACGGTTGAGTATCACCGTGCCGCCCGGTTTCAAGAGGTCGAGGAATCTGGGGCGCAGGACCTCGCTCATCTCCATCACCACCAGCACATCGGCGCTGCCGGGAGCCAGTATCGGCGAATGGACCTCGCCGCAGGCGAAGGTCGAGATGACCGGGCCGCCCATCTGCGCCATGCCGTGGGTGTCGCCCTTGACGATGCCGGCGGTCGCGTAGGGCGTCCGGAGCGCCACCTCCGACAGTACCTTGCCGAAGAAAAGGTTCCCCTGTCCGCCGATGCCACGGATCGCGACCCGGAGCGAGCCGGGGAGCTTGGCTTTGTCGACCGTTACCGTTGTGATGTCGCGTGCCTTGGGCAGGTCGGGGGCCGCTCCTTTTCCTTTCTTATCGCCGCTTTCAACGACGATGGCGCCGAAGGGACAGCGCTGGCGGCATATCTGAACGCTCGAACCGCAGTTGGTGCAGAGGCTCGTGAAGTTGGGCTTTTTCTTTTCGTCGTGCTCCATGCCGGGGCAGACGCCGCACTGACCGCACTGCTTGCATTTGTCGCGGTCTATGGTCAGTACGCGCCGTTTTTTGGCCGCCTCGGTCTCCTGAATGCAGGCCCCTTCAAGGATGAGGCAGGTGAACTCGCCTTTTTCGGCCAGCGCGAGCGCTTCGGTCAGGAGCCGTTCGACCTCCTTGAGATCGTAGGCGTTGCAGGCGACCATGCGACACTTTTCGGCGGCTATCGCGTCGCGCAGGTTGAATTTGTTCGCCATCCCGGCGAGGTTCTTCGGCGATGTGGGCGCGGGCTGGCCGCCGGTCATCGCGGTGATGCGGTTGTCGAGTAGAACCTTCACGCCGGGGACATTGCGGAAGACGGCGTTGCGGGTCGCGTCGAGTCCCGAGTGACATTCGCATGAATCGCCGATGACGCTGACGACCTTTGCGCCGTGGTCGGGGCGCGACAGCACGAAGCCCTGCCGCATGCCGTCGGAACCGCCCATGCAGAGGATGGTGTCGACCGCGTTGAAAAAGTGGAGCAGGGTCGAACAGCCGATCTCCCCAAAGGAGGCGTAAAGTTTCTTCTGTTTTTTGAGTTTCTGCACCGCGAGGGCGAAGGCGCGGTAGGGACAGCCGGGGCATATCGACGGCGGCCGCGGGACCGGTTTGACCGTCGGCACTTTCGGGGCGGCGGCGGCGGCGATGCCCAGATGCTTCGAGAATACTTCGAGCGCCATGTCGGGGGTCCAGTCGGTGATGATGGAATGCTCCTCCTTGCCGATGACCGGGATGCCGAGCACCCGTATCTTCTCCTCAAGGAAACGGTCGCCATCCTCGAAGACGAAGAGTTTTCCCTTCACCTTCTTCGCGAACGCGGCGATACGCCCCGTTGGGACCGGATAGGCGAGCGACATGGAGAGTATTGCCGGGTCGCGCTTCGCGGCGGTCAGCGCCTCGCGGACAATGATGTCCGATTCGCCCACCACGATGACGCCGAAATCATCTTTGCCGACATGTTCGCTCACGAGCGCCGTTTCCTGTTCCCCCCACGCCAGCAGTTGCGGTATCCGTTCGCGGTTGACGGCGTTGTAGTTCTGTCGCGCGATGTAGGGCATCAGCATCCAGCCGTGCAGGTTCTCGGGAAGCGGCCGCCGGTCGATAGTCCGCGGTGCGCGGGTCGTCACCAGCCCCTCGGAGTGGGCGAGTATCCCCGACGCGAGGATGACCACCTGCGTCCGGAACTTACGGCTCATGTCGGCGGCGATGAAGGCGATATCGTACATCTCCTGATGGTCGCGCGGTTCCAGCACCGGGACGCGGGCGGCGGCGAAAAAAGGGCGCGCGTCGATGACATGCTGGGTAGAACTCGGGACATAGTCGGTCGCGGCGTAGATGACAAAGGCGCCCATCTGCGCCGTGTAGAAAGCCGAGGTGGTGATGGCGTCGCCCGCCTGAAAGACCCCCGGTATCTTCATGGTGACCACCGCGTCGGAACCGGCCACGGCATGCCCCACCGTGACGGCGGTCGCCACCGCTTCGCTCACCGACCAGCCGACGACCAGTTTATCCTGTACTTCCGACAGATACTTGTCGATGACCTCGGTCGACGGGGTGCCGGGATAGCCGTCGGCGGCGTGGTAGCCGGCGTGGACCACACCCAGCGCGAAAGCCTCGTTCCCCTGTAAAATATGGCGGGAACCCGGAGCCGATGCGACCAATTCTTTGAATCGTGACATGGCGACCTCGCGTTTCAATAGGTATAAGAACTCGACCGGACGGACGCTATCACGCCCCGTTCGAAGGTGTCAAGGAAAAAACAGGAACTAGAAGTTGTTCTTGAGGAAGATGCAGGCATCCTCTATCTTGTTGTTGCAGGCCTTTTTGACGAACTTCTCCACCACCTCCCACGCGGCGGATATGTCGGTGC
>CAYPQK010000009.1:0-47941 GCA_964412895.1 uncultured Spirochaetales bacterium
CAACCCAGTCCCGCGCCGCTCCCTCGTGCTCCGTGACGGCGAATTCGACGCGGCGCAACTCACCTTCCTGCAAATAGTCCTCGATCTGGTCATAGGCAACGCGGGCGAAGATACCAACGCGAGCCTCAAGCGCTTCATCATCGCCAAGGCGATTCAGGCCATGTACCGCGACAACGAGAATCCCCGGCTCGAACACCTTGTCCCGTACATCGAGCAGGTCGATTCGGAAGACGCCCACCTCAAGCGGGAGATCGTCAAGCTCCTCGCGGGCTTCCTCTCGACCCCGGAAAGCAAACTCCTTAATTCAGAAACCAACATCGACTATGCCGACGCCCCGTTCGTTGTCTTCGACCTTCAAGGGGTGTCGGGACTCACCGAACGGCTCCGCCAACTCATGACGATGATAGTGATTAACGAGGCGAAGATCGCCGCGTACCGCACCAAAGGCTGGAAATCCATATTGCTCGACGAAGCGGCCCAGCTCATTAAAGACCCGCGCATGATCTCCTTGATAGATGAAATGTACTCGACGGCGCGCAAATACAACGCACAGGTCTACACCATTACGCAGAATTACCTGTCATACAAGGAATGCAACCTGTCCTCGAAGATCAAGTTGAACACAACCGCGACCTTCGTACTCTCGCACGCCGACGCTCCCGAGGCAAAAAGCCTCGTCGCCGCCGACTTCGGATTCAGCGACTACGAGAAGAAAGAATTCGAGAACCTCAAGACGATCAAACGGCAATATGCGCTCGCCATCGTCAAGATGCAGGTAGGCGACCGCACCGAGACCGCGACCGTCCGTATAGAATTGTCGCCCTTTGAATACTGGCTTGCCACCAGCGACAAGAGCGACAACGAGAAGCTCGAAAAGATCGCCAAGGAACGGGGCTGTACCATCGTCGAAGCCTGCTGGTACGCCGCGCAGGAGGCCAAATGAATAAAGAGACAAATATCACAAGTAATATTTATCACAAATTGACCGACAACAACAACGGTCTTCTATACTCCCGCATCGCCCGCGCGTTTTTCCTCTTTTCGCTCATCTTCCTTTTCCCGGTTATTTATGCGCAGACACAGTACAAGCCGGGCGCGGCGTTCGCCGCCAATATCGCGCGCGCCGACATCGGACACCTCATGTCCATCGGTCACAGCTTTTTGATCGTCGCTTTCGTTATCACCATCGTAATGCAGGTTTTCCGCGCCGTCATCGGCACCGAAAGCCTCATGTCGATCTTCAACACCATCTTCAAATATTCGCTCCTCTTCGCGCTCTATTCCTATGGCGGCGATATGGTTTCCACGATCTCCGAATCTCTTATTGCCAACACCAACGCATCCAACGACCAGATAAGCGCTACCTATGTCGCTTTCGATCAATCGCTCGCAAAGCTCACAATGGGGCCACAGGATACGCCCGCGAAGGATGCCGAGGAGAAGGGCACGCTCGATTCGGTTAAGGATGTCGCCTCATCCATTACCAAAGTGTTCAATCCTTCCTTTTTGTGGGGATTCATTTTCGCGCTCATCCTTAAATTTCTCCTGATTCTATCGCTCGCGACGAAATACCTGCTTCTCGATATCACTTGGCCCATCGTTCACCAACTTGTTCTCCTCGGGTTCGTCTTCGCCGTTCCCTTCGTCGCTTTCTCCGGGTGGGACCCGGTAAAGAAATTCGCCGTAACCGTCGTAGAGGTCAGTTGTTGGCCCATCATCTACAACATCGGCTTCGGGGTGGCGGCTAAGATGGTACAAAGCACCTTCGACCACTATACAACGCTTCTGGCGGGCGCGGCCGACTATGAAACAATGGTCGGCGTCATGTACGCCTCGATAGACGATCTCGCCAAGCTCTTCGGATATTTCATTTTCCTCATTACGCTGGGAACACTCACCCCCGCTATCGCTGCTATGGTCGTCCGCTCCGAATCTGGCGCGGCAATCGCCGGGGCGATGGCCTCTACGGTGTCCGGTGTCGTTTCCGGCGGCATGGGCGCAATCTCCGGCCGGGGAAAAGGCGGCGGAATGACCGTCAACAACACAACCAAGATCGGCCAACAGAACAACACCACGAACAACAATATTTCCGGCGGCTCGTCCGGCGATAGCGGAGATTGACCATGAAGCCCAACGCGCACACACACCATATAGTATTCATGACCGCCGGGTATCTTGTCATCGGAGCGCTTTCCGTCGTCATCCTTGCCCTGCTTGCCGCGATCGCTCACAAGAGCCTCGCCCCGTCGGCGGTCGTCACCCGTTGCGACAAGACCGGCGAATCGCTCATACACGAATCGACCGTGACCCCGGAAAGCACCAACGAACAGGCGGTCAAATTCTTCCTGCGGCGCTTCGTCGGCCTGTATGTGCAGAAGGAACGCACCACCGAGGCGGCCGACGAGCTTTCCTACATGATGACCCCCGCGTTCGAGAAAGTGTTACAGCTCGACGCATGGAAGCCGCCCAAGTGGGAAGACAAAGAGATCGAGACCGATTTCATCGTCCGCACCGTACAGATAGCGGGCGACATGGGCAACGGCAACACGATACAGGTTATGGGAACCGGCGATCTCATTTTCCGGCCCAAGGCGAATCTTGCCGCGTCCGACGCCACCGCGCAGACCGTCAGCGTCTTCTTTCAGGCAACCTTGTTCGTCTACCGTGTCAGCGAAAAAACGCCCCACGGTCTCATGACGCACTGGCTCAATATGACCTTTTTCGAGAATGAAGAACTACTCAAGACCTTCATAGAAAAAGCCGGTCAAGGGAAATAGATAAAGGGGAGGGGACACCATGAGACTTGAGTATCTCGACATGATCGACCGGGGAGCCGTACCGGATAAGTATTTCAAGAACACCCATCTTTTAAACGCGCTCCTCGATACTCTCGGCAAGCTCGACGATATGGCTTCCGATGTCGCGGCGGGCACCATGCCGCCGCTCGACGCAAACACTCTCTATGGGCTTATGATAGAGGCGGCTATGCTCAAAGAGATCGAACCGATCATAAAAGACTTCTTCGACCGGCGCAAGAGATTTCACGGCGGAGAAGAGGAATGAGAAAAGCAACGGAAATTCTCGGCCCGGAAAAAATGGAAAGACTACTCAACGAATGCAACCGTACCATGCCGCGTTTTCTGATCTCGCTCCTCGGTGCTCTTGAGAACATCGAGCATTTGGCGGCCGATACCGCGACGCGAGGAAAAGAGATCCCCGACATCGACACCAAGATCGGATTCATCGCGACGAAATACGACCTCGAAGATTTGGAGAGCATACTAAAAGAATTTTATGAAGAAGAGATTGACCGGCACAGAGGAGCCCACAGTTAAAGCAATGTTTATCACAAGTAATATATATCACAATATCACACAGGACGCCGCATGAACAGCAACGCAAACAAGTTCTTCGAGGCTCACACCGCGAACGCCATAGAATCGGCGCGGCGCTCCTCGCGGCGCACCGTGCTTATCGGCGCGGTGCTCCTCCTCCTCCTCTCAATCGTCCTCGGCGCGGCGCTCTTTGCGGTCACCCTGCGCCCGCTTACCGTAATAGACCATTGCCCCGCCTCGGTCTCGGCCCCGACACAGGTATCGGACATAGCCGTTTCCGTTTTCCTTCAACGATTCATCGAACTCTACTCCGCGCAAACCCCCGACGCAGCGCTCACCATCGCCGAAGCCTATAACCTCATGACTCCCAAACTGCAACAGGTCCTCTCTGCGGAACGAGCCGACGCGGGCCGCGCCGATAAGTGGTACGACAAGAACATCAAAAGCGACTACATCATGGAAGGGCTACAGATCGCCCGCGAACGCGAAGAGGGGGAACCCTTCACCGTTCAGGTCCTCGGCAAGTTCGCGTTCCGCCCGGCAGTCGGCTTTAACGGCGACTACCGGCCATACGAGGCGGGAACCCTTTGGGTCTACATACAAGCCGCCTTGGTTCCCGTACCCGTTACCGAGAAGAGCACTTCCGGCCTCCTCGTCGATTATTACCAGATCAATTATTTCAACGACGAAGAACTCCGTAAAGCATACCTCCTTAAACGCAACATCCTGTTCGGCGAGGGGCAACAATGACCGACTTTTCCATGACCGCCGATGACATTTTCCGCCCACCGGAAAACACGGAAGAAGAAGCCAAAGGCTGGATAAGCGATCAGGCGATAGACAAGATAGCGGAATTGCTCGATACCGCTCAAGAAGCGGTGGTTGCCGGGATAGACCGCTTTAACGCCGGGAACGACAAGCAGGCCGACGACATCATCGCGCGCAGAGAAGCGGAGCGGAACCTTGAGCAGGTAGACCGCTCGCGCAACTTCGATCTGCAACAGCAAAAGCCGCTGGTCGTCGAAGCGCCGGCGGAACCCCCGGCCCTTCCTCCGGCGACGGCCCCCTTCAATGCCTTTGAACAGCAACGCGAAGACCCCTCGCAACCCGCGCCCGCCACACAGAAAGTTGCCGACACTCTTTACAACCGCATCGACCGGCAGAAGAGCGCCGCCGACGAACAGAAACCGACCCCGGCCGCGAAACCGGCCGTCAAGTCGGTTGCCACCTCGTCCAAGACCGGGAAGCTCACCGGCATTACGGTTGTGGTCGTCGGCGTGATCGTTTTGGGCGTCATTGTACTCAAGTTGGTCGGCGGCAACACCGACGCACCGGAAAAGAGCACCGAATCGAACACCAAGAAACTCCTTGAGGGCCTTAAATCCTACGATCAGCGGGACATCCGCAACATGCAGGAACGGCGGCCCGTTGCCGCTCCGCAGGAAAGCCCGTTACCGGCGGCGAACACCCCGGCCCCGGAAGAGCAGCCCTCGGCCGCTCCGCAGACGGCGCAAGCGCCGCGCCCCAAGACAGGCAAAGGCGCGAACTACTATAAAGACAAAGACATCATAGAACAGTACAAAGAAGTGAACCCCGGAGCCGCCGCCGCAGAAGGGACCGCCCCAGCCGCCAGCGGGGAAGGTAACAGTCTCCGTTACCGGCCCCGGCCTTTCTCCGCCGGTTCTACCGGCGACAACAAGGGCGGCATCCGTATTACCGGCCGGGATACCGGCCCACAAAAAACGAACACCATACAGCTCCACAATACCCAGCTCAAGGCCCGGCTCAAATTCTCGATACGCTCCTCGGCCTCAAACTCCATAACTGCGGAGGCAAATCAAGACATCGAGAATATCCCGGCCGGGAGCATCTTCTACGGCTCCGGGTCGTTCAGTAACAAGAGGACCTATGTTCAGTTCAACCGGGTCCGCATCGGCGACACCGAATACGATGTGAAAGCCTACGCGATCAGCGGCAAAGACCCCGGCATCCCATCCGAGGTCATCGAGATAGAGAACAACGCGAAGATCACATTCACCTCCGGCGTCATGGACGCCACCGGTAAGGTTCTCGACAACCTCGTTTCGAGCGCGACCGGCGGGGCGGGTAGCGGCGTCGTCAACGACACGACCGGAGATGTCAAAGATAAGAACGAACAGCAACGCGCGCGGTACGAGTACCGCGTCGGCGCGGGAACTACATTCACGATCTATATAGAGTAGGGGGGCGACCATGAAAGAAGACAACAGCCTAGAGAAATTAGCTCGCGATACGAGAACCATAGAAGAACTTTCAGCCGAAGAAAAAGAAACAGAGAACAAAAAACTTGTCGAAGAATACATTGCAGCTCGGAACGAAGATTATGAAAGAGAAGAAGAATTTACAAGATTGACTAGAGCAAGAAAATGGGATACGGAAGGACGGCCGCGCTGGAAACCCCCTGAACCAGAGAAGGCTACCGAACCAGAGCCACCATACGATGAGCGGGTTGTCCGCGCCGTCAATCTCCGCAATTTCGCCTTCACGGTTGCTGCCGTTGCCCTCATCATTTCATCGGTTCTCGTGATCAAGCTGTTCGGACAACCCGATACTCAAAATATATATCAGATGCCGAAAATGCCGACGGAAGAAGAAATGATGAAGGAGCGGTTAAAAGATCTAGCGGGAATCAGCGAATTAAGAAAAGCCGGAGAAAAAGCGGTTCCGATAACGAACAGCGAAATCATCGACAGCAGTATATGGTACGAAAACCCGGCATATCAGAGACAAATACAGTATAGAAAGGGTGTCGTTGAGAAAAGCTACTTAGCAGGAAGAAGAGACGCGGCACCATTTGACCGCAAAGTCAAACTGGTGGGAGAATTTCTTTTTTCTCGCAAGGACAATGAAGAATGGTCCAGAAAGATCGCGCTGGACATGGCCGGAAGAAAGGTTCTCTTCAGCTTGGAATTTGACGAAGGGAAGGAATGGACTCTTCTAAAAGAGGGCCTCGACGAATATCTTACCGATAATGAAGACCGGAAACTCTTCGACCTACCGCCGATAGAAAAAGCAGAGGCAAAGAAATAAAGAATGAAAGTGATAAATAACACTGATAGGGGAACAGCTATGACCCGCACCATCCTTGCCTTCGTCCTCCTGTTCGGCCTCACGCTCTCGGCCGTAGAGAAACAACAGACCGCCCCGGCCCCGGCTACGACGCCGGCGGCGGCACAACCGGCCCCAAAACAGGACGACCGATTCATCCCCATTACCGAGAAGGTCGCCACAATAGAACTCAAGAACACCGATACCATCCTCTACCGGACGGTCAACATCGCCATCGGCGAGGTCCTTGTCCTCGAATACCCGGAGGGCGTTACCCTCCTCGGCGATCCGGTGATCGGCGACAACGCGCTCCTTAAAGCCGACATCGAGGCTAACCCTCTCGCCGTCAAGGTGTGGGCGCTCCCGTTTCAAGGCGTCGCCGAAAATGAAATGTGGGGCCTCAATACCAACCTGCAAGTCAGAACCAATGTCGGTATCACCTTCATAGTCAATTTCCGCGTCTCGGAGGCCGCCAAAGCCTCCAATCGTATCGTTTTCACTTACCCGGAGTTCACGAACAAACAGAAGGCGATGCAAGACACCCTCGTTGAACTCAAAAACAAGCTCCACGAAGAACACAAGAAAGCCATGAGCGAGATCGACAAACTCGCCGAGACCAAGAAACTCGAATTCCTCACGCGCGAGTTTGGGGAATATTTCATGTGCAACACCTATAAGAACCGGGAACAGACCGAACTTGTCTTTCTGTCGAGTGACCGTATCTGCAAGATCGGCCCCGAGACGATTATAATTAATTTCCTCATCAAGAACCGCTACCGGAATTACTTCTATTTGAAAGAGGTGAAAATTTACGCGGTACAGGGCGGCTCCGAGGTGGAAATGGACTCGTTCTATTGGGTTGACAAATACGGCATAAAGTTTGACGAAATGCTGAAAGGCGCGGTCGGCTTCAAGATAAAGGACTACACCCCCGAGTATGTGATCGAGATAACGGAAGAGTCGGGCAAAATGCGTAAAATACGGCTTACCGTGGGGTTCTAACGATGAAAAGACTACTGACGATATTGCTCCTCTTCGCCTCGCTCGCGCTTCGCGCCGAAGAAGGCGAACTACAATTTCATATCGGCGGCGGCGGCTACTTCCCGCTCTCCCTCAGCACCGATGACAAAACCGTCGTCGTCCTCGCCTCATGGAACGCCTCGGCCGCTACCTACTTCGGCTTTACCGACAACTTCGATCTCGGCGTCTCCTACAGCGTCACCTACATGCAGGATATCTACTTCAAGACCACCTTCAACAGCATCGAGGGCAAGGAATACTTCAACTACCTCGGCAACAAGCTACAGGTCTTCGCGCGCTACAATGTCTATCCCGGCTATGCGTTCTCGCCCCATGTCATCGTCGGAGGCGGAATGTTGATCGAGACCTACCGCGAGCGCGCTTTTCTTAATGCCAACAATCTCGTCATATCCGACTTCAACGGCGCGGACTACGCGAGAGTCAGTCCCTGCGTCTCGGGCGGCTTCGATGTGCAATACCGGGCGTGGGAGTGGCTCTTGCTCTCTCTACAGACCGTTTTTACATGGTCCCCCAACACAATGCACATCGAAACCAATCTCTATCTTGGGGCAACATGGTTCGTTAAGAGTTACTACTTCTAGGGGGGTCATCATGAAGATTCTTACCGCGAAAGAATGGGAAGAGCTTTTTTCAACTCCGTTGAACGGGCATTTATCAAATGTTTCGGGGGCAACGACATATAAAGGCCCGACAATGGAATGGGCGGAAGTGTCCTACACAATCCGGCTTAATATCTCTTGGCCGGGGATACTTCCACTTAACACAAAAACAGGCGACCACTGTTTCGGCAGATGGATTGCCAACGGAACGGGCCTCGCAATGGTTGCCGCTGGCGGCGCAAGAGAATATTCTATTTCTCGTGACAGACTGGGGGATGTGGATTGGTACGCGCAGCTTTTAGAAAAAACATGGTTCTATGATCCTTCGGATTTCTTAATGGCCTACAAAGATGCGGCACGGTGGGACAACCCGCATATCGGGGATGACGCAGTGAATAAGTTCATAAACTCAATGGTACTGCACGCGGCCGAGCGCGGCGAAACGCCTTTTTTCCCGCGCAGTATCGCCGGAAAGATTTATTACATCGTGGACAGGATGAGCGACAAGGAACTGATCGCATTCTGTCTCTTCTTGGAAAAGAACAAGACCGGGATATAGAGAGGAAGAACGAATTGAATAAAGCAATAAATATCACTTGTAATATATATCACATTATGGGGGTTACCATGAAACGCTTTATCGTTGCCTGTATGATTGCGGCGTTGTTCTCTATCGCCTGCGAGTCCAACCGGCCCAACGGCAACGGCACCTTTACGGTCTCTCTGGAAGGTCATTCCATCCTCAAGACCGCGACCGTTACCGTCCTCAAGGGCGAAGAGGAACTCGCCAGCACAACGACCGACGAAGCCGGTCTCTTCGAGGTAAAAGACCTCGCCACCTCCGCGACCCTCACCGTGAAGGTCTGCGGCGGCACATTCTTCTCGGTCGCCACCGAAACCGACATTTCATTCAACGGCTGTCTCGCGGCGAAGATCCCCGTTACTCAAAGCGGGAAGGAGACCGTCTATATAGATTGGATATCCGCGCTCGCGTTCGCGTATGAATCGGATACCGCGCGCGTCGAGGTGCTTGCATACCTCCAACTCGACAAGCAATCCGATACGAAACTCGAAGCAACCCTTACCGACTCCACGAAAATCTACCTGTGGCAACAGGCTTTCGCCCTCGTCGCCAAAGATATCTCGGTCGCCAACAGCGTTACCCCCGAAACCTCACTCGGCACCGAAGCGCTTTTTGCCGCGCTCCTCGCCGATCTGATCGACAACAACATCATCGACGGCTCCACGGACGCCAAATTCGGCCCCATCCTTCCGGTCGATGAAACCATTCTGCGCCAACTCATCCCGGAGGCGCTCTCGAAAGTGTCGGCCAATTTCACCGAAGCCGATCTCGGCACATGGTCCAATCACCTCGCCGTAACGCCCGCCAAGTTCCTCGCGGGCGGCGAGGCGGACGACTCAGACATCCTCAATGACGGAGAGGATGCCGACGAAGACAGCCTCTATCCCGATTTCGACACTGTAGGGAACCCGCCCGGCATCGAGATAAAGGCCCCCGCCAACGGCGCGGTCCTCTACAACACCGTTACCGTCAAAGCCCAACGCACCCTCGAATCGTGTCCCCTGATCGCGCTTTCCTGCACCGTGAAGAACGCCGACGCCACTTACACCAAGGAACTCACCGATACCAACAGCAACGCCGAGGTGTTCGACGCGAGCCTCGACACTCTCGACGAAGAACTTGCCGATGGCGAATACACCCTGACCTGTACCGGCTCGAACGGCATAAAGCAAGCCGTCAAGAGCCTTAAATTCACTCTCGCCAACCACAACCCCGTTACCG
Source organism: uncultured Spirochaetales bacterium (assembly GCA_964412895.1). Classification (GTDB taxonomy): domain Bacteria; phylum UBP6; class UBA1177; order UBA1177; family JAKLFG01; genus CALMRE01. Next base: position 9,867 of record CAYPQK010000009.1, read on the forward strand.
TCCTAGTCTATGTCACCGATAAAATAACGGGCGTCGATTCGGTCGAAGTCTACGACACGACCGGCAAGAAGATCGCCACCCTTGAAGAAGAGTCGGGAGTCATCGAAGGCGAATTGCCGCCCGGCGAGTACACCGTTAAAGTCACCGGAGGCGACTACACCTCCGCCCTGTTCAAAGACGGGACCGGTGCGGCGAAAGTCGTTACCCTCTCCGTTCCGCTGCGCTCTCGCGCCACCGTTGAAGTCGGGACCACCACAAAATTATATGTCACCCCCTTAACGACGATCCGCGAATACATTTACCTTGCCCTCATCGAGAAGGGCCGCACCGAAGCCGAAGCGGTACAAGACTCCTTGACCCTCTTCGAGACCCATTACCTCGAAGACCTGAATTCCTATGCCCGTCCGTTGGCCGGTCAGCCCGCCGAGAACGCCACCCTTACATGGGTAGCGATCGCGGCGCTGGAACAACTCGCTGCCGACATCGCGGAAACGGAAGGTCTCAGCGACGGCGCGGTCCTCATGGACGACATCTTGAACGCCCTCGGGACCGACCTCATCGAACCCGACGCACTCTTTGATGGCCTCGATACTAACGAAGACCCGCTCAAGATAAAGACCTTCGCGGTCGATTCGTACCTGTTCCGGTATCATTACGCGGTGGCCCTCAAGAAGTTCATCGAGGAACAAACCGAATACACCTATCAGGATTTCCAAACCTTGATCTACAACATCGCAATGGACACCTCCGAACTCTTCCCGGCCGCCGAGGAGCCAATCGAGGTAGTCTCACAGGCCCCCGAGGTCAAAAACCTCGCCTACAAGACCGCTGCGGCCCCTACATACACCGATTATGCCGACCCCGGCACCATCCCCTATACCAAAGACTCCCTCGATCTCCGGTTCGATGTCGAACTCGGGGCGTCGGCCGCCGTCAGTACCCTCGATATCTATTTCCTCGAAACCGATCCCCTGAAACACCTCGAAGACCTCGCCGTCACAGGCTCCACTTATACCGCCGAGGGGATCGTCGTTACCGGTGACGACGGCGAAAAGACCCTCACCCTCGATGTGGTCGATAATCAAGGGAACTACGGCCTCAAAACCGTTAAGATCGTCAAGGACGCCACGGCCCCGGTCGTCGAAGTCACCCCGCCGGTCGCCGAAGTGATCTCCGGCACCCTCTCTTTCGACTACAGTATCGCCGAAGAGAACCTCGCCGAGAAATACTACTCGATACTGCCCTCCGGCGGCTCTGCCACCGAATACCCGAATGCCGGGACCGCGCTCTCCGGGTCCATCGCGCTTTCGGAGATCCCGGCGGACGGCACCTACACCATTACCCTTTACGCGAAGGACAAGGCGGCCAATGTCGGCTCGCAGGGATTCACCCGGACGATAGACACCACCGCGCCCTCGGTCGGCTATACCTACGACCCAGCCCCCAACGCCGAAGGATTCATCGCACAGACCGGCCTTACCGTCACCATGACGGCCACCGATAGAGTAGGGGCGACCCTCACCTATAAGAACAGCGTGGACGGCGGCCTTAATTGGGACTCCGACACCAACAACATCGCGGCGCTCACGCTCGCCGATCAGACGACCCACGACCTCCGGTTCAAAGTCAGCGATGATGTCAACAACACCAGCACCGAAGAAACAAAGAGCGTCACCGTTGACACCCTCGCCCCGAAGATATGCGTTGAATACAACACAACCAGCGAGTTCGTCGGAACGAGTATCACCCACAAACTCACCGAGAAATACCCCAACACCTACGAACTCTATGTGAACGAAGAAAAATACAGCGACCTTAATTCCGACGGCCTCCCGCACGCGATAGACCTCTCTCCGTGGGTGGACGGGCGCTACCACTTCGTTTTTGCCGCGACCGACAAGGCGGGCAACAACCATGTCAAAGACACCGCTACAGATTGCCAGCCGCTCGATTTCTTCAAGACCCTTGACCGTACAAACCCGACCGCAGATATTCAGCTCGAAACACAAGCCACAGTTCCACAGGTGCTTGCAAACGAAGTTTGGGCGCGCAAAGATGACTTGAGCCTAGTTTTTACTAATGTCGCCGACCCCAATCGGACCGGAACAATCAATTTCACTTATCACTATATTCTCGATAGCGACCTTGAACAGGTAATCGGTCCCACGACACAGACTAGCCAAAACATCGGGTTCAATAACCTTTCGGAAACTCTTAATTCCGACAAGCCTAACACCCAACACCATATCAAAGCATGGGTTGAGGACGAGAGCAATAATGCTTCTCAGCCCCCTGCTGATGTTATAGACTTCTATTTCTATGTCGATGCTATCGCCCCGGTACTTACCGTTTCGGCCGCGCCAACAGGCGCGGTGGCATCCAAACAATTCACCTACAACGCGGCTGATACCAACCTCTACAGGGTCTACTACGCCGTAAACAGCGGGAGCCAAGTCCTTTTGACCTTAAATTCCGGTGTTGACCAGACCGTTTCGTTCGCCTGCGGCGCGGGCGGCATAGCGGACGGCGTGTACTCCTTTGACTTCTTCGCGGAAGACTATGCGGGCAACCTCACCGGACCCGTTACCCGGTCGGTAACCTTCGACTGTACTCCTCCGATCTTGAACGGCGGAGCCGACCCCTACCTCGGAACGAATCTCGAAGATGACGGCCGCTACCTGAACCAGACCGACAACATCGTTCTCTCCCTGAACGAGCCGGGAACGATCTACTACGAATATTTCCTTTCGAGCGTTCCCTATCTTGACTGTAGCGGCAGTGCTTCTTATACCGATACCTCGAAAGTGGTCTCATGCCCTTTTGACGGCGCGGGGGCTACCGATGGCGTCTATACCATTAAGTTGTATGCGTTCGACCTCGCGGGCAATAAATCGGCCGAGTTCATCCGCACCTTCACCATCGACAACATCGCCCCCGCCTTTCCTCGCGTCACCACCTCTAAAACCGCTCCTTGGAATCCTTACACAACTTCCGGCGGCAGCACTATACAATTCACCGCGACCGACACCAATTTCAACAGTTGCGTCTATACGCTCAATAGCACCGATGTTTCTATCTTTGCGGCCAGCTCCATTACCGAGAACACTACCAAGCTCGATCTCTGGCTTAAAGGTCTCGATATGTCCTACTTCCTCGGCGACGAACAGAACAATGTGAGCGCCTATTGTACCGATCTCGCGGGGAACTCCGCGTCTCGCTCATTTACTTGGTTCTTTGATGTCACAATGCCCGTTACAACGATACTCACCACCTCCCCGGTTGTTCCCGCGCTCAAAGTGCTTAACACCTCGCCGCTCACGGTAAACCTCAAGGTGACGGACAACGGCACCACGACGGACAACACCTCGGTAATCCGCGTTTTCTGTCAGTGGTCAAGCTCTACCTCGCCGTCGTGGCAATTTTGTACCGATGGCGGCTCCTCGGGAAAGGCCGTGACCTACAACAGCGGCGACGGCAGTTATCGCGCTTCGTTCTCGGTAGCCTACAGCGTCAACAACACAACCTACAATTACCGATTCTATGCGAAAGACAAGGCGGAGAACCAAGACGCGGAAGGCGCGAACATCGGGACCTCGTTCAAATTCGACAATGTAGCGCCGCTTCTCTCCATCCTCTACGGTCAGGGAGAGTATACATACGAAACGCTGGCGACTTATGTAATCAGTTTCGACACGCCGCTTGCGCATCTTGACGGCTTGCAGGCGAAGGCGATACAGGGGGGCGTCACCAAGGCCACCGCTAATTGCTTCGAGGGCAACCCGACGATATGTTCCAATCCATTATTCGACGATTTTATGTTCTGTACGGTCGATAATGTATGGACCTGCGAATTCAGCGGCCTGCCGACCGATTTCAACGGCAATGTGTTTTTCAAGCCGAAAGACCTGTATGGTAACGGCAACTACGATTTCGCCAATACCAGCTCATGCGCGTTTGACGGCTCCAACCCATGTCTCAAACGCAAACTCGTTATCGACGCGGACCCTCCGAGCGTGAGCGTCACACTCGATGGCGCGAGCAATTACATAACCGCGAACGAATCGGTGATCTTCTCCCTCAACTCTTCCGGTACGATTACCTCGCGCAAATGCTCTATTGCCGCGTTTGTCGGAGTGCCGCCGGTCGTTGCCTTGACCGATGTTACCACACCGTTCGACTGTGTGGACGGAACCGTTACAATACCGTATTCTTCCATCTCGGCGCTTACAGACGGCAAATACTATGTCCGGGCGGTCGTTACCAATAACAACGGAAGCAATATTGCCACGGCTCCTTTTGTTCTCGACCGTGCCGCGCCGACCGTTACGGCTCTTTCGGCCAAGGTCAACAAGGCATACTACAACCCCGGCGATACCATAGGATTTACCTTCGACGCGCAAGACACCCTGAGCTTTATAAAGCATATCAAAATTCTAGGAGTTTTTCGGAACTATTTCGACAACACTTCTGGAACCGTCATCCTTTCAGTCGCGTCCGCTGTCAGCTTCTACGATGCCGATGTCAGCCTCGACTATTCCTATACTTCGGTAACCGGCACCGTTCCGGCCGGAACTACCGGCGGCGACTACAAAAGTTTCAGAATAGAGGTTACCGACGCGGCCGGGAATATGCGCACATTTACGGCAACGCCGACCAAATCCATGCGTATTAAGGAATCCGGCGAAACAACCGAAGTCGCGGTTCTTAATTCACGGACGGCCAGTCCCGGTTCCGACGCGATGCGTTTTCAACTGACCCGGATGAAGATGGATACTGACGGCGGCGTAATTATAAAGAGCGCCGTTCTGACTAAAGGGGGCGTGCAAATCACCATCGGTTCCTACACCGCAACACCGGGAAGCGGGTTCATCGAACTCTGTCCCAATGGTGACGAGTACGAACAAACCTGCGAAGGCTTTCTTCCGTCCGGAGGGACAACGCCCTTTATCTTTTACGGCGGCACCTATACAAAAGAAACTTCGCGGCGCTTCACGGTCGATCTCCCCGAATTCAAAACCTGTTACAATAACGAGCCGACCAACCTTACCGTTTCGCGCTATTACTTCCTGCCCAAAGAGACGACCCTCGTAGTGACGGATAACTTTGGCCTTATCAAAAATCTTGCCATTACCGATGATGTAGCACAAGGCGACTGCGTTCTGCCATCAATCAAACGCCGATACTGCGAGAAAACCGGAGGCACCTACAGGTTGTATTACTGTTCCAATCCGCTCGATGCACCGGAATCGTGTGTCGTCCACCAAAGCGGGTTGACTAAAGCCGAGTGTGACGACGGATTGAGAAGAGAAATGTTTTGGCCGTAATCGGTGAATTACTCGACTACCGGGAGGGGACCGCATGAGCTTTATCGACAGTAATCTACTCAAAGACGAAACGGTTCTCTATCGTGCTCGTCTTCACTGGTTTTTCTTGGCGCGGGATGTTCTTGTCTGTTCTCTTCTGATGTTGCTCCTTATCGGTTTTGTGTTGTTGCCGATCTTCTTTGTCTATGATCTTCTCCTTATCAAGACAAGCGAATTCGCCGTGACCAATAAGCGCGTTATCTGTAAAACGGGAATCATAAGCAGATATTCTTTCGATACCCTGATAGCGCGCGTAGAAGGGTTCAGCGTCACGCAAGGAGTCATCGGCAGAATGTTCGGGTTCGGCTCCATTGCCATTCGCGCTACCGGTGGCTGGCGCTACTTCTATAAGAACATTGCGGACCCCTTGGATTTCAAAAGAGCCGTTCAGAACCAGATGGAAGTTATAGCCGCAGAAACGAAAGAGGCGAAGGACGCAGCTAAGGACACAGAGAAAAAGGCATAGAACACCACCGGAAATAACAAAAGACTCTTACAGGGAGGGGACCCCATGAGAACACTGATTCTTGCCATCGTTGCGGCCGTAGCCGCCGTTTCCTGCACCGTTGACGCCTCGGCCAGCGTCCCGATCGCTTCGGTAAACCTCGCGTCGGCGGGCGACGCGCCCTACATCTCACCCGAGATAGACCTTGACCTCCCGATCTCCGCCGTGGCGGGCGACAGCCAGACCTATTCCTCGGTGGCCTTCGACGGCACCAACTACATGGTCGTCTGGCAAGACAACAGGAGCGGCATCGGTTCCGACATCTACGCGGCCCGCGTGACCCCTACGGGCGAAATTCTCGACCCGACCGGCATTCCGGTTTCCGTCATGCCGGGCGACCAAGGCAAGCCCGATATCGCGTTCGACGGCACCCAATACATCGTTGTGTGGGAAGACTCGGGGGACGGCGCGGCCAAGGCACTCAAGATGATGATGGGGTCCACCACCGAGAACGATGTCGTCTACACGACCATCGGGACCGATGGCACCGTGGGCGAAGAGGTACGGGTAACCCCCATTGATACCGTGAGCCAACAACGACCCCGCATAGCGTGTACCTCTGCGGGCCTGTGTCTGGTCGTGTGGTACGATAAGCCGGGCGTAGGTGTGAGCTACAACATATACGGCCGCCATGTGACCGCCTCCGGCGTCGTTGACGCCGCCGATCTCGCTCTCTACACCGGGGACTACGATCAGCGGACCCCCGATGTCGCCGCGAAGACGGGGCTCTTCGCCGTTGTGTGGGAAGACGGTCGTAATGGAGAAAGCGACATTTACGGCCTCACCGTGACGACCGAAGAGACCCCGACGATCTCGATCAGTTTCCCGATCTCTGCGGCGTCATCGTCGCAACAGACCCAACCGGCCATAGCGACCAACGGGACCGATTTCATGGTGGCCTACGAAGATACCCGGAGCGGAAGCACCGATATCTACGCGGCAAAGATCGAAGCCGACTACGATGTAACCGAATACCATGTGACCAGCTCAATCGCCGAGGAGCGTACCCCCTCGATAGCATGGGACGGCACCTACTACCTGATCTCCTATGCCGACACCCGCAACGGCGACTCCGACATCTACGGTACTCGGATCGGCAACGACGGCGGCATCTACGACATTTCCGGTTTCTTTATCTGTAACACCAGCGCCTATCAATCGGACCCCTCCATTGTCCGGGGCGTCTCGAACTATCTGGTGACATGGACCGATACCCGGAACGGCGACGACAACGAAGACATCTACGGCGCGTTGGTAGTGACCGCCGGCGGAACCCCGGCCGTCACCCCTGCGGGTGGCGAACCTATCTCGCTGGCGGCGAACGGCCAGTATCATCCCCAAGTCTCGCTCCTCGGTGGTACATACCTGATCGTATGGGAAGACCACCGCGCGGCCGACGCGAACATCTACGCGGTGCGGGCCGACAGCGAAGGCAACATCCTTGACGGCTCCCCCATAGTGGTGACCGCCGAAGCGGGCGACCAACTGAAACCGGTCGTCTCGACCGCCGGGACCTCGTGGCTGGTCGCTTGGGAGGACCGCGCGGGAGCCGACGCCAATATCCGGGCCCGCCGCATTTCGAGCGGCGGCGGCGTCTATGCGATCTTCAATATCAATGCGGACGCTTCCGATCAGCAGAACCCCACCATAACGGCCAACGGAACCGACTACCTCATAGCGTGGGAAGACTACGGCGCCGGTAACGCCGACATCTACGCGGCCCGCGTGACCGGGGCCGGTAGCCTCCTCGATGCGACCCCCATTGAAGTGTCGGCGAACCCCACGGCCGAATTTGCCCCCTCCTGCGCCTACTACGACGGGAATTACCTCTGTTTATGGTCCGACCGGCGCGGCGGGGTCAACAACGACATCTACGGCGCGCGTCTCGACGGCGACGGGGCGATCTACGACTCCATCGGCCGCCTGATCTACGACGGGACCGGTGAACAGTTGAACCCACATGTCGCGGCGGCCGAAGCGGGCTGGTTCGTCTCTTGGGAAAACTACGATGCACTGACCGCCGATGTCGCCGGGATGTTCCTCGATGCCGGGTTAGATCCTCTCACGGCGGACCCGGCCGCCTACGCCGAAGGTCAATACGCACAAAGCCTCCCCCGCGCCGCCTTCGACGGCTCCGGTATGGTACTCGCGTACCAAGCAGTATCTCTTAACGGCGGCTATCTCGTGACCTCCCTACACGGTGCCGAAGTCGCTCTCGACGGAACGGCGGCAACGGCGTTCGACATAGCCAACAGCCCCAACAACGCGGAAGAGATCGACTTGGCCCTCAAGACCGCGAACGGGACCGGCCTGATGGTTTATCAGACCTACGACCCGGCTCCTGAATACCGCTCCTACCGGGTTCGGGCGGTCCAGTATTATCGCGGCAACTCCGGCGATACCTGCGACGCCGACGAACAATGCGGATCGGGCAACTGCGCAGGAGGCTACTGTTGCGGTACGGCCGCCTGCGATGCGCCCGGCGTCTGTCATGTCACGACCGGCTACACCTGCACCGATACGGGCGAATGCGTATATCCCACGGCGGAGGTCGGGGCCGCCTGCGGCGACCAGACCGAAGACGCCTGCGATCTGCCCAACACCTGCGACGGGGCGCAAAACTGCCTTGATAACCGGGTCGAAGCCGGGACCACCTGCCGCATAGCGGCGGGCGACTGCGACACGGCCGAAGAATGCGACGGCACCAACACGGCCTGCCCCGACGACCTCAAGCATGGGGACGAAACGGTCTGCCGTAACGGTATAGAGGTCTGCAACTACCCCGAGACCTGCGACGGGACGAACGACGATTGCCCCCCCGACATCAAATCTATCGGTCCTTGCCGCCCGGCCGCCGGGATTTGCGACACGGCCGAAAATTGCGATGGCGAGGGCAACGACTGCCCCGAAGACCTTTTCGTCGGTCTAGGGACCGAATGCCGCGTCTCAGCGGGTGCCTGCGACCCGGCCGAGATTTGTACCGGCGACTCGGCCGCCTGCCCGGACGATGCGAAGTCAACGGCGGTCTGCCGCGCATCCGCCGGCGACTGTGATATCATTGAGAATTGCGACGGAACGAACGACGATTGCCCGACCGATGAGCTGGTAGCCTCGGGAATCGAATGCCGCCTTGCGGCGGGTACTTGCGACGCCGTTGAACTCTGTACAGGCTCCTCGGCCGTCTGTCCGGAGGACTTGAAACTGACCGGCGTTTGCCGTGCGGCAACCGGCACCTGTGACCCGGCCGAGGACTGCGGCGGGGTAGGGGATGACTGCCCGGCCGACGATTTCACGGCTACAGCGGGCAATTCCTGCGACGACGGCAACCCCCTGACCGACCCCGACACCTGCGATGCCGCCGGAGCCTGCGCCGGGACCGCCATCGAGGGACTCTGCAATACCGGCATCGCCATTGATGGGTTGCCGTACTCCGATACGGGCGATCTCCACGGGCGGCCGAGTTCCATTGACACCTACGGCGTCGGCTGTTCGGCCGCCACAGCGACCGGCGGCGATGTTGTCTACATCATCGCAGCTCCTACAGCGGGCGACACCTACCAGATAATCGTTACCCCGGCCGCCGGGGTAGACATCTTCGTACAGATTCAGCAAGGCTCCTGCGGCGCGGGTAACGCCTGCATCGGCTCCGGGGATCTCTTCGGCGAAGGCCAGCCCGAAACGGCCGAGGTGATCGCCGGGAGCGACGACCCGATCTACATAGTCATTGAGGACAAGACCGAGGCGGGGATCGAAAACGCAGGCTACACGATAACGGTAACGAAGACCGAAGAACCGGACGCGGATACCATCGCTCAGGACGACGCCCTTACCGGCGACGAAGACGAACTCCTCCCCGACATCGAGGAGCCGGACCAAATCGTTGACGAGATCGCCAGCGACGAAGACGGAACGGCCGACGAAGAGACGGACGCGGATCTCGTCACCGATGAAACGCCGGATGTGAAGACCGACAAGGACACCGTAAAGGACGCCGACACAAAGCCCGATACCGACACGGAACAGCCGGACGACACCATAACCGATGACGAGCTGGACGACGGCGATCTACTCTTGAACGACATCGACGACCACAGAATAGGCGCACATCCCGGTTGCAACTGCGCCTTGATACTGTAAGCCTATGGGGGTGGGTGGAATGAAGAAACATATATCACATTATTTCTTTATCACTTTATTCTCTCTGTCGCTCCTCGCCGCCGGCACAGTCACCGGCCGCATCGTCGGCGTGACCGATGGCGACACCGTGAAGATCCTTACGGCCGACAAACACGAGATCAAGGTCCGGCTCTACGGCATCGACTCCCCGGAGTCGGCTCAAGACTTCGGACAGGCGGCCAAGAAGAAGACCTCGGAGATCGCCTTCGGCAAGGAGGCCAGCGTCGAGATCATTGACTCCGATCGCTACGGCCGCGAGGTCGGTATCGTCCGGACAGGGGAGGGGAGCAGCGTCAACGAACAGCTCGTCGCCGCTGGTCTCGCGTGGCGCTACCCTCAATACTGCAAACTCGAACCGCTCTGTACCGATCTTGGCCGTCTCGAACAGGAAGCCCGTACCGCGAAGCGCGGCCTTTGGGCCGACCCTGCCCCGGCCGCGCCGTGGCAATGGCGCAAGGACAAGAAAAAAGAGAGAGACGAGAATGTAAGAAAGGCCCTTGATAAAGACCAAAAAGCGCGAACGGGTCGATAGCGATATGAGCGGAAAACCACGTCGTCACTACAGACGAATGCTCGACCATCATCAAGGCCGCATAACACAACTCCTCTCCGAAACACAGAGCAAGACCGTGACTGCGGGAATGCTTGATTGCAGCTACGCAACACTATATCTTTACCTTACCGAACATCCCCAGCTCATACCCGCCGACTTCGTAATGCGTAAACGACCTCGCCGGAAGCTGCCGCCCTCCGGCGTGAGAAATCCCCGACGCCCCGGTCATCATTACTATATCATGCCTAGCCGTGACCGGATAACCCGAATGCTGGAGAAAAAAACGCTCTTCGACATAGCCTACGATCTCGGCGTACCGCTCCCGGCCCTTGAGGAATATATAACAGCACCCCGACTCCCTTGAGTTTTTTCTTGACAATTATTAACAATGCGGTTACTCTACCACACGAACGACGCTAATAATGTCCACGGAGGGCTCCCATGACGGCTCGAAAGGCGACACCGAAAAAGACGGGAACCGATGCGCGTTCCCGGATATTCCGCACCAGCATACACATTGACAAGCCGCTTTGGGTGACGGCGAACAAGGCGCTACTCGATGAGAAGATCGAGGGCGTCAAGAGCTTTTCAAAATATGTCGAACGCCTTGTCATCGCCGACCTCAAGAAACGGGGGGAGATAAAATGAAGATCGCAAAACTCACCGCGCTTTTCACCTTCGAGTTCGACACCATGGACCACACCACCGAGGAGCGCTTCGAGACCTTCTGCATCGAACACGAAATGAGGAACGAACTCGACGGCCAGCGCCTTCCGCGTAATGTCCGGCTCCTCACCAAAGACACCGAGAACGCGAAAGCCTTTGAAGAACTCGCGCGTCACTACGCAGCCAACGCCTTCGGCCTTGAAGTCAAAACCGGCCGTTGCGCCTGTTTCCTCTTCGTGGAAGATCTGGTTGTTGACGGCCACCGTGCCGCACCGAAAACCTACCGGTTTTTTCAGCACGAACACACGGCCGAAGGCGCTTGGAAAGAAGCCGTCGATGTCCTCAAGAACAAATACGGTAACGACATGCCCGATGACGGCGCGAAAGGCTGATGGTTGCCCAATTCGATAAACTCGCCGAAAAAGCGGCCGACTATCCCCAGCGGCCCTTTACGGTCGGAGAATGCCGCTCTCTTCTCTACAAAGCGGGTTTTGAGCTACAGCGCCAGACGGCCACCTCTCATGCTTTTTATATACACCGCGAAACCGGAGTGCAGTTCGAGATAGTCGAAGGCAAGTCTTCCCGCGAACTGCTACATTACGAGAGAAAAGACCTCCAAGCAGCACTTCGCAAGGTCGCCGAACGCACCGTAAGCCTCCGAATCCAAAAAGCGCTGACTCCCTTAAAGGCCCCCGACAAACCCAAAAACAAGGGCATGGACCTATGAAAAAACACTTTATCACAAGTACGATATATCACAATATCACATCATGGGGGGTGGCCGCATGATCGAGCATGGACAGTTCAAGGACTTCGCCGAGGGCCACGGCAAGATCGTTTTCACGGACAGGACCGCCACCTTGGGAGGCGAACAGTTTCGCTTGGTAGTTCCCTTCGGAACAAACGCCTACCGTTGTCCTCGATGCAGGGAAACTCATATCCTTTTGAAGGCGCAACCCTGCTGTTTGGTGATCGTGAATTGTTCTTGCGGAGAAAGATTCGGGTTGGATACCGAAGACAGGCACAAGGACTTGATGCTGATAGCTATTGAGACGACGACGCAAGAAAAGCCCTCGCAAAGAGCGTAGCGCGTGGCCGGACATCCGGCCGGGGGAAGAGGCGTGGCTATACATCCCGTATTATGAGCCGGTTCCCGAACTTCGGTACGCGGCAACCTTAAAATCTTCCCAGCGGTTCTTTTCTTCGGTGCTCAGATCGGCGTGCTTCCGGGTGAAGTCGAACAACACCTTTTCCTGAAAACCGCAGTACACAAGAGCTTTCGATTCTCTCGACAGCGAGGTCCACCATTCCCGCACATCGTCCAGCGTGAACTTGCCCGCCGCTATCGCGGCCGTCTTCTGGTCCCGCAACTTCTCGGCCCGCAGTTCAGCGCCCCAATCGCCTTCGAGCGCCCCATGCAGGAATCCCGCAAAACTTGTAGGCGCTCTCTTCACGGTATACTCGATGTTGGATATCACATAGCCCTCGCCCTTATCTTTCAACCACCGCTCCAGCTTCCTCTTCCAATCGTCGGTAGTACAGGCTTCGGGCAACAACTCAAGGATCTTCTCGATGCCCTCGTGGACGATCTGCACGGTCTCGGCCGACATATCGAATACAGTTGTCTGCCGGTCCTCGATACCGTACATTTCCCGCTCTTCCATGCCCGTTTTCACGGCCAGCGCCGCGTTCAGTTTCCGCATGACATCGAGCCGGGCGCTGTTTGTCTGTTCCTGAAAGAAGAAATGAAGCTCCGACTTCTCCAAGCCCGCCTTTTTATCCAGATGCCACCCGCCGATCATGCCCCTGCTCTGTAGTTCTCCCGCTGATTTCTCAAGGGCGGCCACCGTGTACGCAATATTTTTCTTTACCCACGACAACGGTATCCGCGACGCGAAAAACCGGGACGGCCGCGATACCGTCATAAGGTGTTCCGCTCCGCGCCACTTCTCCAACAACAGGTACAATTTTCGCGTCGTCGCGCTTGAGACCTCCAACAACTTCTGACTATCGTACCAGAGGAAGCCGCGCGCCTCGATGTGCTCGTGCAGAAAATCCGACAGCACGATCCAGACGACCTCCTTCCGGCGGGCGTTGAAATAATCCTGCAACTCCTCCGGTGCGTTGGCTGTGGTGTAGAAAACGAGCTGCTGTATGAGATTCAGCTTCCGTTCCTTTTGCTCTACGGTCCCTTGCTCCTTGTTGTACAACACTCCCTGCATGAGGTAGCGGGTTCCTTGCAACCGGTTCAACGCCTCTTTCGCGCGGGCATATTCTTTTGTGCTTACGCTGTCTACCCCCGCGAGACTCAGCAACTCCCATATCGTCGCCACAATTTTTTTGCCCTGTCGCTTATGCAAAACCATGATCGCATAGAAAATGCGCTCGTCGAAATCCTGCGGTATCTTATACCCGGTATCCTCCGACACGCTCGGGACCACCTTGATGTAGCTTTGCCTGTCGGGCGAGAAATAGTACACCTTCGTCACATTCTCACGGAGGCGGTCATCCCGACAGAAGAAGGGAAGCTCGATCATGTTCATCTCATACTGGATGGAGCGGTCGTCTTTGGTGAGATCGTAAAATTCTTCTTCTACGATGGGCTTGGGCATGATGATGGAATCGCTATCTCCGCCACGGATAACGAGAGCGCCAGCCGGTAGGCGGTCGCCTTTTTTCTCACTTCTTACCATCGTTCACCCCCGATACTAGCCTTCCAGCCGACATGATACTGGGTTTCCAGCCGATGCCAAGCGATATCAATAAGTTGCAACGGTTATTTTTACCATTCGCTGCAATCGCTCTGCTGTCGGCCCGTTTTTTCCCACGGCAAAAACACAACACTAGCCTTCCACCCGATGCATAATAATTTCATATAGTTAAAAGACTATCGCAGGCATCTAATTTCAAAAAACAACGCGCCCGGTCATTTTTCCCGATGTTTTTTGCACAACCATGGGTTTCCACCCGATGCCTAACAATATCAATATGTTGCAAACACATTAAAGACATTTCCGACACGAGAAACCCCACAGGATCGACCTCCAAAGACCGTTCTCTACCCGCTTAATACTGGGTTTCCACCCGTTTGTCAAGAAAAAAGATGGGTTTCCACCCGTTTTTTTGCAGACTCTTCACTTAATACCGGGTTTCGACCCGACATGACCATGGGTTTCCACCCGACACAATCATGGGTTTCCACCCGTTCCCTCTCTCTGTACTCTCTCTCTTAGTAAAACATCAAAACAAAAAACTACGACAACCTCGCGCGCGCGAATGGAATTCAATTTCCGGCGCGGCCGGAGGCCGCTCGATCTGCGCGCGGAGCGCGCATTTGGCGCGTAGCGCCTGAATTCGGCCGCCCGCAGGGCGGAACCCCGGCGGCGGAGCCGCCTCGCGCGTAGCGCGTTTTAGTCACATTCCGCTCCCCCCCCCCTTATAAGGACGGGTTAGCGCCTACGGCGCACCCGTACCCATTCCACGCTCGCCTCTGGCGAGCTATTGGCCCCTCGTAACAATCCCACGGCTCAATGCTTGACACCCTTTCCTAATCGGATGGGCGTTCCGCCCATACCCAACCCATTTTCATTCCCAATACCTTCGCCTCACTCGACCAGCCTTCGGCCCGTCTCGATTCGGCGACACTGGCAAGAGGGAGCGGACTCGACTCCCCCATCATCTACCTATTCGCTACCACCCCGACGAGCGCCGCCAATTCATCGGTTGCTTGAATATAATACCGCTCGGTGCGCAAGAGGCCGCTGGCGCGGCAACACGCACCGAGCCAAGCCGGAGACCTTCGTTTCGGAAAATCGTTTGTCTTGGAGTAAAAAAAATGGGGCAGCTTTCGCCGCCCCTCTCGCCAGTACGATCAGTGTAGCATCCCGCCGGAGGAAGTCAATAAATTTCGCATGGTCAAAATGCACATTTTCCGGGCATCAACCGAACCCCCGGCAAACCCCAGCGGAACGCCGTATCTTTCAACATTTCTGTTGAAAGTTTATATCATATTTTTTTCTTGCAATGTTGATATTCTCAACTATAATTACACTGTCATTTTGAGGTGTATAACCATGCGAAATATCCGTATTGCCATTATCGCGGTGTTGATATTGTCCGGCCGCTTCGCGGCAGGCCAATTAATCGTTGACGCCCCGACGACCGACGCGCTCCTCTCGACACAGATACAAGCCCTGACTCAGATCGTCGCCCAAGAACAGCTCGGCAACAACATCATCATGACCGAGATAATCCCGCGTGCAAAGCAAACCATCGACATAGCCAACGCGACTCTCGACACCAGCCGCCGCCTTTACGAGATCGGAAAAAGCATCGCCGACTACAGCCCCGAAAAACTTTTACGGGACCTCAAAGAAGGCTTCTGTAATGGCTTTCCGGGCACTTGCCCGGGCCTTGAAAGTTCCATCCTCGAACTCAAAGACAACGCCGAAATGATTGCAAGCGGCGACGACAAATTCTTTTCCTACAAAAGCCGCTGGAACAGGGAGACCAACCGTTTTATCGTCGGCCTCGCTTCCGGCATGATGAAGGCGCATGTCTACCCCAAAGTCGCACCACTCATGTCGAAATACTACGGCTTCGACAACGAGCCGACAGCCGTTGACCAGATATACACGGCCGCCCTCGTCAAGAGCGGCCTTGCGCAGGAACTTTCCTTCAAGACCGTTCAGGCGAGCATGATAAATATGGCCGTCAAGGAGTACCTCGCCGAAGCGCAGCGCTCAAAAAACCTCACCGCGCAGGGGCAGGCTATCCAACTCGGCCTCGAACAATCGCAAGCGGGATCTCTCGAAACGATGTCGAACATCCAGAAGGCCGAATATGTCAAGAAGGAACTCGAAGAGGAGCAGGTGCGCCAAGGCAACGCCCGCTTCCTCGATGCCTACAAGAAACGCACCGAAGAAATGAAGAAGAACAAAGAGATAAACAACATGCTCAACACCAGCCCTATGAAATAAATGATCGCCGCGCTTTTTCTCACACTGCACTTGGTCACTTCCGCGCCGGCGGAAGCCCCGGCCCTCTGTGACCAGCTTCCGGCCATCCGCAAGGCCATCGCCGCCAATCCCTACATCGTCGGCAAACAGAAATACTACATCTCCCCGGCGCTGGTCCTCGCCTTCATGACACAGGAAAGCGGCGGCAACCCCAAGGCCACCTCGCCGGTCGGCGCGCGCGGCCTTTTACAGATCATGCCCCGGACAGCCGAACTCCTCGGTTGCAAGTACGAAGACATGTACGACCCGGCGACGAACATACAGTGCGGCGTGCGCTTCATGGCGGCGCTCCTCACCTACACGAAAGGCGATCTCCTCCGCGCCGTGTCCGGGTACAACGGCGGCTCCCACAGCACCGAGAAATCGGCGCTCCTCGGCGGCCGGATCGCCGACAACCCCGAAACGCGGAACTATGTCAACAAAGTTCTCGCATACTACGAAGGCTACAAGAAGGCCCCGCCGTGCGGCGCGGCTACTTCCGCCCCGGTCAAAAAACAGTTGATTCGCCCTAACCCTATAACCGCCGAAGGAGGCAACGATGGTACAAATGCTCAAGATCGAGAAGCGGACCAGATCGCAGATGAAGAAAGTGTCGTTCAAGATCGCCCCTGACCTTTACGAAAGACACCTTGCGATCATCGGCGCGGCCAAAGAAGCCGGGTTCAAAATGGACTTGACCGGCGACTTTACGAAGTGGCTCAAAGGCCAGCTCACCATCGCCGAAAGGCACCTCAAAGGCGAACTGCCGAAAGCAGGCAAAAAGAAAGCCGAGAAGTAACCCGGCCAACGCTTAATTTCTCTCGGGAGGGAGGCCATGAGCGGCACTTTCTATCAATTCTATCCGAGTTCCAGCGAAAACGGCAACAAGCTCGAACAGAGCAAAGATAATCAAGTGACGGGAGTGACCGATTCTTGGTTTCCCATCAAGGAAGACGGCCGAGTCTTTTTTCATTTTCCTACGGAAGAACAGCGCAGTGATTTCGTCCGTCGCTGGGATGAAACATTGAAAGAGATCCGCGCGATCCCCTCTTCAACCGACCTCCCGCAGGACATAACTCACGAACATATCCTCGCCGGTCGTTTCGCGGCGGCCTACGAACTCGATAAACTCGAAATGACCGCCGGGGACCGGCGCGAGTATGTCAACCAACTACGCGAGAATTTGGGTAGCAAAGACGACGCGCTCCCCTTGAACGGGACGCAGGATAAATTCGTTTTTGAGAACGCCCCCCTGCCGGTCAAATACGAATACCTTGTCAAAGATGACCGCGCCGTCGCCCTGCGATTCATCGAGGCGGCCGTCAAAGAGCCGGAGCGGTTCAAGGAGTTCCGGCCGCTCTCCGAGATCGACCACTCTTTTATCGCGGAATTCGGCTCCGATAAAGCCCTTGCCGCGCTTAACATGGGCGACATGCAGGTTGCCCGACAGCACCTTGCTGCCCTTGAAAAAGAGACGGCACAGCAACAGGCCCCCTCTCCCGATAAATGGACTCACACCCCGGTTCCCGGCCGTGAGGAAGCGGACAGACTTCATCCTCCGCACGACGATTGGAAGCAAATCGAGAAATATCAAGACCGCTTCATCGGCGCGCACGAGAACGGAAGCATTACGATCAGACAACAGGGCGACCCCTCTTACGGCGAAGTGGTCGTTGCCCTCGACGACTCCAAGATCGGCGGTAACCGCCGGGATGTCCCCGAGGCCAACAACATCGAGACGGCCCGCAAAATGATAGACGCCGAAATACAACACCGCATAGAAAATGAACACAGAGCCACAACAACGCCTCACGAGGAAAAAACAGTTATGGACGGCAAACAGCGCCTTTACTACGACGAGAAAATGAATCACTCGGTAGTCCCGAGCGACGCAGAAGGAAAGTTCCCGGCCGACAACCGAAACTATGTCGAATTCTCGAATAAAGCAGCACTCGACCGCTACATCGAAACCAATGTCTCGCGCGTCGAGTCCCTTAAAGCGGTTCCGACGACGACCGATCTCCCCAAAGAACTTTCGTTGGAATCGAAGAACATCCAACTGCACCTCAAAATCTACGGCGTCGAAACCGTCGATAAAGGAACGATCAAACACGACCCCAAGAACCCCGAACCCGCTCAGAAATATCTTGCGGAACTTCGTTCCGGCCTCGACAACAAAGACGGCGCGAAACTAAATGAAACTCAGAAGACATTTCTTGCCGAAAGCGCGCCCTATCTGGTTCATAAATCCGGGAACGAAGCGCTCGCGCTTCGTTACATAGAAGCGTCGCTCAAGGAACCCGGTAAATGGGGTGATCTGAAACCGCTTTCAGAGAAACAACATGCGGTTCTTGAGAAACACGGAAGCCCCGAAGCGAAGGAAGCGATCAAGACCGGCGATTATGCTTTCTGCCGGAAGCAACTTGACGAAATACTCAAGAAGGCCGAGAAGGACTACAAGGCGAAGCCCCTTACCGATAAACAGCAAGCGGTGATAGACAAACACGGCGACGAAAAACTCAAGGAAGCGGTACGCACCGGCAACTACGGTGAGGCCCGCGATTTCATCGCCAGTCTGCATACGAAACTTGAGAAGGAATACAACGAAAAACCGCTCACGGAAAAGCAACAGACCGTAGTAGACAAATACGCTCCTGAAAATGTCAAGAAAGCGGTGCAGGAAGGAAACCCCGGCGAAGGCAGAAAATACATCGCGGAACTGCACGCAAAGATAGACCGCGACTATAGCGAAAAACCGCTCACGGAAAAGCAGATAATCGTTCTCTCCAAGTTCGCCGACAAAACGCTTGTCGATGAAGTCAAAAACGGAGCATTCGGCAAGGGTCGTGACTACCTCGACAATCTTTACAAAAATGCGAACGCGGAAGTTGGAAAATATGAAAAGAAAGTCGGCGACCTTGCGGCGGAAGATAAAGTCAATTTACAGAAAGCGGAACTGTTCATAATTCAGAACAACCACCAGCAACATCGTGAAGCGATTTACGGAGAGACAATGAAGAGCGGTATCAGCACCGATAGCCTCAAGAAATTCGTTGAGACATTGAAGCCAGAAAAGACGAATAGTACAATACCGAAATCGAAAGGAATGGACCTGTAAATGGTAGACCGCTTTACACAAGATATAATCACGCAAGAAGTTGACCAAGACATGATGCTTGCCGCGATTCAAAAAGTATCGAATATTGACGCGCTCTGCGATCTCTTCGACTAACCGGAAACAGAATCAAAAACAGGAACGAATCGGGCTTCCGCCCGTACCCGATAATGTGGAACTCCATGCCCTCAGCCGTCTCGCTTTGCGGCCGTCTTTCGGTCATGCGGGGCCGTGGTTCGGCTCGTCATCTTCGATGCCGTTCCGTCGTTCGATCATCCCCCTTTCGGGCGATGTTCTCACTACCACTTGGCCCCTCGGTCGTCGCTCGTTCCCTTTCGGGACCGAGCTAGCCCGCTGGCGGAGGCAAGCCCCCGCCAGAAATACGCACACCTAACGCTATACTTCGTATTAGCCTGTAGCGGCCCGTAGATACGCCACGCGACGAGAGTTCATACCGAAGTATGACGAGACATATTACAACATACAAGGCTCATACTACGATATGAACATACCGATAAAACTTGACTTATGCAAAGAGGCTGCTATTCTGGCCCATGTGGGTTCATAACACGGTATGAACGGAGAAAAGCATGGAAAGAAAAACGATCATCATCCCCGAGGAGATCGACGCGCAGATCTCGCAGTATGCCGAGAGCAAGGGAGTCAGCTTTAGCAAGGCATGTGTCGAACTCATGACCACCGGGCTTCAACTCCCACCCCCAAAGAAATCGTTCGAGGAATACTACCGGGACGCCAAAATTGACCGAACACTATACTTGGCCTACAGCCTCTTCCTCATGGTCACACAAAAGGACTCACAATACAACCACGATACACAGAACAAGGCTACCGTGGCGAAGCTCGCGGAATTCAAGAAATTCGTGGAGGGCCACTATGCAAAAGCCGATTGACAGCAGTGTCGCTATTCAGCGTAAAGTAAGCTCCGGGAAGAGCATCTTGTTGGGTCTTATAATCGCCTTGGTTGTCGCGGTCATCCTACCGCTATCCGCCTACAAGAGAAACACCGATTCATCTGATCGCGGAATATACAAATGCGCGATGGTAATGAAGGTGCTCCACAAGGATTCAAAGCGATGCCTTATAGACGGAGAACACTTTACCCTCACACAGAAGATAATCGACGAACAATTTGCTCCCGTGATCGCACAACATAACACCTACATGCTCTATGCGGGTATAGCCGCGCTCCTTATCTTTATCATCGCCTCAATAGCCATTATAAAGGGACTCATGATAATGGAGGCGAAGACCACCGAATCGACCTTCCTGCGCGGCGCACAAAAGACCTCTGCGGAAGAATTAACACGGCTCTTACAGACGACCGGCAAAGCGAGTGATATTACCATCGGCGGGGTTCCTATTGTCGCCGGTTCAGAGACGACGCATTTCATGGTCTGCGGAGCTACCGGACAAGGCAAGGGAGTCGCCATAAAGGAACTACTCGATACCGCGCGAGCGAAGGGCCAGCGCGCCATAGTCTACGACCCCGCCGGAGAGTTCACGGAGGAATACTATCAAGAAGGCGACATTCTTCTAAATCCATTCGATGCGCGTATGCCGCAATGGGATCTTTTTTCGGAGATAACCAGCACCTTCGATTTCGACGATGTAGTTGCCTCCTTGATAACGAAATCGCCCGATCTCAAAGAGACCTTTTGGGTCGATGCTTCGCGGGATGTCCTGCGGGCTGCGCTTATGAAAATGGCGAAGAGTAAAGAGCCAAGAGATCGCAGTTACCCCTTCCTATACGAACTTATCATGATCAAGACGCTCAAAGAGATTCACGAGTACCTCAAAGGGACCGAAGGGGCCGGGTATGTTGACCCCGATAATGAGAAGACCAGCATGAATGTCGTTGCCTCCTTGAAACCGGCTATGAAGGCGTTCCAATATCTCAAGAACCCCACAGGTGAAACGCCGCCGTTCTCGATCAAGAAGTTTGTCGCCAACGAGGAAGACGACCGCTGGATATTCATTCGAGTTGAACAGAGCCAACTCAGCGCCTTGCGTCCCCTACTCTCCCTCTGGTTCGACCTTGCCATAACCGCCGCGTTGTCGCTTCCTATAAAGCTCGACCGGCGGCTCTGGTTCGTCATCGACGAAATGGCGACGCTACAGCGCATAGACAAGGTAAAAGACATCCTCGACAAGGGCCGCAAGTATGGTGCCTGTACCGTACTTGGGATGCAGGCTCTCTCACAGATCAAGTCCATTTACGGCGACAACGACTCGAAAAGCATGATCACCAACTGTAAGACATGGATAATCTACAATACCCCCGACTCCGAAACAGCGAAATACCTCTCCGAGAACATCGGCGAAGAAGAGATCCTCGAAGCCAAAGCCTCGGCCAGTGAATCGGACTCGAAAGACGGCACCAGCAACTCAAGAAGCGTCAATTATGGGGTACAGGCGCGGCATGTGGTAATGAAAGAGGAGATCATGTACCTCGAACCCTTACATGCCTACCTCAAACTGGCGGGCGACCTGCCGGTTGCCCTAATAAAACTGCAATGGAAAGACCGGCCTAAACCCGCCAAGAAATTCATCCCGGCCTGACCATGCTCTCGATACAGAACATCAAAGACGCGAGCGCTGCCGAAAGCTACTTCTCTAAGGACAACTACTACAGCCAGAAAAACGAGTTCCGGGCCGCCTACTATGGGAAGGGAGCCGAACGCCTCGGCCTGACCGACGAAGCCCCCTCAAAAGAGCGCTTCGCCGCTCTCCTCGAAGGCAAGCTCTCCGAGGACACCCATGTCAAGGTGTCGCGGGGTCATCGTCCGGGCATCGACTGTACCTTTTCGGCCCCAAAATCGGTCTCTATCGCCGCCTTCGCCATCGACAACGACAAGATCAATGCCGATATGCAGGAGGCCCACAACCGCGCCGTTGATCGCGCCCTCGACTACCTCGAACGCGAATGCGCGCAAGCCCGCAAAGTCGTTGACGGCAAACAAGTCGCCGTCAAGACCGAGAATATCGTCGCGGTCAAATTCGAGCATGACGCCAGCCGCGAACTCGACGCCCAGCTCCACACCCATTGCGTGATCATAAACGCGACACAGGCGGCCGACGGCAAATGGCAGGCCCTCTCCAACGAGGAGATATATCAGAAGAAAATGGTCCTCGGCGCGGTATACCGTGCCGAACTCGCGCGCGATCTCCGGGAAAAGGGCTACCAACTCGAAGAGAAGAAAGGCGGCCTGTACGAGATCGCCGGATTCAAGGAAGACCAACTCGCCGAATTCTCGACCCGCCGCCAGCAGATCGAGGAATATATGGCCCGGAACAAGATGGAAAGCGCCAAGGAAGCGGCAGCAGCGGCGCTCAACACCCGTCAATTCAAGAAACTCGTCGATCATAAGGAACTCGTCGGCGCATGGAAGGAAAAGGCGCACGATCTCGGCATTACCGAACGAACCCCTCACACCGGGGGACCGCCGCCCCTCTCCCGCGAGGAGGCGGCCCGGAACTCGGTTGCCTTCGCTATAGACAAGCTCTCCGAGCGCCAAAGCGCCTTTTCCTCGAAAGACTTCCTCCTTGCCGCACTACATGACGGCATCGCCAAGACCGATATAGCCGCCATAGAACACCGGATCGGAACGCTGGTACAGGACGGGCCGCTCCTGCGCCTCCCCGATGGCCGGTTCACCACCGAGAAAGCGGTCGCCCGCGAGGAAAAGACCATCGCGCACATGACCGCCGGGAAGGAGGCGGTCGAGCGGATCGCCCACGGCAAAGAGGTTCGGGCCGCGTTCGATAGCTTCGCGGCCGTAAAGAAATTCGACCTCACCGTAGGACAGAAGGCCAGCTCCGAACTCATCCTAACCACCAAAGACCGCTACATCGGCGTGGAGGGCTTCGCCGGGACCGGAAAGACCACCATGCTTGAATTCGTGAAGCAGGAGGCGGAGAAAAACGGGTACACGGTCCGGGGCTACTGCCCCTCCTCGGCCGCCGCGAAGGTCCTGCAACAGGAAACCGGCATTCCCTCTACCACCCTCGCCTCTCACCTCATCGAACAACACCGGGGCGAAAACACCCCGGCCGTCAAAGAGGTATGGGTGATAGACGAGGCTTCGATGGTCAGCGCCAAGCAAGCGCACGACCTGTTCGAGGCCGCCGCGAAGCGGGAGGCCCGCGTAGTCATGCTCGGCGACCGGAAACAGCTTTCGGCCGTTGAAGCGGGGAAACCCTTCGCGCAGTTGATCGACAAGGGGATGCAATACGAACAGATAACCGAAATACGGCGGCAGGAAGTTGGTAGCCAACTCGAAAAGAAGCTCGCCGAGCGAGGGCATGGCCCCGAGAAGATCGAACAAGCCAAGAAGAGCGCGGCCGAACTCAAAGAAGCTGTCCGCGAGGCCATCGAGGGGAAAGTCGAAAAGGCGCTCGAACGCACCGTTACCTACGAGATCAAAGACCGGGACGACCGGCTCGACCGGATAGTTGGGGACTACCGCGCACTCTCCCCGGCCGACAGAGCCGAAACGCTCATTATCACCAGCGCCAACGCAGACAAGCACGCCCTCAACGACAAAATACGGGAATCCCTCGTCGCCGAAGGACGGCTCAAGGGACCGGAGTTCTCCTTCGGCACGCTCGCGGGAAAGAACCTCGAAAAAGCCGAGCTGGCGAAGTGCCGCAACTACGAAAAAGGCGATGTCGTCCGCTTTAATAAAAGCTACCGCTCCATCGGCGTAAAGTCCGGGCAATACGCCGAGGTGCGTTCCGTTGACCCGGCCAGCCGTACCGTAACGCTCGCCCTTGAAGACGGCACTTCCCTTAACTGGCAACCCTCCCGTGCCGGCGGCGTCGAACTCTACGCCAAGGAGGAGCGCAACATCCGGGTCGGCGATCTCCTCCGCTTCACCAAGAACGACAAGGAGCTGGGCACCCGCAACGGCGAGAAAGCGGAGGTAATCGCCATCGACCATGAAGCGCGTCGCGCCGTCCTCATGGTCGGCAAAGAGGCCAAGACCTTTGACCTCGACAAGCTAAAGCATGTCGATTACAGCTATGCGATAACGGTTCACAGCTCGCAAGGCATGACCTGTGAGCGCGCCTTAGTGAATATGGACACCTCAAAAGCGGCGCTCCTCGGTCAAGAGTCGTTCTATGTCAGTATCAGCCGCGCCAAATATGAGGTGAAGATATATACCGACTCCAAAGAGAAGCTCCCCGATCGCTTACAAAAGACGATGGCGCAGGAAAGCGCCCTCGAACAGAAAGAGAAGCTCGATAAGTACCGGGCCGAGAAGTGGACCGAGGCCCGCAAGCCGAAGGAGAAGGAAATACCGAAGGAGATCCCGAAGGAGAAGGAAAAGCCGAAGGAGATCCCGAAAGAACGAAGCCGGGGCTTCAATCGCTAGAAATCACAATATCACAACATCACTTTATTTCATTCGACGGACCCGGTTCAAGATTTTTTGCATCCCATCCCGCCCCGTATATAATGCCGCCGTTGAATTCATTACCGCAGGGAGGCGACCCATGACCGAATGCAAGTACATCAAGATGAAAGACATGATGTTCCATGTCTATCAGTTCGAGAACCACTTGGCGCACGAACACAAGATGCTTTTGAACGAAGCGCTTGTCCTCGGGATGCTCGGCAACGGGAAGGCGCGGCGCAGCACCGACCTTGCGCGTGAGTTAGGCGTTACCTTTTCGATGATGTCGCGCACGCTGGCCGCTCTCGAAAAGATGGAATTCATAGACCGCGCCTTCGGCAAAACGGACAAACGCGAAATGAATTTCACGATCAATAAGGCCGGGTCGAAGAAACTTTCCGTCCTTAACTCCGACTACGATTTCGGCGGATTCTTGAAGTTACTTTCCTAGGAGTTTCTTTTCTTTCAGAATCTCCTTTTCAAGTTCCTTGAGAGATTTCTTGGTTGCTTTTTCGCAAGCGGTTTTGCTTTTGCCATAATCTCTTTTGCTTTCGTCCAACATCTCTTTTGTACCACCGCTTGTCGTAAAAGCGCGAGAGCCTTCATATGTAGCCGCGATGTGGTTCAGTTGTTGTATAGCATCCGCACAATCATAGAACGGGACCATGGCATCTTCGCTCCATAACGGGTCGCTTGCCAATTCCAATGAGTTTTTATGTTTGATTTCCGCGAACTTCTTTTCTGCTACAAGCGCGTAAAGCTCCCTCTCTGTTTTATCCAGTTCTTTCAGAAGGGCCTTCGCTTTCGCGAGGCCTTCCTTAACGGTCATCCCTCTTTTCGCGGTTTGCGCATTAAGAGCGATTGCGACGCAGCAGATGACCAATAAAAGCAACAAGAACTTTTTCATAGATATCTTCCTCCGACAAAACCGATTTATACTATGGCAACTGATATAAGATGTCAACACAGCGCGACAAGGCATCCCCTCTCCGAGGTCGGCGATCTTCGGGGTCCGCTGTCGCTCCCGTCGAGGCCGTAGGTCCGGCGTGTGCGTTTCGTCGTTGCGCGTACTCGCTCGGGTGCGTGGCGGGTGTCCCCTCGCCTCTTGCCGGCGGCGCCGCTTTGCCTTGAACCGCTTTCGTCGGCCTCTTTAACCGGCCCCGGACCGCTGCGCGCCCTTCGTATGCCTGATGCAATGCGCTCTCTTCTACCCCGACCAGCTCCTCGCTTTCGCCCGACGCTCCACTGGCATGTCGCTTTCGGCAAGCAAACGGAACAAAACGACGCAACCGGCGGGGCACGACTGCATCGTTAAAAGTCCGTTTGGGCGAACCGCCGGGCCTTTCGGCCCGCACCGGAGCCCGTCGGGTAGTTCGCGCAGGCCCCGCGAGTGCCTTGTACCGTGTTTTCACACAGAACGGCGTCCCTCGCCTGCAACCCCGCGCCGTGATCGGGCGATGCCTTGCGGCTTTATCCCCGTCCCGGCTTTGGCCCGCAAGCCGCAGGGCGGCCGACGCGGGCCTTGGGAAGATATAACTGCGCGCCATTGAGCGGTCCTTCGGCCTTCGCTCACAGGCGTTGGGATCTCCCGCCCTCTCGCTCTTCACTCGTTACTCGGTTTCAGATCTCGCCCGGACTTACACCGTGACACCTCCGATGCTCTCCGGCTTACACCGTGCGCGTCCGGCTCACGGCGGCCGGGCACTCGGAAACCGCCTGCCGGTTGCACCTAACGGCGTATACCTTGCGCTCCTCGGCCTTTGCCTTGCCGGGTCCGCTGCGCGTCTCCGGCCGGGGCGGGATAGGCCCCGTTTCAATCAGATCGCGCCGGACCGGTCCCGTCTTTTGAGAGTTCTCCGGCTCTCGTCGCCGGTCGGGTCGCTGGCGTCGGCTCCTCCTTGCTGGCCCTTCCCGGCCCGTCACTCAAGAAGAAGGCAGGCCCCGGCCGCCTGCGGCGGCATAAGCGGAAGGGTGACAGGCCATTTTTCAGCCGATACAGAGGGCACAGCTTGCGGCCTTCGGTTCTGTCAAGTCCGGTCCGCCCTGATCGCTTCGGGAAATCGGTTCCCCCTAAAGGTCTCCCCCAATTTCCCGAGAAATTTGCCGGTTCCTCCCGTACCGGTTCCCTCCCACAATTTTCACGCGGGGCGGCGTGCGGACTGTCCCTGCGGTGACATCGCCTCTCGGCCTCTTGGGATGGGAACGCTCGCCGCTGGGCGTGTTTCGGCTGAAAAATGTTTTTTGCGCGGTGGTGTTTGACCACGCGGGGAGTTGATGTTTTGGAGGTTGAGACGATGAGCAGCGAGGCGAGACAGTGCAAAGAGGCGTGTCAAGTGTATTCACGCATCGTGGGTTATTACAGCCCGGTTAGCAACTGGAACAGGGGCAAGCGTGAAGAGTTCAGCGCCCGGCGTACTTTCAAGGTAAACGAGAAGAAGGACGACAAGAACAACAACCACAACGAGGAAAAATAATCATGGAACAAGTAGTAGGCGTTAAAATCGCGGTATTCGGAAAGAAAAAAGAACGGTGTTCCGAAGGCTGGCCCAAGATGTGCCCGAAGATAGCGGCCATTTATACCGGGGAAGGCGGCCCGCAGATCGGCTCTCGCTGTTCGCTGTTCGGAGGAGAACTCAAAACAGACGCTCAAGGCTATTTCGTCCGCTGTTCCGAATGTGTCGCCGCAGTCATCGAACAGAAACACAACAACCACAACGAGGGAAAATAACCATGCTTTTGAACTTCACCCCCAAGAATCTTAAAGGCACCGTGACCGATTATTCCAAACTCTACGCGGTCAAGCAAAAAGGCATTACAGAGCAAGTTAAACCCGGTTATATCCCGGTTCTGGACTGCCTGTTCTTCCGAAACAACGGGTGCCGCGTTTCATTCGTGAAACTCGCCGTCAATGAATATCTCCTTTTCGGGAACAGGGAAGCGGCCTTTATCGTTGACCTCGACATTCTCGCCCGGACACAGGACTTTTATCTTAAACTGATGAAGGAATCGCACCGGTTGGCAATCGAAGAGCAGAAGGCGGCGGCAGTCGCCAAATACGGCGAAAATGTTCATTTCAAAATGCGGCGTCTGACCACCTACGGCGAAAACAAGATGAGCCGCTTTCAGTTCGATCTATACAAGCGGAACGGCCTTAACGGTGCCGACTCGTGGACGGAATACCGCCGCGATTGTGTCGAGCTGAATCAAAAACTTTCCGATCTCGAACTTGAAACCCTCGAATCGAACGACTCCTTTTCAAAGGGCGAAATCACTTCTTACGGCGACACGAACCTTTCCGACGCTCTTCTTGACCGCTACGGCGTAAGAGTGAAACGGCAGAACGGCGACCGGATAAACGCCGAAGAGATCGACGAACTCAAAACCACCCTCGATGAGGTGTTCGCCCGCTTCGGCGACCTCTCCCCGGTGTGTCGTGAATACGGCCTGAAAATCAGCCACAGCGCCGAAAAGAGAATGCACGGCCGGAAGTTCATAGGGTTCTTTTCTCCCTATTTCAAGGCTATCGGCGTCGGTTATGCCGAAATGAGCCAGACCCTCGCCCATGAACTCGCCCACTTCATGGACTGTTACAAGGCGCAGCGGGCGACCGTGAAGCGGTGGCACGCATCGGACGAAGACGGGAGCATCGAGAACGAGATCGCGCGGCTCTTCCGGCGCGGTATGAGAAAGCCGCAGGCCTCCGATTATCAGCGCCGCACCTGCGAGTGTTTCGCGCGGGCTCTTGAACAGTATTTCAACCCGGCCGTTACCGCCGAGAATTTCTGTAAAGATGAAGTTTTCGAGCAGGGAGTAAAACCGCTCATCGAAGAATTCCTCGCCGACTTCGCGGAAATCGTCGCGGAGATCCGGACGGATGAAAAGCCGGTCGAGCTTCCGCAGGAATTGAAGGCCGCCGCGTCGGTAGCCGCGCCGCTTCACAGAGAACGCCCCGAACCGATACGCAACCCCGAACAGCTTAACCTTTTTTAGGAGGTCCGCCTATGAAGTATGTGTTTTTCAAAAAAGGCAAGGTCATTTTCATCAAGGCCGCGACCCTCTCCCTCTGCGCGGAGGCGGTCGAGTTTCTCCGGCGGACTTACCCCCGCTGTTACATCATCGCACAGGCGGCCGGATGACCGGCCGCCCCCGGAGGAGAACTCCCCGGCCGCTCCCCTCCGAACCACCCTTCGCCGACAGGGTTTTGACCCTGTACCCGCTCCTTGGAAAAAGAGTTATAAAAAACTTGAAATATATATCCTAAGTGATAAAGTGACACCAACGGAACCTTTGGGAGGCACCATGAAAGTAATCGGAATTATCAATCAGAAAGGCGGCGTCGGCAAGAGCATGATCGCGGTGAATCTCGCCGTCGCTTACGCTATCGCCGGGAAATCCGTCGTCGTCATCGACACGGATAAACAGGCGACCTCGGCGATCTTCCGCAACATCCGGCATGGGCGCGAGGAGTTGCCCCAATTCACGGTGAATAAGATAAATTCGCCTACCCTGCACAAAGACATTAAGACCATCGCCGCCGATATCGTCATCATCGACGGCGCGAAAGAGGATACCGAGCTACAGCGCAATTCCATGCGGGTGAGCGATCTGATCGTTATTCCCTTTCAGCCTTCGTCCGCCGATATATGGAGCACCGAGGACACCTTCAAACTTGCCCGAGAACTGCGACAGTTCCGGCCCGACGCAAAGGTACGCGCCGTCCTCAATCTCTGCCGGGCGGGAACTAAACTTATGGAGGATACCCTTTCTCTCCGCGAGGGCATAGAGAAAGACTACGATATTCCGTTCCTCAAGAGCATCCTGTACTATCGGGAAGCCTACAAGCGCGCCTTTTCCGAAGCGCGCGGAGTATTAGAGAGCAACGATGCACGCGCAAAGAGGGAGTTTAAAGCCTTTTTCGACGAAATCCAGAAGATAGTGAAGAGATAACACCAACCACGAAGCGGAGAGACACATGGGAACCCAAGCGTTGAGAAAACCGGCCACCGATGAGAAAACACCCAAGAAAGGAATCGAACAGTGGCAGAAAGACAAGGACGGTACACGGACGACGAAGACCATCCGCATAAACGAAGAACTCTGGAGGCAAATCAAAATTTCCTGCGCCACAAAAGGCGAGCAAATTTCCGATTTCTTCGAGCGGCTCGCCAAGAAAGAACTCAAGATCGGTTGATCGACGGAGAACGCCTTGCACAAAGCGGACCTCGTTAAAATTATCGCCATAAAAGGCGGTATCAGTTACCTTGACGCCGATGATTTTGTCAACCTCATGTTCGAGGCATTCGTTCAGGCTCTACTACGCGAGGAACGAATCGCCATCCGGGATTTCGGCAACTTCACGGTGCGCCACTACGGAGCGCGGAAAAGTCATGACCCAAGAACGGGAAAGGAAATAATAGCCGCGCCGGTTCGCATCCCCTTTTTCAAGGCCGGAAGAGATCTTCTTAACCGCGTCAACAATCGGTAGAACACATGCAAACGCCGATCTCAAGAATCAGAAAAGGTTTGAAGTTGCTCGGGCGGAAAGTCTACATAGACCTTGTTGTCGATCTGGCCGTTGATGACTGTCTCGACGAATTCGACGAGGTTCCGCGCGATCTCCCGCCCGACGAGAGAAGATGTTTTCTCATAAATCTGCTCGAACATCCGAAACAACCAGAAAACAGCCGAAGCA
Organism: uncultured Spirochaetales bacterium; assembly: GCA_964412895.1. Classification (GTDB taxonomy): domain Bacteria; phylum UBP6; class UBA1177; order UBA1177; family JAKLFG01; genus CALMRE01. Next base: position 40,351 of record CAYPQK010000009.1, read on the forward strand.
TGGAAACCTTGATTGCGGTCAACGCGCGACGCATCGAGGCGACCGATTATCTCCACCGGAGCCGTGACGATCTCACCCGAGAGTTCGCGGAAATCGGCTTCGACAATAACCGGGGCATTACTCCGCTCATGCTTTACCTTTATCGTATCTCGACCGACCCGAACCACCCGGACCTCGATTATCTCCGCAAGCAGTACCTTTTCATGTGTCTGCACGATAGCGGACCTCGCTCCTCGACGGAAACACCGCATCGGCAGGGACGGTTCCCACAGCGTGAACAGTAGCCATATACAGGGAGGAAAAGACCATGACCAAGCTCGTAATCGCGGAAAAGCCCTCGATGGCGAAGAAATACCGCGAGGCACTCAAGGGGACGCCTGACCTCGTTGTCACAAACTCGGTCGGTCACATCGAGACGCTCGCCGATCTTGAATACTACCTTGCTGGAAAAATGAAGGAGAAAGGCGGTTGGGCCGACTCTATCGCGTTCCTTCCGTTCGTTCCGCCTCACTTCGTTCATGTGGTCAAAGATGCCGAAGTCTTCGCCGAGATCGCAAAGCACCTGCCGAAGGCGACCGAAATAATACTCGCGTGCGACCCCGACCGTGAAGGCGAACTCATCCACCGGAACATCATCGAGATCGCCGAACAGAAGGGCCTTGTCAAGACGAACCGCATTTCGCGCGTCTGGCTCCACAGCGAGACGGCCGCCGAGATCAAGAAAGCCTTCGACGGCCGCAAATCGGCCGCCGCCTATGAAGGATACTATCAGGCGGCTCATACCCGCGAGTCGGTAGACTGGCTCGTCGGCATCCAACTCACCCGGCTCTACTCGGTCAAATACGGCAAAGGGAAGCCCCTCAGTATCGGCCGGGTCCAATCGTGGCTCCTTGCCGAGATAGCGAAGCGCTGGCGTGAGAACAAGGAACACCGCTCAATCCCATTCTGGACCTTTCAATTCCTGACCGGCGAAGGGGTTCCCTTCAACCTCGTCGATGATGACGGGAAAATACTGCAATACCTCGACCCCAACGCGGCCGAACAGACCTACGCGGGGTTGTGCAACCAACCGCTCGCCATCCGCGCCGTGACCGTCAAGAAGGCCACGGAACACGCCCCCGCGCTCTACGACCTCAAACAGTTGCAGAAGGACGCGGCGACCAAGCTCAAACTCAGCCCCGATGAAACGCTCAAGATCGCGCAGGCGCTCTACGAGGAACACGAGCTGATCTCCTACCCGCGAACCGATTGTAATGTCCTGTCGGCCGAAGAAGCGGCGGAGATCCCGAAAGCCGTTGCCCTCGTCGAGAAGTTCCCCGAATACCGCGAGCTGGTCGGCACGGTGCGCGCCGTAAACCCGGCCCTCGGCCTCGGCAAGAAATACATCGGCGCGTTGCAAGGTCACTATGCCATTATCCCGGTCCTCTCCTACTCCAAAGACCGAGCGCCCGATCTCGATGTCAAGGAAATGGGCCTGTTCGACCTCATCGTCAAACGGTTCCTTGCGGCTCTCCTGCCGCCCGCACAGGCCGAACAGACCGAGATATCCGCGACGATCAAGGATGCCCGGTTTATCGCCCGGTTCAAGAACTACATCGACCGCGGCTATTTGAAATACATCGCCCCGGTCAAAGACGAAGAAGAAAAAGACGAAGATATCCGCAGCGGGATAGCCTACCGCAACGGTCAGGTCGTTGCCGGTCGGCTCACTAAAAAGGAAGAAAAGACCAAGCCCCAGCCCCTTTTCAAAGATACTTCCATCCTCACGCTCATGGAACGGGCGCACCTCATGGTGACGGACAAGTCGCTCCGCGACGCGCTCAAGGAGGCCAACGGCATCGGAACCGCCGCAACCCGCGCGAGCTTCGTTCCTACGCTCATTTCGCGCGGCTACATCGAGAAGGAGAAAGGCTCCTACATACCTACCCAGCTCGGCGTCGATCTGGATAAGATACTCCCGGAAGAACTCAAGGTGCCCGATTTCAGCGCCCGGCTCGAACATAACCTATGGTCCATCGTACAAGGCGCTGGTAGCGCCGGGTTCGATGACATCATGCGTGACACCGAAGCGTTTCTCCGGCGCGTCTTCGACAGAATCGGCCGCACGACGGCCAACCTCGATGTAGACGCGCAAGACGCCCTCGGCGACTGTCCCAAGTGTCGCAAGGGCCATGTCATGGTCAAGGAAAAGGGCTACTTCTGCAACGACCGGGAATGCGGTTTCGCGCTCTGGAAGAGCATCGCCGGGGCGACGCTCACCAAGACCGAAGCCAAGAACATCCTCAAGAACGGCGAGACCCGGAAGCCGCTCGATATGAAGAACAAGGAAGGAAAGGAGTTCGAGGCCCGGTTGAAGCTCAACCGCGAGACATGGAAGCTCGATTTCGTCTTTGAAGACAAGAAGCCCGGCCCCGGCTACGGCGCCAGCGGACAGGTCCGCAAATCTTCGGACCCGGCGAGATCTGCGCCGGCAACGACCGGCCCAGCCGCCGGGGGAAATCCGCTCTCGGAGAAACAGCTCGCCGTCATCGAGCGCAACGCGCCCGAGGCCGTCAAGAAAGCGGTCGCCAAGGGCGACTATGCCGTCGGACGGAAGTTCCTCGACGAGTTTTTCAAAAAGAAATAGGAGGTCCCGATGAAAACCGGATACAGCTTACTTCTCGGCGAACACATCGAAGCGATCCGCGTTGCATATAAGGATTGCGAACTTTTTCAGATCGTTTGTCCTTGTTGCAAGGAACCAATCTTCAAGGTAGTCCGGCCGGACGAAAAAACTCCCTTGCATTATCTTTCCCACTACGAAAAAGCAAGAGCCTATTCCGCCGACTGCGAACTGCGGGTCAACAACACTTCTAAAGAAGAGATCGACCGCGAGAACACCGTTTCAAGAGACCAGCGTCTTTCCTATTTCCTCCGGGTTTTCAGGACCGCCCTCTTGGAGAACGAATACAGCGACGACATGAAAAACGCAAGCTCCAAACTCGATATGTTGACACGCTCACACGCGATAGCCTTCATACGAAATTCTCATTACGACTTTCTCAAAAGTCAAAAGGATTTCTCCGACCAGAATACCATCTATGGATTTTTCAACGACTATGTTCAAGATGTGACCGAAGTGAGCGGCAGCTATTACGACACCGAGTTCTCTCTTGCCATGCAGAAGAAAATAGCGTTCGATATGTGGATTCATCTACTGTCGCCGCAATCGCGGCCGAACTACGATTATCTTTTCAGCCATGCGTACCTCTTCCTTATGTTTAGAATCGCCGAAGCTCAGTCTACGAGGACGCTTTACCAGCATGAGGTCGTTCTTTTTACCAAAATGGAAAAGATGATGAACACCTCGAAACACAAGGCACAGGAAACGCTTGCCTATCTTCTTAACTATCCTACAGACAATGGCACCTCGAACCTCGGAAGCAAAATGTTCAGCGAAATAATGCACGAAATGCTCGGAACGCTTCTCCGGCTACCTTATTTCACCCTTATCAAGAAGGCCATTGCCGAGAAAAGCATCGCCTGATTTCACCGGGGCGGCGTTTCCGCCGCCCCGATCTGCCGCCCTACTTCTGGCCGGGTTTCTTTCCCCGACTGAACCGGTGCTTTTTGTTGGCGACCGCTCGCTCGTGGAATTCCAATTCGTCCATTTCCGGCGGCCGGACCGGGCGTTCAAATACCGCGACACCTTCCGGGAGTCGAACGGCAACGATGAGACACACGAGAAGCACTAGGAACACTTGAGACTTTTTCATCTTCATTCTCCTTTATCAGTTAATGGACCTACCTTATTTATCGTTTTGGAAAAGAACTTAACTCCTTCTATTATAGCAGGCGTTCGCTCGCATTCTTTCGCAAGGTAGATAGCCGTATCTACCCACGGATTATATAACCTCAGACCCCAGCCCCTTCGCAATCCAGATTCGGCGAATCTATATAGGTTTGTTCCGCAGAAACTCGCTCGCAAAATTTCGGACATGAAACACCTCTAAAATCGGTCGCTCTCTATATGTTATTTATTAGAACTGGCCCTAATTCAGAGGGCCAATACAACACATTATACATTGTGTTGTGTTAATGCCACAACTACCGATATTTACTACATTAACTGAAAATTATCTTGACAGGGGGGCAAAAACAGGATACATAACGGTTGCTGTTGTTGTAAGAATCTTGAGGTAAAAGGCCATGAAGGACGCCCAGCCGATCCGTGACCGGCTCGACATCGACCGACTCAGGCAGGCCATGAAGGGAGCCAACGCCACGCGAGACCGCGCCCTCCTTTCGGTCGCCTTGAATACCGGGCTTCGTATCGGGGACATTCTGCGGCTCACCGTGGGCGATGTGGCGGCCCCCAAGACGCATATCGTCATCGTACAGCAGAAGACCAGTAAGCCGAGCCGGAATCTTATCACCCCGGCGCTCCGGGCGGTTCTTGACCCTTATATCGCCGGGAAAACCCCCGACGCGCCGCTATTCCCTTCGAGCCGCAACCCCTCCCTCGCCATCGACCGGGTTCAGGTCTACCGCATCTTAGAGGCGGCCCGCAAACGCGCCGGACTCGAAAATCCGATCTCGCCCCACAGCCTGCGGAAGACTTTCGGCTGGCACCACTACAACACTTACAAGGATGTGGTTCTCCTACAGAAGATTTTCCACCATTCCGCGCCGAGCGTGACGCTTCGCTACATCGGCGTGGATGCCGACAGCATAGACGCCTCGCTTAAAGATTTTTCTCTGTAAAATCAAGGTTCCATTAAGAAACATGAATCCTTTTCGCGCGAAGCGGTATCATAGAGGGTGTTGCTGTATGGTAGAGGTACGAGGTGCCGGTAATATTTTCAGGAGGCCGGTCAGCGGTTCTCGACGATCTCCGCGAGGTCGGAGTTTGCCTTGATGTAAGCGCGCATCGTCTGATAGTGAACCTCCATCGCCTTTGCAATGGCCTTTACGCTGTCGCCGCGCTTGAGCGCTCGCCGTATCTGCGGTTTTTTCGCATTCAACCGCGACTCGCCTTTCCGGGATTTCCGGGGTTGTCTTTTGGCGCGGGCCTTTCCCTCCCGAATCTTGAGACCGCGAAATTCTTTGTCTATCGTCGTGAAGAGCGACAGGAACGAAAGAAAAGTCCGCGTGTAGAGGGTGGAGTCCAGAACGACGCCGTAGCGCGCGAAATGTACCTCGACCGATTTCCGCGCGAGAAAAGACAGCAATTCGACCACATCCACTACCGAGGCCCCGAGCCGCGAGAATTGGTCGCAAACGAGGACATCCCCCGCTTTCAGGTCGCGGGCGATCTCTCCGATCTTCCGCGCCGACCACGGCACGGAAGAACTCACCTCCTCGGTCACCGCTTCGCATGTTTTCCCGATCTCGTCGCAATACCGGGCTATCAATGCAACCTGCTTGTCGCGTTCGGCCGCCGCCTTATAAGAAACATAAGCGACGATATTTCTTTTCTTCGCCATCGTTCTTCCTCGCGTTCAGATGTTATATAATAACTATAGTCACGCTATCACTTTTTCCTTGACAACTACAACACTCTATTCTATGATTGCAATGTTTGTTGTCAACTTATCCACTTTTTGGAGGCTCACCATGACCCGCACGAAGAAAAACGCCCTGCTTCTTTCCTCGATGTTTGCGCTTGCGCTCATCATCGTTCTTGTCCCCGATCTGGCTCTTGCCGACGCCGCCGCTATCGGCGCGAAAGTCGAGAAATCGGTCAATGACATTATCAGCATCGTAACCAACATCGGGTATGGCCTCTGCACCATCGGCGCTATCGTCGGCGGTATCCTGTGGGGAACCGGCAACCCGCGCGGCAAAGGCATCGTTCTCGGTGCCATCATCGGCGCTGGCGTGATCGCGGTTGCCGGAGAACTCGTGAAGCTCCTCCAGTAATCAATGAAAGTCTGGAAGATCCTCGGCCCCAAAGGCGGTTTGTTCCCGCCGCAGATGATAGCGCTTATCGGTGTCGCTTTCTTCTGTTCGTTCATGTTCTATCGGGGCCGAGGACGCCTTCTGGTCGTTTTCCTCGTCGTTCTGCTTGCCTATGCCTTCGGATTCATCGTGCGCCGTCTTCTCGACGGCCGGACCGAGATTCTCGAAATACTCTACCGCGCGCTTTTCAAGCGCCGTGGCAGTTATTCCCTACTTGACCGGGACAAACCAACATGAAGACCATCTTCGACGAACTCCTTATCCGCTCCATCGAGGGCGGCGTTATAGTCAACAACGCCAACCAGCGCTTTCACGCTTACGAGATCGAGGGCCTCGACTCCTATTTCCGCTCCTTCAATTTCGAGGCGGCCGAGACATTCTTCAACCGCGAACTCGGCACCATCGACGCGACCATCGAACTCTTTTCGCTCTCGGTCCTCTCCGACCCCGAGAACGAAGCGAACCTCAAGGCGGCCGACTTCCTTAAAAGGACGCGCGCGCAATACCTTAAAGAAAAGAAACTCAAGTCGAACCGTAAATATCTGGTCATTACCTCGGACAAAGCGGGAAAATCGCTCACCAACTCACCGCTCCGGGAGGATGTTCACCGGAACTTTCTCGACATCTTCGGACTCAAAGGCCGTCTTCTCGATACGCACGAGATCAAGGAGCTGTACTACCGGCTCCTCAATATCGACGACGCCTTTTCAACTTGCGCCGACATGACGCTCAAGGAACAGCTTGTTCAGACACAGATGCGTTACACCGAGGACCACCTACGGATCGGCGGCCAATATGTGAAGGTGATAACCCTGAAACACCTTCCCGACCAACTCTACTACTTCGACATCGACCGCATACTCGACGACTTCGCGTTCGAGCATTGTTTTGTGTCCTCATCTACCGTACTCGATCAGCGCACGGCGGGCGGCGCGCTTACCCTCATGCGCAATGTGTCCTACTCCTCGGTCAACAATACCGACGCGGCCGGGAATGTCGTCAACAAACCGACCAACCACGCCGCAATGCAGAAATTCGAGGAATCCGACCAACTGAAATCGTACCTCGAAGAGACGGGGCACCTTTTCGTTTCTTCGACTCAGAAACTCATCGTCTGGCATACCGACCCCGCCCAACTCGAAGAGATCGCCAGAGCCGCGATAAACGCCTTTAAGCGCCGCAACATCTATATGCACGAAGAAGAATACTACCACGACAAAGAGTTTTTCCGGTCATTGCCCGGAACCACATTCTACAGCGCGCGCGGCAACAAGGTACTCACCCCCCATGCGCTCGCGCTTCTGCCGTTGTCGCGTCTCTCCGGCGGCGACAAGAATCAGGAATTCCCGCTGTACCTGCGGACCCGGTTCGGAACGCTGTTCGCGTTCGATTCGTTCAGCCAGCTTCGCCAGCCGTGGAATACGATGGTGTTGGGGGCGTCCGGGTCCGGGAAATCGGTAACGATGAACATGATAATTATTTCCTCTATATACCCACGCATTCAGAAATACGGCGGCAAATGCTTCATCATCGACTTCGCCGGGGCGGAGAACAGCTCTTACACGAAGTTGGTAATGCTCTTCGGCGGCAAATTCATCGCCATAGACTCCACGGCCAAGTATACCGTCAACCCATTCCCGCGCCGCTCCCT
>CAYPQK010000010.1:0-47613 GCA_964412895.1 uncultured Spirochaetales bacterium
GTTTCGCTATCCGTGAAGGCGGCCGCACCGTGGGCGCCGGCGTTGTTACCAAGATCATAGAATAAACTAGAGAGGTGGCAAGGTGAGCGACAGGATCAGAATCAAGCTTAAGGCGTTCGATCACAAGCTGCTGGACGGCTCGGTCAACGAGATCATCGATACGGTCACCCGGACGGGCGCCCGCATCGCCGGTCCCATCCCGCTGCCGACGAAGATACACAAGTATTGCGTCCTCCGTTCGCCGCATGTCGACAAGAAGTCGCGCGAACAGTTCGAGATGCGCGTACACCGCCGGATACTCGATATTCTCAATCCCACTTCGCAGACCATGGACGAACTGATGAAGACCGACCTTTCCGCCGGAGTGGAGATCGAGATCAAGACCAGCTAGGGTGCCCGTTAAAAGAGAGTTAAAACGGAGAGGGATACCATGACCGCAGGACTAATTGGAAAAAAGGTCGGGATGACACAGATCTTCAGTGAAGACGGTGTGTCGATACCCGTGACCGTGATCGAGGCCGGCCCCTGCTTCATCATACAGAAGAAAAGCACGGACAAGGATGGCTATTCGGCCATTCAGCTCGGTTTCGAAAAGAAGGAAAAGAATGTGCTGAAGCCGGAGGCGGGCCATTTCAAGGCGGCCGGCAAGGGGATCTACCGGCGCTTGAAGGAGTTCCGCGTGGATGACGCCGATCTGGGCGGGTTCAATCTCGGCGACGAACTGAAGGCCGATCTGTTCAAGGTGGGAGAGAAGGTCAGGGTCACCGGCTTTTCGAAGGGCCGCGGATTCACCGGCGTGGTGAAGCGCTGGAGCTTCTCCGGCGGCTGTGACGCTCACGGCTCCAAGTTCCACCGCAAAGGCGGCGCGATCGGCCAGAATGTCCATCCGGGCAAGGTCTGGAAGGGCAAGAAGATGCCCGGCAGATACGGCAACGAGCAGGTGACGGTGAAGAATCTCGAGGTGGTCAAGATATACCCCGAGAAGAACCTCATCCTCGTCAAGGGTGCCATTCCCGGAGCGGCCGGCGGCGTAGTGTACATCAAGAGAATCAAGTAGGAGGCCGAGATGCCCGTAATAGATGTATTCGATCGCGACAAGAAGAAGGTCGGCAGCTTTGAGCTGAACGACAAGATATTCTCGATCGCGTGGAAGGAGAAACAGGTCGCGGTCTACGAGACGGTCCGTATGCAGACCGCCGGCTGGCGCGCGGGGACCCACGCGACCAAGACCGTTTCGACCGTTTCGGGCGGCAATTCCAAGCCGTTCCACCAGAAAGGTACCGGCCGCGCCCGCCGCGGTACGACTCGCGCCGGCATCTGCCGGGGCGGCTATGTCATCCTCGGCCCGCAGCCGCGCGATTATTCCTACACGGTGCCGACCAAGAAGCGCCGTCTGGCGGTCAAGGCGGTCCTGTCGGAGCGCCTCGAAAGCGGCAACCTGTTCGTCGTGAAGGGTTTCAACTTCGAGAAGATCCAGACCAAGGCGGCCGCCACGCTTCTTAAGAAGACCTGGAACATCCCGGAAGCGGTCATCATCGCCGGCGACGGCGAGGACAATTTCATCATGAGCGTACGCAACATCCCTGAATATCTAGTGTTGCACTTCACGCAGGTGAACCTGTACGACATCGTCGCCTACAAATCGATCATCATGACCGAAGAGGCGGCGACATACATCAACGAGGTCTACGCGTCATGAAAAAACTACAGTACTTCGGCATAATCAAGCGCCCCATCATCACCGAGAAGTCGACGGCGCTCTCGCGCGGCGAGGACAAGGGGTATCTCTTCGAGGTCGCTATGGACGCCAGAAAAGAAGAGATAAAAGAGGCGATAGAGAATCTCTTTGATGTCAAGGTCAAGGAGGTCAATACCGTCATCGTCCGGGGTAAGGTCAAGCAGGTGAAACGGGTCACCGGCAAGCGGAACAACCGGAAAAAGGCTTATGTGACCCTGCAGAAGGGCTACAGCATCAACTTTATCCAAGGTGTATAACCACAAAGGGGAATAGCAGATGGGTATCAAGATCTACAACCCCACATCGGCGGGCCGGCGGAACATGTCGGTGGCCGATCATTCCGAGCTGTCGAGCAAACGGCCCGAGAAGGGGCTGGTCCGCTCCATTAAGAAATCGGGCGGTCGCAACGCTCACGGCCGGATCACCACGCGCCATCGGGGCGGCGGCAACAAAAAACTGTACCGCATCATCGATTTCAAGCGTGATAAGATCGATGTCCCCGGCAAAGTGGCGGCGATCGAGTACGATCCGAACCGCAATGCCCGCATCGCGCTCATCCATTACCTTGACGGCGAGAAGCGCTATATCATCGCCCCCGAGAAGATCGCGGTCGGCGATACGATCGTCAGCACCGACAAGGACGCCGATGTCCGTCCCGGCAACGCGATGAAGCTCCGCTTCGTGCCGGTGGGCACCTTCATTCACAATGTCGAGCTCAAGATCGGCAAAGGCGGCCAGATCGCCCGCGCCGCGGCGACCGGCATCCAGCTCCTCGGCAAGGAGGGCGACTACGCCACCGTCAGAATGCCGTCGGGCGAGATACGGCTCATCGCTCTGGAGTGCCGCGCCACGATAGGGCAGGTCGGCAATTCCGAGTTCGCCAATATCCGCGTCGGAAAGGCGGGCAAAACGCGCTGGCTCGGCCGGCGGCCGAAGGTGCGCGGCGTGGTCATGAACCCGATCGACCATCCGCATGGCGGCGGCGAAGGCAAGACCGCGGGCGGCCGTCATCCGGTCTCTCCGTGGGGCATGCCGACCAGAGGCTACAAGACGCGCAACAGCAAACGGACCGATCGCTTCCGGATCCGTCGGCGTGGAAAAAAGTAATACAATAGGATAAACCGCGAGAACGAGGGAGGATACATGCCGCGCTCAATCAAGAAGGGGCCGTTCGTAGATGAACACCTCTGGAAAAAGGTCGTCAAATCGATCGATTCGGGTGACCGGAAACCGATAAAGACCTGGTCGCGCCGCTCGACGATACTGCCGGAGATGGTGGGGCTCACCTTCGCCGTGCATAACGGGCAGAAGTTTATTCCGGTCTTCGTCACCGAGGAGATGGTCGGGTTCAAGTTGGGTGAATTCTCCCCCACGCGGACCTTCCGTAGCCATGCCGGTGCGCAGAAAAAATAAGTTGCAAAACTGAGGAAAATGAATAGAGTACCCCCGCTTTATTTCTTGCGAGCTGGAGAGAGGCAATGGAAACGAGAACCGTAAAGGCAACCCTGAAATATTACCGGATGAGTCCGCGCCGTGTCCGGGAAGTAGCCGATATCATTCGCGGCAAGCGGGCCGAGGAGGCACAGAATATCCTCGATTTCACCAACCGTCGCGCCGCCGGTGCGCTGAAGAAACTTCTCAACTCGGCGATCGCCAATGCGGAGAACAACTTCAGTCTTGATCCCGACAAGCTGTTCGTCACGCTGGTCACGGTCGACGAGGGTCCCATGTGGAAACGCTTCGTCACCAAGTCCCACGGCCGCGCCAGCCGCATCGTCAAACGGACGAGCCATGTGACGCTGGAGTTGGGCGAAAAGAGCACGAAGAGCGAAAAAGAAGCATAATACAGGAGGTGTCGCTTGGGTCAGAAAGTCAATCCCATCGGTCTGCGGCTCGGTATCACGAGAACGTGGAATTCCGTGTGGTATTCGCACCGGAGCTACGCGAAGTGGCTTCATGAGGACATCAAGATCCGCAAGGAGATAAAGAAGGAATTCTACGCCGCGGGCCTTTCGAACCTCAACATCGAGCGTTCGGGCGACAAGGTCAAGGTCACACTGCACGCCGCCAAGCCGGGCATCATCGTCGGCAAGCAGGGCGCGGGCATCGAGAAGATCAAGGCGATCGTCGCCAAGATCGCCAAGGGGGCGCAGGAGATATTCGTGCAGCCCGAAGAGGTGAAGAAACCCGAGATCGACGCCCAGCTCGTCTCCGAGAGCATCGCCGAGCAGATCGAGAAACGGGCCCATTTCCGCCGCGTCATGAAACGGGCGATGGGCAACGCGATCAAGAGCGGCATCGAGGGGATCAAGGTGCAGGTCGGCGGCCGTCTGGGCGGCAACGAGATCGCACGGGTCGAGCGCTACCACGAAGGGCGTACGCCGCTCCACACGCTGCGCGCCAACATCGAATTCGGACAGGCGACCGCGATGACCTCCTACGGCACCATCGGCATCAAGGTCTGGATATATAAAGGCGAGGTCTCGAAGCGTTTCGAGGCCAAGCGTAAAGGCGCAAAAAAGAATTAACCTAAGGGATAGGTAGTCGTCATGTTGATGCCGAACAAGGTAAAATATAGGAAGATGATGAAAGGCCGCATGGCCGGCATCGCCACCTCCTGCAACGCTATCGATTTCGGTGAGTATGCGCTCAAGGCGCTCGAGAGCGGCTGGATCACCAGCCGGCAGATCGAGGCGGCGCGTGTCGCCATAATGCGTATCGCCCGTAAAGGCGGCCGCATGTGGATACGGGTGTTCCCCGATAAGCCGATCACCAAGAAGCCGCAGGAAACGAGAATGGGCAAGGGTAAGGGCAACCCCGAGGAGTGGGTCTGTGTCGTCAAACCGGGCCGCATCCTGTTCGAGCTTGGCGATCTTGATGTCGACGCCGCGAAAGAGGCGCTTCGGCTCGCCGCCTACAAACTTCCGGTAAAGACCAAGGTCGTTGTGAAGGGAGACGAGATAAAATGAAGACGGCAGAACTGAAGAAAAAGAACGCGGAGGAGCTCAAGGAGATGCTCCATACCCTTGAGGAGGAGCATTTCAATCTGCGGGTCCAGAAGGCTATGGGACAGCTCCAGAACTCATCCCGCATCAGGCTGGTCAAGAAGGATATAGCGCGCGTTAATACCCTTCTTACCGAGAACACAGCTGTGGATAAGAGGTAAGCGATGAAAACAGAAAGTCATAAGAGAACTCTTACCGGCGTGGTGGTGAGCGACAAGGCCGACAAGACCGTGACCGTCATGGTGACGCGTCGCTACAAGCACCCGCTCTACAAGAAGATGGTCACCGCGCGTAAGAAATACATGGCGCACGACGAGCAGAATCTCTGCAAGAGCGGCGACCGCGTCCGCATTCGCGAATGTGCTCCGGTCAGCGCGCGGAAGCGTTGGCTCGTGGTCGATAAGGTCGAGAAGAGTACGGCGCAGGAGGGGGGCAAGTCATGATACAGGAACAATCGAGACTCGCCGTCGCCGACAATTCCGGCGCGAAGGAAGTGCAGTGTATCAAGGTATACGGCGGCTCCAAGCGGAGATACGCCGGGATCGGCGATGTCATCGTCGTGGCGGTCAAGGATGCCGAGCCGAGAGGCAAGGTGAAGAAGGGCGAAGTGAAACGGGCGGTCATCGTGCGGCAGGCCAAGGAGCTCAAGCGCGAGGACGGTTCGTACATCCGCTTTGACGACAATGCGGTCGTCATCCTCGACGATTACTATGAACCGATAGGCACCCGTGTTTTCGGTCCGGTGGCGCGCGAGCTCCGGACGAAGGGTTTCATGAAGATCATCTCGCTGGCCCCTGAGGTCCTGTAAGGAGAATACCATGAGTACGATGGCCAATATCAAGAAGAACGACACGATCCGCGTCATCACCGGAAAGGACAAGGGCAAGACCGGCAAGGTCCTCCGCGTCCTCACCAAGAACGAGAAGGTGATCGTGGAGAACATCAATGTGTACAAGAAGCACCAGAAGCAGGGGCCGAACCGCGAGGCGGGGATCGTCGACAAAGCGATGCCCATCCATGTCTCGAATGTGCAGGCCGTCTGCCCGAAGTGCTCCGAGGCGACCTCGTTCCGGCGCAAGCAGCTGAGCGACGGTAAACGGATCCGCTTCTGCCGCAAATGCGGCGAAACCATAGAATAAGTGGAGACGATCGATGGCTGAGAAGCAGCAGAAAGAGACCAAGGAAAAAGCTCCGGCGGCCGAGAAGCAGCCGAAGGCGGCGAAAGAAAAGGCGGCCCCGGCGGGCGAGAAACAGCCCAAGGCGGCGAAAGAAAAGGCCCCGGCCGAGCCCCAGCCGAAATACACCAGCAGGATGCGCACTTTCTACGAGAACGAGATCCGTCCCGCGCTCGCCAAGGAACTGGAGATCTCCAATCCCATGGCGATACCGCGCGTCGAAAAGATCGTTCTGAACATGGGCGTCGGCGAAGCGATAACCAACAAGAAGATACTTGAGGACGCGGTGCGCGAGCTTACGGCGATCGCCGGCCAGAAACCGGTCATCAACAAGGCGCGCAAGTCGATCGCGACCTTCAAACTTCGCGAGGGTATGCCCATCGGGACCTCGGTCATCCTGCGCAACGATCGTATGTTCGATTTCCTCGACCGCCTCATATCGGTAGCCCTGCCCCGCGTCAAGGACTTCCGCGGCATCTCCGGGAAGGCGTTCGACGGACGCGGCAACTACACGCTCGGCATCAAGGATTTCATGATATTCCCCGAGATCGACTTCAACAAGGTCGAACAGACCAAGGGACTGAATGTCACGATCTGCACCTCCGCCCGTAATGACAAAGAGGCGAAGGCGCTCCTCAAGATGTTCGGCATGCCGTTCAATAACTGAGAAAGAAAGATAAGGAGGACGATCAGTGGCCAGATTGACGATGAGGCTCAAGGCGGTCAGAAAGCCGACCTTCTCGACGCGGTTCCATAACCGTTGTCCGCTGTGCGGCCGCGCCCGGGCCTACATTAGGAAATTCGACATGTGCCGGCTCTGTTTCCGTAAACTGGCGACCAACGGGCTCATTCCCGGCGTCACCAAATCGAGCTGGTAAGGGAGGAACACATGAATGATCTGATATCCAATTACCTTACCCGGATACGCAACGCGATGCGGGCGGACCACGAAACGGTCGTCGGTATTCCCTCCTCGTATGTCGTCGAGGGGATCAGTCAGGTGCTCAAGGAAGAGGGCTACATCAGCGACTTCCGCGTCACCATGGTCGGCGCCAAGAAGACTATCGCGGTCGATATTCGGTATCATCGCGGCAAGCCGGTCATCTCGCATGTCGAGCGGGTCAGCAAGCCCGGGTGCCGCGTCTATATGCCGGCGAAGGACATCCCGTATGTCCGCGCGGGCCTCGGGGTCTGCATCGTGTCGACCTCGAAGGGCATTCTGACCGACAAAAAGGCGCGCGAGCTCAACATCGGTGGCGAGCTCCTGTGCAATATTTGGTAGTAACGAGGAGGTAAACCGTGTCAAGAATAGGGAAAAGACCGATACCCTTCGACAGCAAGATCGAGGTATCGCTGAAGGGGGATGTGCTCCGGGTCAAAGGCCCGAAGGGTACCCTCGAACGGACGGTGCATCCGAAGATTTCGGTGCGCATCGAGAACAATACCATCATCGTCGAACGCAAGAATGAAGAGAAGGAAAGCAAGTCGCTCCACGGGCTGTTCCGCATGCTCCTCAGCAACATGGTCGTCGGTGTCACCACCGGCTTCACCAAGGTGCTCGAGGTGAAGGGTACCGGTTACAAGTTCGAGATGAAGGGGAATAAGATCGGGTTTGCGCTCGGCTTCTCCCATCCCGTCGAACTGGAGATACCCAAGGGGATCACCGCCGAGGTGAAGGTCAACGAAATAACGCTGACCGCCGCCGATAAGCAGTTGCTCGGCGACTTCGCGGCGAAGATAAAGGCGTTGCGCCCGGTCGAACCCTACAAGGGTAAGGGCGTCAGCTATCGCGGTCAGGTTATCAGACGCAAGGCCGGTAAGGCTGCCGGTAAGTAAACAAGGGGAGGCCCGATATGGACAGCAGCAAAAAGATCGAGCGGCGCGACAAACGGAAGGCGTCGATCCGCAAAAAGATAGAAGGGACCACCGAGCGGCCGCGCCTTTCGGTGTTCCGCAGCGGCAAGAACATCTACGCGCAGGTCATCGACGATATCAAGGGGACGACCCTTGTGTCGGCTTCGACCCAGAGCAAGGACTATACGGCGCCCGAGGGCGACAAAAAGGCCGATGCGGCCAAAGTGGGCGAGTTGCTCGCGATGAAGTGTAAGGCCAAGGGTATCACCGTGGTGGTGTTCGACCGCAACGGATACCTGTACCACGGCCGGGTCAAGGCGCTCGCCGAGGCGGCGCGCAAGGGCGGATTGGAATTTTAACGAACGATACGAGGCAGCAGGATGAAAGAGAAGCATAAGCCGATCAATCCGGACGGATTGGATCTCCACGAAAAACTCATCTTCGTGAACCGTGTCGCCAAGGTCGTCAAGGGCGGTAAGAACTTCAGTTTCGCCGCGCTGATGGTGGTTGGTGACGGTCACGGCCATGTCGGGCTGGGACTCGGCAAGGCGCGCGAGGTCCCCGAGGCGATAAAGAAAGGCATCGCCCGCGCTCGCAAAAATCTCAGCCGCGTCACGCTGTGCAACGGCACGATCCCGCACGAGGTCATGGGTGAGTTCGGCGCCGGCCGGGTCTTCCTGCGTCCCGCCGCGAACGGTACCGGCGTCATCGCCGGGTCGGCGGTCCGTTCGGTGCTCGAAGTGGCCGGGGTGACCGACATCCTGACCAAGAGCATCGGTTCGAGCAACCCGCACAATATGGCCAAGGCGACCCTGCAGGCGCTTCTGTCGATGGAGACCATCGAGGATGTGCAGGCGAAACGGAATATTACAATAACTGACTATCAGTTGAAAAAATAAGGAGTTGGCCATGCGTCTCCATGAGCTGAAAAAGCCCGAAGGACTTAAATCGAAAAAGATAATCGGCCGTGGTGCCGGTTCGGGACACGGTCGCACCTCGACCAAGGGCCACAAGGGCCAGAGATCGCGCGCCGGCAAATCGGTCCGCAGAGGCTTCGAAGGCGGCCAAATGCCGCTGGTCAGACGGCTTCCCAAGAGAGGATTCTTCAATATATTCCGCACCGAGGTCGCCGAGGTCAACATCCGTTATCTCGAAAAACTGGCGGCGGGGACCACGGTCGATATCGCGAAGCTGACCGAGATGGGTCTGTGCAAGGGGACCGAGGCGTGCGTCAAGATCATCGGCCGCATCGAGCTGAAGCATCCCCTCACGGTGATCGTCCACAAATTCACCAAAGGGGCGAAGGAGTCGATCGAGAAAAGCGGCGGCAAAGCGGAGGAACTGAAGCTTGATTAGCAGGATACTCTCGAACATCTTCAAGATACCCGATCTCCGGGAACGCGTCGTCTTCTCGCTGTTCATTCTGGCGGTCTATCGCCTCGGCATCTATGTGACGACCCCGGGCGTCGACAAGAACATCATGGCCGACATCATGGCGACCAAAGGGTCGACCACGATCCTCGGCTTGTTCAACATGTTCTCGGGCGGTGCGCTCGAACAGCTCTCCATCTTTGCGCTCGGCATCATGCCCTACATAAGCTCTTCGATTATCTTCTCCCTTCTGGCGGTCGTTATCCCGCAGATCGGCGAGATGCAGAAAGATGGCGATCATGGGCAGAAGAAGATCACCCAGTACACCCGCTACGGTACGGTGCTCCTGTGCGTCTTCCAGGGCCTTATGATGGCGAAATTCCTCGAAAGTCTCACCGGCCGCGCCGGCGAGGTGGTCGTGCAGGATCCGGGCTGGCTCTTCCGGGTGACGACCGTCATCACCCTCACGACCGGCACCATGTTCCTGATGTGGCTCGGCGAACAGATATCGGAACGCGGCATCGGCAACGGCATATCGCTCCTCATCTTCGCCTCGATCGTCGCGCGGTTCCCCTCCATGTTTGCGCAACTGGTCAAATACCTTAACGAAGAGATGATAAAACCGTTCCATCTGGTGGTGTTCCTGCTGGTCATCGTCATTTCGTTCACCATCATCGTCTTTGTCGAAAGTTCGCGCCGGAAGATACCGATACAATACGCCCGTCGGACCAATGGCGGCCGTTCGTTGCAGAACAGCTACCTCCCGCTCAAGATAAACACCTCCGGCGTCATTCCGCCGATATTTGCGTCGGCCCTTCTGGTCTTCCCGGCCACCATCGGCGGTTTCATGAACGCCGAGTGGATGGGGACGCTCCAGACGATGCTTAATCCGGGCGGGTGGCTCTACGAACTGCTCTACATATTCCTCATCGTATTCTTCGCTTTCTTCTACACCTTCGTCCAGTTCAAGACCGAGGATGTCGCCGAGAATCTCAACAAGAACGGTGGTTATATTCCCGGTATCCGTCCCGGCAAAGAAACGGTCGACTATATCAACAAGGTCCTCACCAAGGTCACCTTCGGCGGCGCCATTTATCTTTCAGCGGTCTGCATGATCCCCGATCTGCTCCGCCTCAAGATGGGTCTGCCGTTCTACATGGGCGGCACCTCGATACTCATCGTGGTCGGCGTCGCCATGGATACCGCTTCGCAGATAGAATCGTACCTCATCAGCAACAACTATGAGGGCTTCTCGATCGGCGGAAAGGGATCGCTCGTCAAGAGTAGAAGCAGATAACCCCACGATGACACAAAGCGGTATGCATCGATTCTTTTTTCTTCTCGGTAAACCGGCATCGGGTAAAGGGACGCAGATACGGCGCATCCTCGACACCTTCGAGGGAAGCTCCTTCTCGACCGGCGATGCCCTGAAGTACCATATCGCCCGCCGGACCGAGCTCGGCACACAGGTCAAAGCACTCATCGATGCGGGGAAACTCGTGTCGGACGATATCGTGATGGCGCTCTTCCGCGACAGCGCCGAACATCTGGGCGACGCTACCGGGACGACGCTGTTCCTCGTGGACGGTTTTCCGCGGACCGTCGGACAGTACGGGATGGTCAAACGCTACCTGACCGAGAAAAAGATAGCGCACTCCTTCCTCTATTTTTCGGTCGCCGACGACCATATCCTGCGCCGTTTCACCGGCCGGCTCACCTGCAACACCTGCTTCACTCCCTTTTCGACGCTTGCCGGGGAGGTCGCCGAGAATGACGCCTGTCCGCAGTGTAAAAAAGGAAAATTGATACGCCGTTCCGACGACAACGAGACGGTCGTCCGCAACCGGCTCGCCGAATATCGCGCCGCGACCGCGCCGATGGTCGAACATATCGCCGCACAGGAAAAAGGGAATTTCACCGAGATCGAGTCCTCCCGCACGGAGGATGAAATATTCAGCGATGTCAATGCGTTACTGTTAAGCGCCAAAATCAGTTTGAAAAAACGGTAAAGATGAGTAGCTTCTCGGTGCTTTGTTGAGGAAGGAATGGCTAAGGAAGAAGGAATAGTTCTTGAAGGAACGATAGTGGAAACATTGCCCAACGCCATGTTCCGGGTCGAACTGGAAAATAAGCATCAGGTGCTCGCCCATGTGTCGGGCAAGATGCGGAAATATTTTATCCGTATCCTTCCGGGCGATCGCGTGCAGGTCGAGTTGTCGCCGTACGATCTGACCCGCGGCAGGATCATTCATCGCATGAAAGCGAACATAGACTAGAGGTGAAGAGATGAAAGTCAGGGCTTCGGTCAAGAAGATCTGCACCAAGTGCAAGATCATTAAGCGCAACGGGATCCTACGGGTCATCTGTGAGAACCCCAAGCACAAGCAGAGACAGGGATAAGTCGTAATAAGGAGGTGCACCTTGGTTCGTATCGCGGGAGTCGATCTGCCTCGGAAGAAGCGGATGGAAATAGCGCTGACCTACATCTACGGCCTCGGCCGGTCGAGCGCGCGCTCGATCCTCGACAAAGCGGGGATCGATGTCAATCTCAAGACCGACGATATCAGCGAAGCGCAGGCGGTCAAGATCAGAGAGATCATCGAGAAGGATCACTCGGTGGAAGGCGATCTCCGCAAGGAGACCATCATGAATATCAAGCGGCTCATGGATCTCGGTAACTACCGCGGTCTGCGGCATAGAAAGGGACTCCCGGTCAGGGGTCAGCGGACGCACACCAACGCCCGCACCCGTAAGGGGCCGCGCCGTAACATGATGAAGAAGAAGTAAGCGGGGGACGCAATGGTCGAACAAAAGAAGAAGAAGGTCCGGAAGAATATTCAGACGGGACTGGCCTACATCCAGTGCTCGTTCAACAACACGATCGTCACCATCACCGATGTCAGCGGGAATGTGCTCGGCTGGTCGAGCGCGGGGCTCAAGGGCTTCCGCGGCTCGAAGAAGTCGACGCCGTACGCCGCGCAGATGGCGGCCGAGGATGCGGGCAAGAAGGCCAAAGAATACGGCCTGCGCACCCTCAGCGTGTATGTGAAGGGTCCCGGCAACGGTCGCGAAGCGGCCATCCGCGGACTCGGCAACGCCGGGTATAACATCATGCTGCTCCGCGACATCACGCCGATCCCGCACAACGGGTGCCGGCCGTCGAAGCGGAGAAGAGTGTAATAAACTCGAAGCGTAAACTTTTGTCGTAAAAGGAGGAAGCTTTGGCGAAGTACAAGGACAGTAGTTGCAAGGTCTGCCGCAGGGAAGGGGCGAAACTCTTCCTGAAAGGCGAGCGGTGTCATTCCGAGAAGTGCGCCTATGACCGTCGCCCGTTCGGCCCCGGCCAGCACGGTAAGGACAAGAAACGCACCACCGACTACCGCGTGCAGCTGCGTGAGAAACAGAAAGTGAAGTTCATGTACGGCCTGCTGGAAAGCCAGTTCCGGCTGTTCTATGACCGCGCCAACAAGAAGAAGGGCGCCACCGGCGAGAACCTGCTCAACCTGCTTGAGCGCCGCCTCGACAATGTCATCTTCCGTCTGGGCATGACATCGAGCCGTTCGCAGGCGCGCCAGCTCATCAACCACCGGCATTTCCTCATCAACGGCAAGATCACCGATATCCCGTCGTATATCCTCAAACAGGGCGATGTGATAGAGATAAAGGAACGCAGCCGCACCAGCCCCGTGTTCAAGGCGTCCCTCGAGTACGCCGGCGAACGGACCCAGATACCGACTTGGCTCCAGCTCGAGAAAGAGACATTCAAAGGGACGGTGCTCCGCGAGCCCGAGCGCTCCGATGTCTCTGCCGACATCAAGGAGAACCTCATCGTCGAGCTTTATTCAAAGTAAACTAAGAGGTGCGAGGGATGTATCGTTCGAACTGGAAAACGCTTATTATGCCCAAGGAAGTGAAGGTGGTGGAGCAGAACGAGGCCGGCACCTACGCCCGCTTCGTGTGCGACCCGCTCATGAAGGGCTACGGTATCACGCTCGGCAATTCGCTGCGCCGGATACTGCTCTCCTCGATCCGCGGATCGGCTATCATCGCCGTCAAGATCAAAGGGGTAGAGCACGAATTCTCCACTATCCCGGGCGTCAAGGAGGATATCATCAATGTCTTCCTCAATCTCAAGCAGCTCCGTTTCGTGGCGCACGAGGACAAGATGCATCATCTGGTCCTGCGCCGCAAAGGGAAAGGCAAAGTGACCGCGGGCGATATCCCGGAGACCGCCGCGATCAAGATACTCAACAAGGATCTCCACCTTTTCGAGATGGACGAGAACCTTGAGGTCGAGATGGAACTGCTCGTCATGTCGGGCCGCGGCTATGTCCCCTCCGAGGACCATGAGCCGTCGCTCTACAGCGAAGGGTTCATCCCGGTCGATTCGTTCTTCTCGCCGGTCGTCCGCGTCAACTACTCCATCACCGGCGCCCGCGTGAAGAACAACTTCAACTACGACAAACTCACCCTCGAGGTCGAGACCGACGGTTCGGTGATACCGCGCGACGCGCTCGCCTACGCCGCGATGATACTGCGGGAACATACCCGCTTCTTCATCAATTTCGCCATCGAGGAAGAGACCGAGGAGAAGGCGGGCGATTCGTCCGAGGAGACCAACTGGAACCTCTACAAGACCATCGACGACCTCGACCTGTCGGTCCGTTCCTACAATTGCTTGAAGAACGCCAATATCCGCTATGTGGGCGAACTGGTCAAGAAAAGCGAGCCCGAGATGCTCAAGACCAAGAACTTCGGCCGCAAGTCGCTCAACGAGATCAAACTCATCCTCCTCAACATGGGCCTGTACTTCGGCATGGAACTGCCCAATTTCCCCGATCAGAAGATAATCGACCAGATCGAAAAGAAGAAAGAGAACAAGTAGGAGATCACCATGAGACATAAGAAAGATAACAAGCGGCTGGGCCGTCCGACCGCTCACCGCGAAGCGATGCTCACCAATCTGCTGCAGTCGCTGGTCAAGCACGGCCGCATCACCACGACGCTCGTCCGCGCCAAGGAACTCCAGCGGCTCGCCGACCGTATCGTGACCATCGCGAAGCGCCGCACCGCGGCCGCCTACGCACAGCTGACCAAGTACATCAAATCGGAACGCGAACTCCTCATCCCAAAACTGATGGAAGAGATCGCCCCGAAGTTCGCCGAACGCAACGGCGGCTACACCCGCGTGGTGAAACTGGGCTTCCGCCGCGGCGACGCGGCCCCGACCGCCATCATCGAATACCTCTCCGAGGTGATCATGGGCAAGCCGGTCGCGGAAGAGACCACGGCCGAAGAGAAGCCGGCCAAGGAGAAGAAGCCCGCCGTCAAGAAGGCGCCCGCCAAGAAAGAGGCGGCCCCCAAGAAAGAGCCCAAGGCGAAGAAAGAAGAGAAAGAACCCGCCAAGAAGAAGAGCGCCAAGAAAAAAGAAGAATGATTCGTGATAGCGTGACAGACTTTCCGACGGGGGATCACAAGTCCCCCGTCTTTTTTTTGAGGTAGGCCATGGTCGATCTGGTCTGTACCCTGATCTTCGTCGGGGCGATGTTCGCCGGCTATCTGGCGGGCGGTTTCCGCGAGATACTCAGAGTGACCGCCATGATAGGGCTGATGGTGCTGTTCATGCTGCCGTCGGTCAAAGGGGTCTTTCTGCAGTTCGGACCCGCCGCCAACGGCATCTTCATCGTGGCGTTCATCGCGGTCTATTTCACGCTCAATTTCCTTGTCGCGTGGCTGCTCAAGGGGATGATAGAGACGCGGGATGGAGCGTTGGGGAGCATGAACAAGGGTATCGGCGTCATCGTCGGCTTCGTGAAGGCGATGCTGCTCATGGTCTTCGCCGCCTACATCACCCGGTTCCTCTGGTCCAAGCAGATGCTCTCGGAGGCCAAACGGCATCTCGATGACTCCTTCATCTTCTCGCTGGCCAACGCCATCCTCGACTTCCTCGTCTAGCGATTCGTCCGTATCATTTAAAAAACAAAAAGACCGCTATTAGAAAATATGTCTTGCTTGTTTGGGATTCTCAATGTACTATTACTCACCACTTGGGACTCCTCACAACCAGACAACAAGGAGCTTGGAACTATGGGAACAGAGCGGTCATGGGTCTTCTTTTCTCTTGACGGTCAGCGCTATGCGCTTGCGCTTGATTCCGTCAAGCGAGTGATCAGGACCGTGGCCATCACGCCGCTTCCCAAGGCACCTCCGATAGTTCTGGGCATCGTCGATCTGGGCGGCGCGGTCATCCCGGTCATCAATATCAGGGAACGGTTCGGCCACCGGCCGCGAACGATAACCCTTTCCGATCATCTTATCGTCGCCGCCACCGCGAAACGGACCGTCGCACTGCTGGTCGATGAGACCAACGGCGTGTTCGACAGTTCACCGGACGAATATGCATCCGCCGGCGATATCCTGCCGGGGTTGGAACTTATCGATGGGGCGGTGAAGCGGGTCGACGGACTTATTCTCATTCACGACCTTGAACGGCTGCTCTCCCTTGAAGAGGGACAGGCCATAGATCGGGCATTGAAGGGAGAGGGAACACCGTGATACCGCAGATCGACAGGACACTTCTCGGTACGGTCAGCGGCTTTGTCGCCGAACGGATGGGACTTCATTTCCCCGAGGAACGCTGGCCCGATCTGGCGCGGGGTCTTACGGCGGCCGGTTCCGAACTGGGTTTTGAGGATGCCGATGCCTGTGCGCGGTGGCTCACCACCGGCGAGGTCTCCGTCCGACAGATCGAGACGCTGGCCAGTTTCCTGACCGTGGGAGAGACCTACTTCTTCCGCGATCCGGCGAGCTTTGAGGCGCTTGAACGGGAGATACTGCCGCCGCTCATCGCGCGCCGCGCCCGGAACGGCCGGACCCTCCGCCTCTGGAGCGCGGGCTGCTGCACCGGCGAAGAGGCCTACTCGATAGCCATCACCTGTTTGCGCACCGTACCGGAGATACACGATTGGCGTGTTTCCATTCTTGCCACCGACATCAATCCGAAGTTCCTGCATAAAGGTTCCGCCGGTATCTACACCGACTGGTCATTCCGCGGCTCTCCCGGCTGGATCCGCGACCGCTACTTCTCCACTACGCCCGACCATCGCTCCACGATCGATCCGGCCGTCCGGGAACTGGTACATTTCGACTATCTCAACCTTGCCGTCGATGTCTATCCATCGCTTCACAATCATACCAACGCCATGGATGTGATCTTCTGCCGCAATGTTCTCATGTACTTCACTCCCGAACATCAGCGGGCCGTCGCGACCGCGCTGTATAACTCTTTGCTTGAGGATGGCTATCTGCTGGTCAATCCGGCCGAGGCCAGCTCTTCGCTTTTTCCGATGTTCACCATGGAGGAGCGCGGCGGGGTTATGCTGTACCGCAAAAGCTCTCGTCCGGCTCCCACCAAAGCGCGGCCGACACATGAATACGCGCCGCCGCCCGTCGCCGATATCCCGATGATCGAAACGCCCCTTCCGCCCGCACCGACGATACGGCCGCCCGTACCGGCGGTATTCCCGTCGCCGATCATCGAGGACCCGCTCTCGCTGGCGCGGAGTTGCGCTGACCGCGGACGGCTCGATGAGGCGCTATC
This sequence comes from uncultured Spirochaetales bacterium, assembly GCA_964412895.1. Taxonomy (GTDB): domain Bacteria; phylum UBP6; class UBA1177; order UBA1177; family JAKLFG01; genus CALMRE01. The sequence goes on from CAYPQK010000010.1 coordinate 16,744, forward strand.
GCACTGCGAGCGGGCCATCGCCGCCGACCGCTCCAGCCCCGACACCTATTTTCTGCACGCCACGATATGTACCGAACTCGGCCGGACCGCCGAGGCGATCGTCGCATTGGGCAAGGCGCTCTATCTCGATCAGGATTTCATCCTCGCGCATCATGCGCTGGGCGGCCTCTACCGGTGGCTCGGCAAGGAAAAAGAATCGAAGCGCCACCTCGCCGTCGCCCTGCGGCTCCTGTCGGCGCGCGGCAAAGAGGAAGTCTTATCCGGAGCGGACGGTATGACCTGTGGCCGACTCGCCGAATCGGTCCGCGCCATGACGGAGGTATAAAGCACATGGGATCGCATCTGGTCGATTGGGAGGCCATCCATCGCCGTCTGGCGATAGCGACGGCCGCCGTTTCGGGAAATGTCGGCATCGGCGAGGCCGATTCCCGCCGCATACTCGAGGCCCGGGCGCGCACACTGGCCAAAACCCCCGCGCGGCCCGATGAGGGCGAACAACTGGAGATATTGGGATTCTCTCTGGCCGGCGAGACCTACGGCGTCGAGACGCGCCATGTGCGCGAGGTCTGCCAACTGAAAGACCTTACGCCGCTTCCCTGCTCCCCCGGATTCGTCGCCGGTATCATGAATCTGCGCGGCCGGATACTGGCGGTCGTCGATCTGCGCAAGTTCTTCGAACTGCCGACAAAAGGGCTCACCGAACTTAACCGGGTCATCGTGCTCAAAGGAGCCGATAAGGAATACGGCCTGCTCGCCGATTCCATCGACGGGGTCCGCTCGGTGCCCGCCGCGACCCTGCAGGAGGGCCTGCCCACACTCACCGGCATCCGCGAAAGATTCCTGAAAGGGGTCACCGGCAAGATGCTGGCCATACTCGACGGCGATAGATTGCTTAGCGACGCCGGTCTCACGGTCAATGAACAGGTGGTCAAATAAGCTGACAGGGTCAGTGGGAGGAAAACATGGGTTGGTTCAAAAATCTTCAGACGAGGTCGAAGCTGCTGCTGGGCTTCGGCGTCATGTGCGCCCTGCTGGTCGGTCTTGCGCTCATGGGCTACCAGACGCTTGCCGCAATGCAGAAGATCGATCGAGGCGAAGTCGACCAGAGCCATCTCGCGGCGAAGATCGCCACGGAGATTCGCGCCAATCAGAACCGCATACGAGGCGCCATGCTGGGTTTGCTACTCTCCAAGAACACTGCCGAGCAGACCTCCACCAAAAACGAGATCGAAGAGCGGGTCAAGGAGATAAATCAGGGTATCGAGCAAATAAAGCTTTTTTTGACAACGCAGTCTCTTTCCCGGGAATTAGCGCAGACAGTCGATCTGGAAAAAGAACTGTCCGCCTATCGCGAGGGGCGAACCGAGCAATTCAAGCTCCTTGCCATCGGCAAGACGGACGAAGCGCAGGCTCTCGGAAACGGGATTCAGGAGGAGCGATTCGAGCGGATTCGCGTGATACTGCTCGCCATTGACGATGGCCTTGAAAAGCAGGCTGCCGCTGCGGTGGCGGAATCGGCGCAATTATTCAGCGAGACGGTCCGTATTTTTGTCGCTTTCGCGATCGCGGCGGTGCTGTTCGCTCTCTTCATGGTCTGGTTCATGAATCGGCTGATGGCGGCACCGTTGCAGGCGGTCACCGGCGTTGCCGAACGGATCGCTTTGGGTGACTTGTCCATGCGGGTCGAGATAGAGGACCGGACCGACGAGGTCGGCGCATTGCAACGTGCGTTCCGTAGCATGGTCGAGAAACTGAATAAATTCGCGGCAACCGCCGAACGGATATCTGCTGGCGATCTGACCGTGCAGTTTGAAGGCGCAGATCGATCGAGTGATGTAGATACCTTACAGCGGGCCTTGCGGAATATGGTCGACAACCTGCGCGAGATGAACCGCGAGCTTCGGCAGGGGGTCGGTGTCCTCGCCTCGTCGTCGTCGGAGATACTCGCCACCGTCTCGCAGGTAGCCGCGAGCGCGACCGAGACCGCGACGGCGGTGAGCGAGACCAGTACCACCGCCGAAGAGGTGAAACAGACGGCCCACCTTTCCAATCAGAAGGCGAAGGCGGTTCAAGAGAGCGCCCAGAAGGCGGCCACTGTATCAGAAACCGGCCGTAAGGCGGTCACCGAGACGATAACCGGCATGAACAGTATCCGCGAACAGATGGAGGCCATCGCTGAAAGCGTGGTGCGGCTGTCGGAACAGGGACAGGCCATCGGAGATATCATCGCGACGGTCAACGATCTGGCCGAACAGTCGAATCTGCTGGCGGTCAACGCGGCGATAGAGGCGACCCGCGCGGGAGAATACGGCAAGGGGTTCGCGGTGGTGGCGCAGGAGGTACGGAGCCTCGCCGAACAGTCGCGGCAGGCGACCACGCAGGTGCGGACCATCCTGATGGATGTGCAGAAAGCGACGAGCGCCGCGGTCATGGCGACCGAACAGGGGACCAAGGCGGTGGCGGCCGGGGTCAAGCAGGCGACCGACGCGGGCGAGTCGATCCGCGCCCTTTCGGGCAGTGTGGGCGAGGCGGCGCAGGCGGCCACCCAGATAGCGGCATCAAGCCAGCAGCAACTCGTGGGGATGGACCAGATCGCCTCGGCCATCGCGAATATCCGGCAGGCGACCACGCAGAACATGGCGGGGACCAAACAGCTCGAGGCGTCGGCGCAGAGCCTTCAGGAGCTGGGCGGGCGGTTGAAAACCTTAGTCGAACGGCAGAAGGTCGAGGGGTAAAAGGCAAAAGCGAAAGTCAAATAAGGCTGACAGGGGTCAGCGGGAGAAGAACATGCAGTGGTTCTACGATCTCAAGACTGGCACGAAGTTGCTCATCGGTTTCAGTTTCATGCTTCTGTTGCTCGGGACCGTTATTTTCATCGCGTACCGCGGGATAGTGCTGATCGCGGAAGACGAAAAAGATATTGTCGAGCAACACTATGCCTCCGCAATGGAGGTCCGGGAACTCGTGATCAACCAAAAACAGATCCGAAGTTCCGCCCTTCAGATGCTGATCACCAAAGATCCGCAGAAACTGGCGGCGCTCGACCAAGAAGGAACCAAGCGGGTCGAAAGCAACGAAAAGATACTCACGCAACTCTTGGAGCGGGAGAAGGACAATCCCGGCCTGTCGGCTATGCTGAAGGAATATAGCGGCGATCTGCGGGCGTTCAACGAAACGCGGAACAAGGAGGTCATCCCGCCGATCCTCGCGGGGAATCTCGATGCGGCCATCACGATCCTCAAGACCGTTCAGGCGGAACGGAACATGAAGATAGATTCTCTCGGCGATGAAATTGAGAAAGTTATTTCAAAGAATATGGCCGCGAAGGTTACCGAAGCGGACAGCAATGTAAAAGACAATCTTCGCACATTCATTGTGGCAGGGGTTCTCGCTCTGCTGCTGGCCATCGGTATCGTGCTGTTGCTCAACCGTCTTATCGTTGCGCCGCTCAATAAAACGGTTCAGATGATCAAGGAAATGAGCAAAGGCCGGTTGGGCGTCCGCTTGAAGATGGACAGAAAAGACGAGATAGGGATACTCGCCGAGTCCATGGATCAACTTGCCGATACCGTTCAGGAAATGTCTGGCGAGGCGAAAACATTGACGAAGGCGGCGGTCGAAGGGCGGCTTTCCATGCGCGGCGATGCGATCAAATTCGAAGGGGTATACCAAGACATAGTCAAAGGGGTCAACGACACGCTCGATGCGGTTATCGGACCGTTAAATGTGGCGGCCGCAATAGTCGACCGTATCTCCAAAGACGATATTCCGGCAAAGATCACCGACAAGTACAACGGCGATTTCGACATACTCAAGAACAACCTGAACAAGATGATCGACAACCTGCGGGGGCTCAATAAAGAGTTGCAGAGCGGGTTCGGCGTCCTCGCCTCATCGTCGACGGAAATACTCGCCACCGTCTCGCAGGTAGCCGCGAGCGCGACCGAGACCGCGACGGCGGTGAGCGAGACCAGTACCACCGCCGAAGAGGTGAAACAGACGGCCCACCTTTCCAATCAGAAGGCGAAGGCGGTTCAAGAGAGCGCCCAGAAGGCGGCCACTGTATCAGAAACCGGCCGTAAGGCGGTCACCGAGACGATAACCGGCATGAACAGTATCCGCGAACAGATGGAGGCCATCGCTGAAAGCGTGGTGCGGCTGTCGGAACAGGGACAGGCCATCGGAGATATCATCGCGACGGTCAACGATCTGGCCGAACAGTCGAATCTGCTGGCGGTCAACGCGGCGATAGAGGCGACCCGCGCGGGAGAATACGGCAAGGGGTTCGCGGTGGTGGCGCAGGAGGTACGGAGCCTCGCCGAACAGTCGCGGCAGGCGACCACGCAGGTGCGGACCATCCTGATGGATGTGCAGAAAGCGACGAGCGCCGCGGTCATGGCGACCGAACAGGGGACCAAGGCGGTGGCGGCCGGGGTCAAGCAGGCGACCGACGCGGGCGAGTCGATCCGCGCCCTTTCGGGCAGTGTGGGCGAGGCGGCGCAGGCGGCCACCCAGATAGCGGCATCAAGCCAGCAGCAACTCGTGGGGATGGACCAGATCGCCTCGGCCATCGCGAATATCCGGCAGGCGACCACGCAGAACATGGCGGGTACCAAACAGCTTGAGGCGTCGGCGCAGAGCCTTCAGGAACTGGGCGGGCGGCTGAAAACCTTAGTCGAACGGCAGAAGGTCGAGGGGTAAAGCAGAAACCGGAGGAACGGATGGATAAGAAGAAAGAAGAGTTTCTCGCCCGGTTGCGGGAAACTTTCCGGGCCGAGGCGGCCGAACATGTCGAAGCGATCGTCGCGGGACTGGTCGCCGCCGAGCATGCCCCGGAGGCCGAACGGGCGCCGATCATCGAACGCATTTTCCGCGAGGCCCATTCGCTCAAGGGGGCGGCGCGGTCGGTGAACCTCTCCGGCGTAGAGGCACTCTGCATGGAACTCGAGAGCCTCTTTGCCGCCCTGAAACGCAAAGAATTTCAGCTCTCCACCGCCCTGTTCGACCTCCTTCACCCGGTGCTCGATGTGATCGCGTGGTTGTGCGAACGGCCCGGTGCCGAGCCGTCGTCCGATATCGTTGAAAAGGAAAAGCAGGCGCTCGCCTCGCTGAAACGGTTCGTTCCGGGATCATCACATGTAGAGGAAAAGAGCGGTTCTCCGGCGACTCCGGTCACACCGCCGCCAGTCCCGGCTGAGCCGCAACCGACCACAGCCGCCGCATCGGAGACGGTCCGCGTCTCCACCCAACGGCTCGGCACCATTTTGACGGTTGCCGAAGAGCTGATCGGGGCGAAGCTCGTCGCGGCCGGACATGCCGCCGAATTGCGCCGGGTCGCCGCCGAACTCGGTCACTGGAATCACCGCCGCGGACGGCTGACCGTGAAACAACGCAGTGGGAAAGAGGGAGCGGGCGCCGCGGCCGAACTGCTCGAATCGGAATTGCTCTACACCAAAGCGCTCGAAAAAACGCTGAAAGACATGGCCCGTTTCATGAATCAGGATGCCCGCGCGCTGGGCCTCATGGTCGACGATCTTCAGGAGAACGCAAAAAAAGCGCTTTTACATCCCTGTTCTTACCTGTTGGGCCCGTTCCCTAAACTGGCGCGCGATATGGCGCGGGAGCAACAGAAAGAGGTCGAACTGGTCATTCACGGTGAGGATATAGAGATAGACCGCCGGGTACTCAATGAACTTAAAGATCCGCTCATTCATCTTTTGCGCAACAGCATCGATCACGGCCTTGAGCGGCCGGAGGCGCGCACGAAACGGGGCAAACCGGCATGTGGCAGTATTACCATCACGGTGACACCGGTGCAGGGTAACCGGGTCGAGATAGCGGTTGTCGACGACGGGGCCGGAATAGATGCCGCGCGGGTGAAAAAGGCGGCGCTCCGGCTTGGGCTCATTGCGGCCGAAGAGGCGTCGTCGTTGACCGAAAAAGAATTGCATGGCCTCATTTTCCATTCCGGTCTTTCGACCGCCCCCATTATCACCGATCTATCGGGACGCGGCTTGGGACTGGCCATCGTGCGGGAAAAGGTCGAGGCGCTCGGCGGGACGATAGCGCTCAGTTCGACTCCCGGTGTCGGCACCGTCTTCCGCATGACGGCGCCGCTGTCGCTGGTGACCTTCCGCGGGGTCTTCGTCGCGGTGGCCGGGCAACGATTCGTGATACCGACCGCCGGGGTGGTCCGGGTGACCCGCGTCGACCCCGCCGGGATACAAACGGTGGAAAATCGCCAGACCGTTTCGTTGGGAGGCAGCGCGGTGTCGCTGGTGCGCCTAAAGGATGTTCTCGAACTTTCTGGCCTCGACGGCCGTCCGATCGGCGCCACCCGTCCGGCGGTGGTCGTTCGCGCCGCCGACCGCACGGTCGCCTTTTTGGTCGACGAGGTGTTGGGTGAACAAGAGGTGATGGTCAAGAACCTCGGATCGCAGCTCGCGCGGGTCCGCAATATCTCCGGCGCCGCCATTTCGGGTTCCGGAGCGGTTATCCCGATACTCAACGCCCTCGATCTGGTGGAATCGGCGGCGACCGCCGGGGCTCCGGAAACGGACGGGCGCACCGATATTCCCCGCGAACGGAAAGAGCGCCTGCTCATCGCCGAGGATTCGATCACCGCCCGGGCTCTGGTGAAGGCCATTCTCGAAGGAGCCGGGTACGAGGTGACGGCGACGGTGGACGGCATGGAGGCGCTGACCGCACTCAAGACCGAGCCGTTCGATCTGGTGGTATCCGATGTCGATATGCCGCGCATGAACGGGTTCGAGCTCACCGCCCGGATACGCGCCGACAAGAAACTGGGCGAGTTGCCGGTGGTATTGGTCACGGCGCTCGGCTCTCAGAAAGACCGTGAATACGGCATCGAGGTCGGGGCCAATGCCTATATCGTCAAAAGCGATTTCGACCAAAGCAACCTGCTCGAGATCATTCGGAGGCTTTTGTGAGTCTACCGAATTTCCCTGCGGCTCAACAGCGCACCATCGGCGTACTTCTGGTCGAAGATTCGCGGGTGATCCGCGATTTTCTGGTCTTTGTCCTCGAATCGGACCCGGCGATACAGGTCATCGATGCCGTCGCCGACGGAGAGGCGGCGCTGGTGAGCGTGAAAAAACGCCGGCCCGATGTGATCCTCATGGATATCCATCTGCCGGGTATGGACGGCTTTGAGGCAACCCGCCGGATCATGTCCACCGATCCGGTACCCATCATTATCTGCACCGCCAGCGCCAGCGTCCATGAGATGCATATCGCGATGAAGAGTCTCGAATCGGGAGCGCTTGCCGTTATAAAAAAGCCGAAAGGCATCGGCGACCCGGATGCCGAGGCTGACGCCGCGGAGATGATAAAGACCGTCAGGCTGATGTCGGAGGTCAGGGTGGTGCGGCGGTGGACCCGGACCGCGGTCGCGTCGCCGCCGGTCGCCGCGGCGCCGGTGCCCGGTCCCTTCGGCAATGATGCGACTATCGTCGCGATCGGCGCTTCCACCGGCGGGCCGCCGGTTATCGCGCAGATACTGGCGGGTCTGTCTCCCTCTTTTCCGGCCCCGATCCTCGTGGTCCAGCATATCGCCGTCGGTTTCACGATCGGTTTCGCCGAGTGGCTCGCCGCGACCGCGCGGTTGCCGGTCCATGTGGCACGGCACGGGGAAACGCCGCTTCCCGGCCATGTCTATATCGCGCCCGACGATCAGCACCTCGCGATCGGTCCGCGCGGAGAGTTGCAGACGACCCGCGACGAACCCTACAACGGTCTGCGTCCCTCGGTGGGAGTGCTGTTCCGGTCGGTTGCCGAACGGTTCGGCCGCCGGGCGGTCGGGGTACTGCTGACCGGCATGGGACGGGACGGCGCCGAAGAGTTGAAGCTCATGGCCGACCGAGGGGCGCTCACCGTCGCGCAGGACGAGGAGACCTGCGTGGTCTTCGGGATGCCGGGCGAAGCGATACAACTGGGGGCGGCGCGATTCGTTTTCCCGCCGCACAAGATAGCGGAACTGTTGAACAGCGCCGTACGACGCGGTGAGAACGGGGGAGGAAATCATGGACAATAGTGCTGAGGCAAGACGAAAAGAGGTGAACATCCTCATCGTCGACGACAGCCCGACCCAACTCGAACAACTGCGGTTCCTTCTGGAGGAGGCGGGGTTCTCGGTGGTCTGCGCGACCGACGGGAAGGAGGCGCTCGCGGCCCTCAAGGCTCACGAATTCGATCTGATCATATCGGACATCGTGATGCCCGGGATGGACGGCTATGAATTGTGCAAGGCGATCCGCGCGGACCAGAAAACACGAAAACTGCCGGTGATCCTGCTCACCTCGCTGGGCGATCCGCGCGATGTGATCCGGGGACTCGAATCGGGAGCGAACAATTTCATCTGCAAGCCCTACGAGGATCGCGCCCTTATGGCGCGGGTCCAGAATGTCCTTGCCAATCAGGAGATACGAAAAACCGCGACCAGCGAAATGGGGATCAATATCTTCTTCGCCGGACAAAAATTCTTTGTCACCGCCGACCGGCTGCAGATACTCGACCTGCTCCTTTCGACTTACGAGACGGCGATCAACAGCAATACCGAACTCATCGTTGCCCGCGATGAACTGCGCCTCCTCAATGAACAGCTTGAGGCGCGGGTGGCGGAACGGACCGTCGCTTTGCGGGACGAGATCGAAGAACGCAAAGAAATAGAAAAACAACAGCGCCTTTCCAACAAGATACTCGAAATGATCAACCGGTCGACCGACGGCGGATCGGTCATGCACGAGATACTTTCGCTCATCAAAAGCTTTGCCGGCGTCAAGGCGGTGGGACTTCGCCTGCGCGACGGCGACGATTTTCCCTATGCCGAGACCATCGGGTTTCCCGCCTCTTTTGTCAAGGCCGAATGCGCTCTTGATGAGTTCGATCCGTGCGGCGCGGTACTCGACGGTCGCACCGATACCTCGCATCAATGTTTTACCGGCGGGGGGAGTTTTTGGACCAATAACCTTTCCGAACTGCGCGCCGAGTCGGTCGAAAAAGGGGAGCGGTCCTCTCTGGGTGACCGCTGCCATGCGGCGGGATATGAATCGATGGCGCTGATCCCGGTCCGCGCCGGGGAAAAGATCGTCGGCCTTCTTCAGATATGCGATAGCCGTCCGGATTGGTTCGATTTTTCAGACATCGAATTTTTCGAAAAAATATGCGCGAGCATCGGTGTGGCTTTTGCGCGCAAACAGGCGCAGGCCGAAAAATTGGCCAAAGAGGCGGCCGAATCGGCCAACCGCGCCAAGTCGGTGTTCCTTGCCAACATGTCGCACGAGATCCGTACCCCGATGAACGCGATCCTCGGTTTTGCCCAACTCCTGCGGCGCGACCTCCTGCTGAACGCTCAGCAACAGGAAAAGGTGGAAGCCATCAACCGGGCCGGAACCCATTTGTTGACCCTGATAAACGATATCCTTGAAATATCCAAGATAGAGGCGGGGCGGGTATCGCTCAAACCGGAACCGTTCTGTTTCGACGATATGCTGGGCGATCTCGAATTGATGTTCCGTTCCCGCGCCGAAGCCAAGCGCCTGCGGTTCCTTGTTGAACGGGATGACCGGGTGCCGGCGTACATAAACGCCGATGAGGCGAAACTGCGGCAGATCATCATCAATCTGCTGGGCAACGCGGTCAAATTCACCGAACGCGGCTTGGTCACGATGCGGGTGTTCACCGAAGCAGGGAAGGAGCGGCCGGAAGAACTACACCTGATCATCGAGGTCTGCGACACCGGTCTGGGTATCTCTCCAGAGGAACAACAGAAACTTTTCCAACCCTTCGGACAGGCGAGCGCGGGGATAAAGGCGGGCGGCACCGGGTTGGGACTGGCCATCAGCCGCGATTTCGCGCGGATGATGGGAGGCGACATCACCGTGACCAGCGCGCCGGGGAAAGGGTGTTGTTTCCGTCTTGAACAGCCGATAGAACCGGCGGAAGCGACCGCGCCGAAAAAACGGATAGCGCACCGGCGGGTCATCGGTCTTCAGCCGGGAAGCGGCCCGTGGCGGGTACTGGTGGCGGACGATAATACCGATAATCGAAGCCTGTTGTGCGCGCTGTTGCGGCCGCTCGGCTTCGAGGTTGAAGAGGCTACCGACGGCCGTGAGGTCCTCACGAGCTTTGAACGCTGGGAACCGCATGTGGTACTCATGGATATGCGGATGCCGGAGATGGACGGCTACGAAGCGACACGGCGATTGAAAGCGACCGAACGGGGCCGCGCCACGCCTATCATCGCCGTTACCGCCAGCGCGTTCGATGAGATGGAGAAAGAGGTGCTGGCCGCCGGCGTGGATGCCTATATCCGCAAACCGTTCCGCGAGGAGGAGCTGTTCTCCACAATGGAGCGGTTGCTCGGTCTGCGCTATGTGTACGCGGAAGAAAAAACGGAAAGACCGGGCGAACCGCTGAAGGCCAATGCGATCTCCGCACTGCCCGTGGAATTGGTCCGCTTGATGTTGAAGGCCATCGAAACGGGCGATATGCCGCACCTGATCGAACTCATCGAAAAAGCGGCTTTGGTGGACAGCGCCCTCGCCGGTGGATTGCAGACATTGGCCGAACAGTACGACTACGATATGTTACAAAAAACATTAAAGAATGGTGCGGCATAATGGTGAACATCCTGATCGTCGACGACAGTCCAACCCAGCTTGAACAACTGCGGTTCCTTCTCGAGGAGTCGGGATCTTCGGTAATTTGCGCCACCAACGGGAAGGAGGGGTTGATCGCTGCCAAGATACACGAATTCAATCTGGTCATATCGGATATCGTGATGCCCGAGATGGACGGTTATGAACTCTGCAAGGCACTCCGCGCGGACCCGGAACTGCGGCTTCTACCGGTGATCCTGCTCACCTCGCTCACCGATCCGCGCGATGTGATCCGGGGACTCGAATCGGGGGCGAACAACTTCATCTGCAAACCCTACGACGACCGCGCCCTTTTGGCGCGGGTCCAGAATGTACTCGCCAATCAGGAGATACGAAAGACCGCGACCAGCGAGATGGGGATCAACATCTTTTTCGCTGGCCAACAATTCTTCGTCACTGCCGACCGGTTGCAGATACTCGATCTGCTCTTGTCGACTTACGAGAACGCGGTGAACAACTATGGCGAACTGATCCGGGCCCGCGATGAGCTGCGGGTTGCCAACGAACGACTTGAGGCGCGGGTGGCAGAACGGACCGTTGCGTTGACCATCGAGATCGAGGAACATAGGCGGTCGGAAAAAGCGCGCGAGGAGCTCCTGCATCTGTTGAGGGAGAGTCACGAGGAGATGGAGAATCTGCTCTACGTCAATTCGCATGACCTACGGACCCCGCTGGTGAATATCCAAGGTTTCAGCGACCGGCTGGGAAAATATCTTAAAGAGATAGAAGATCTTTTTTCTCAAGAATTGTCTACCGAAGAGCTTTGCGCAAAGGCCTCGCCGATCATCCTGCAGGATGTTCCCAAGGCGCTGCATCACATCAATGCCAGCGTGCAAAAAATGAATCTGCTCATCAACGGGATACTGAAAGTTTCGCGCTATGCCCGGAACCCGTATGCACCTGAAATGCTTGATCTTGACACATTGTTACCAGAGATATTCTCCGCTCTCAAACATCAAGCGACGCAGGCGCGGGCCGAAGTGACGATCGCACCCCTCCCGGCGTGTTGGGGCGATCCCCTCGATATCAGCCAAATATTCTCGAATCTTATTGATAATGCGCTGAAATACCGCGATCCCGACCGTTCTTTGCATATAGCCATCTCTGGAACGGTGGTCGACGGTGCGGCGGTCTACTGTGTCGAGGATACCGGCATCGATATCAAGCAGGAGCATCGGGAACAGATATGGGGTCTTTTTAACCGGCTCGATCCGTACAGCGCGGTGCCGGGCGAGGGACTCGGTCTTGTGCTGGTGCGCCGTATCGTTCTGCGGAATTTCGGCAAGGTATGGTGCGAGAGCGAACCGGGCGTCGGAAGCCGTTTCTTCGTGACCTTGCCGCGTGAAAGAATCGAAACGGATCCAACCCTCGTTAATCCTTGACAAAGTATTTTGGCCCCTATATCGTTCCGGTGAGGGCTGTTCATAATTCTTTCAGGAGGCATCCATGAGCGAGATACAAAAGGTCGATCTCAACTGGTCGAAACTGAGCTTCACCTACATCAGGACCGATAAACGCTTCATCGCGCACTGGAAGAACGGCTACTGGGAGAAGGGGACGCTCACCGAGGACAATAAACTGCACATCGACGAAGGTGCCTGCGCCCTCCACTACGGTCAGCAGTGCTTCGAAGGGCTCAAGGCCTTCACGACCAAAGACGGCCGCGTGGTGCTGTTCCGTCCGCTCGAGAACGCCAAACGGATGCAGCGTTCCGCCAATGCGCTCCTTATGGTCGCGGTCCCCGACGATATGTTCCTCGAGGCGTGCGAGCAGGTGGTCCGCGCCAATCTCAAATGGATACCGCCCTACGGCCACGGCGCGTCGTTCTACCTGCGCCCGTTCCTCATCGGCGTCGGCGAGAACCTCGGCGTCCGCCCCGCCCCTGAATATCTCTTCTCGGTCTTCGGCTCTCCGGTCGGTCCCTATTTCAAAGGCGGGCTCCAGCCGGTGAAGTTCAGCGTCTCCGAATACGACCGCGCGGCCCCCAACGGCACCGGCTCGGTGAAGGTGGGCGGCAACTACGCCGCGAGCCTCCACGCCCACGATATCGCTGTCAAGGCTGGCTATGCCGACTGCATCTACCTCGACCCGTCGACCCATAAAAATATCGAAGAGGTCGGCGCGGCCAATTTTTTCGGCATCACCAAGGACAATGTCTTCGTCACCCCGAAGTCGAACTCGATACTGCCCTCCATCACCAAGTATTCGCTCATGTACATCGCCGAGCATTACCTCAAGATGAAGGTCGAGGAACGCGATGTCCCGGTCGATAAGATCGACCAGTTCGTCGAGGCGGGCGCCTGCGGCACCGCGGCGGTCATCACTCCCATCGGCGGCATCTTCCACAACGGGAAACTCCACACCTTCTACGGCGACGGGAAGGAGGTGGGTCCGGTGTCGCGCAAACTCTACGACACCCTCACGGGGATGCAGACCGGCGTGGTCGAAGCGCCGAAAGGGTGGATCCACGAGGTCAAGTAGATCCTTTTCTCCCATCAGACATTCCGCTTGACAATATAAGTAAATACGGTACCATATCTGCGTGGCAAATGGAAAAGGGGAGGGTCCGGTGAGGGGAACGGCAATCTATTTCATGCTGCTTCTTCTGCCGCTATTCTTCGCGTGCAAAGAGAAGCACAACGCTGCTACCGATAATGCATTGGTTACCGCTGACGAGTCTGAACCGGTTACCGACACGGTGCTGGAAGACGACCCGCCGTTTTATACTGACGATGCCGAACTTCTTTCCGACATATTATTCGATGACGATATTTTGAGCTCCGACGAAGATATGCCCGACGAAGAGATACTGATCGATGATGAGGTGACCGACACCGATGATTGTCTCTATTGCGCCGACGCCGATGAGGACGGCATTCCTGACGAGGTGGAATGTCCCTCACAGCCTTGCGTCGATAGCGACAAAGATGGAACGCCCGACTATCTCGATACCGATTCGGACGGCGATGGCCTTTCCGATGCGCAGGAAAAGACATATGGCACCGATCCGACCCGCGTGGATACCGACGAGGATGGGATAGACGATAAAAGCGAAATCGTCATAGGATGCGATCCGCTCACCCCCGATGCCTGTGCGGAGGATGTGGTTTATGCGGTTGTCATATATGAGGAGGCCGACAGAACTAAGACCTTTGAGATAGAGACACCCGATCCTACCGCAGCAGGAACAGAGATATGGAACGAGGTCACTTTTGAGGTAACCGCCGAAGAGAATGAATACGGTATCAATGCACTGGAGTTTATCAAGAGTAGTGTAGCATCATACGCGTTACCGGCGGAAGGTGTCCAAAGCATGGACGGCACCTCTTTTTATTTGGTTGTCCCGGAAACGGTCCTTGCCTATGAACTGGTGTTTCAGAATCACATCTTTGAGCCGACTCCTTGCGAGCCTGAGCTTTTCAAATTGAATATCAATCTCTTTGGTGATGGAGTTCCCATTCGTACAAAAGTATTGCTGATCATCGTTCAGGCGAATTGCCCCGGTTCCCAAGAGCCCACCTCACTTTTCGCTGAACAGTTCGACCTGAAAGACCGATAATTCCGTAGACTTATCTTTGTAGCAATTCTCCGGCAGACCCGCCTTCTGGGAACAAAGTTCGCCGAGGAAAGTGTCGATGTCCCAGCCGGTCTCGGTGGCCACCTGCGGCAGGAAGACGCCGCCCCGTCCGCCGCTGCGGACGATGACGCCGTCGCGTTTGAGCACTATCTTTTTGTAGCTGTCGATCTTCTGCGGCGGGGTGAGTATCGATATCTCGATGTCGATCTCCTTCATCTCCTCCTTCTTCACCGGCGAGAAGCGCGGATCGTGGAAGGCGGCCGAGTTGGCCATGTCGGCGACCGCCTTGTAGAGCGGGCCGCGCGCCTCGAGCTGTCCGATACAGCCGCGCAGATCGCCGTGCTTTTTGAGTGTCACGAAGACGGCGCGGTCGGCGGTCAGTATCCCGGCGTCGGGTTTGTCGGGCTTCAATTCCTCACCGTATTTCAGGTAATGCTCGATACTGTCGCGCGCCAGTTTCAGCAGGTATTTCCGTTCGGCCGCATCGGTCGCGCCGTCGGTCAGCTCCTCTTTGAGCGGCGTCCCTTTCTTTTTCTCGAAAATGATCGCGCCGTAGCCGACCACCCCGCCGGGACGCGATTCCTGCACGATATCGCCCGAATTTTCGCTCTTGACGAGCGTGCCGCCGGTAACGCCGTAGTGCTCAAGCACTCGGGCGGCGATGTGGAATGCGAAGAAGCCGCACGCTTCGGAGGTGCCGTTGAATATCTTCGAACGCAACGCCTCCCACTTGCCGGTGCTCATGAGCTTGAGTGTCTCGCCGTCCATTTTCCGGGCGGTGTCGTAGTCGTGGAAGTGCGACAGATCGGTGCTGACGACGATGAGTATCTTCTTTTTGGTCGCGTCGAGTACCTTTACCAGCTCCTTGGCGAACGCGTCGAGCGTCGCTATATCGTTGGTCGCGGTGAGCACCGGAACTATTGAGAACGATTGCAGCTTCTCCTGAAGAAAGGGAAGTTGTGCTTCGATGCTGTGCTCCGGTTTATGTATCTCGGCCGACTGGACGAACCGCTTGTCGGCCTTGCCGAGGCGGTTGACGATGTCGCGGTCGACCGGCACCGTGCCGAACGGCGTCTCGAAGTAGTCGGCGGGCGACAGCGCCATCACGCCGTTCTGGAACGAGTGACTGGTGCCGATGATGATGACGGTGTCAAACTGCCGCGGGGTGAGCCCGGCGTAAGCGTGGGCCGCGACACGGCCCGAATAGGTGAACCCGGCGTGCGGCGAAACGATGACGAATGGGTCGAGCGACCGCGACGCGACATCATTCGGGACCGCGGCAAAATGCCCCTTCACCTCGGCCGCGAGAGCCTTCGGATCGGCCTGATACCACTGTCCGGCGCGGGCCGGAGCGCGGGTCTCGGCCATGAGGAGCAGTGTTGCGAAGATAAGTGCGGAGGCAAGAGCGAACCGCATGGGAACCCTCCCGCAGTGAAGTTACGCGACGACCCTAGTTGGTCTTGACGAACTCGGCGCGCCGGTTCTGGAACCACGCCTCTTCGGTGCTGCCGGTCGCGATGGGCCGCTCCTCGCCGTAGGAAATGATGCGGATTCGCTTGAGGTCGATGCCGAGCTTACCCAGCTCGTCGCGCACCTCCTGCGCCCGCCGCTCGCCCAGCGACATATTGAAATCGATACTGCCCCGTTCGTCGGCGTGACCTTCGATGCGGATGGCCGCCTCGGGGAAGTTCACCAGCCATTCGGCCATGATCTTGAGCATCGGGATATCGTCGGCGCGGACGGCGTATTCGTTGTACTCGAAGTGTATCACCGGGAACTTCATGTTCGGATCCTTGGCCGAAAGCGTCTCCTCCTCGAAGCCGTCGTTCTGGGCGGCGGCCGTCTTCTGTGCCCCGGCCTCTTTTTTGGCCTTCGGATCGCACAGGTCGGGATGACTCTTGACGAAGGCGCCGATCTCGTCGGCCTTCTTTTTGGCCGCCATGAAGAGCTCTTCGGCTTTGTCGTAATTCTTCTTGTTGACCTCTTCGCGGGCCTTGTTCAGGAGTTCCTCAGCGGCGAGGAAATTCTCGCGGTCGCAGTCCTTGCCCGACATCGCGTCCTTGAAGGCCTTTTCGGCCATCTGACGCGCCTCTTCGGGCGACTTCATCCTGCAGCCGGAGAAGGCGATCGTCACGGCGAGGAGGGCGATGATGATGGCGGTAAAGCGTTTCATGACCACCTCCCTTACTGTGTGACCGGGACTTCGGGCGACCACGACGGCGTGATAGCCTCTCCCGGACCGGTGTAGATCTGAACCTGCTTATCGCCTTTGACATTTGACAGCCAGATGCCGTTCTTCCCTGTCCGGTCGGACGAGAAGACGATCAGCCGTCCCTCGGGCGAGAACGAGGGATTCTCATTCTTCCCCTGTTTCTGCGTGAGCCGCGATATGACCCGCGACGCGACATCGAACAGGAAGATGTCGAACATGTAGAATTCGTCGCGACCGGTGAAGGCGATATACTTCCCGTCGGGGCTGTAGTCGGGGTCCTGATTGTATTTTCCCTGATCGGTCAGCCGCTCGACGCGGGCCGGATCGTTGAGGAATAGGCGGTAGATATGCGGGTTGCCCGAACGGTTGGAGACGAAGGCGATCTCCTTGCCGTTGGCGCTGAAACTGGGGGCGGTGTCGATGGCGAGATTGCTCGTCAGCCGCGTGAGCGCCTTTGATTCAAGGTTCATGAGATAAAGTTCGGCGTTGCCGTCCTTGGATAAGCGCAGGGCGATGCTTTTGCCGTCGGGGGCGGGGGAGGCCGAGGTGTTGAGCCCCGGATGGTCCGATATGAGCGCCGACTTCTGCGTCTTGATATCCAGCGCATAGAGGTAGGGTTCGCCGCTGGTATAGGCGGTGTAGTAGATCTTCGTGCCGTCGGACGACCAGCTCGGAAGCGTCAGTATCTTGTCGCTGGTCAACACCGCCGTTGCGTCAGCGCCGTCGAAATCGGCGACCATGAGCTTATAATTCCGGCCGCTCTTTTCGACGAAGGTGATGCGGCTGGAGAGGAATTTCAGCCGTTCCCCGGCCAACAGCTGCACCAGATCGCGCGCGAAGCTGTGGACCGCCTTGCGGATCGCCTTGCCCGAGGCCTTGTACTTCTTGTGGAGCAGTTTCTTGCCGCCCGCCACATCGAAGGCCTGCACCTCGAGTTCGACCGGTTCGACGCCGGTCAGCGTCGCCTTGATAAGCCCCTTGGCGCCCACCGTCATCCAATTCTTGAAGTTCACCTTGTCGGCCGCCACTTCGGGTCCTTCGACGAACGATCGCTCGTCGAGCACCGAAAAATAGCCGGTGAGCGCAAGGTCGCGGCGCAGCGTCTCGGTCAGATTCTTGGCCAGCTCACCTTTCGGGTCGCCCCCCTGCGTGAACGCGGGCACCGCGATGGCGTACTCGACCAGTGCGCCGTCGCGGACCTCGCCCTTGAGTTGGGCGTAAGCCTCGCCGCCCCAGAGGGCGATCGCGCACAGAAAGATCAGAGAGCGCCTGACGTAAATCCCCATTGGAGTCCCTCCGTCAGTACATATTTCTTCAGTTTCTTATCCTCCGGCAGCGGCAGACGGGCGGTCACTTTCACCGCTTCGAGCACCGAGCTGTCGTAATTCCTGTTGTCGGACGGCGTGACGACCTGTATGTCGTAGATCTCCCCAGCGGGGGTGATGCGGAAATAGATCTCGGCCTTGAGCGCCGCGAGCATATCGTTGGTGATTATCGAGGGTATCTTCCAGTTCTTCTTGATGAGCGCCGATATCTGCCGGATGTAGAGATCGCCCTTCAGCGCGAGCGCCGGATCGGTCACATCGCCGTCTTTGTCGCCGTCCTGCGTCCCCTCTTTGGTCTCCTCGGCGCGGGCGTCCTTTTTGATATCCTCAAGCGCCGAACCGAGCAGCGAATCGAGATTGGTCGCCTTTTTCGGCTCCTCTTTCTTCTGGTCGGGCTCTTTCTTCTTATCGGCTTCCTTGGTTATCGTGTTGGCCTTGCCGGTCTTGGCGGCGACCGCCTCTTTCTTCACGATGCGCGGCAGGAGTTTCTTTTCGCGCGGCTTCTCGCCGAACTTCACTAGCCGCGCCTCGACTGCCTCGAACTGTATCTTGGGGGCGAGGTTGAGGTAGGAACCGACAACGACGATCGATACGGCGATAAGGATATGGAGCACGGCCGACGCGGTGATGAAGCGTTTGAGCGCCCGTTTCTCCGTCTCGAAGACCTGCGCCGCGAAGATGTAGGACGAGCGCATCACTCCTCCTCGAGCGGATCGGTGACGAGGTATATCTTCGGGATGCCCGCCTTCTTGACGATCGCCATCACGCGGACCACAAAGCCGTAGGGGAGCCGCTGGGAGGCGTAAAGGAACAGTTCGCGCTCCTCCTGCAGTTTCGCGTTGGTTTTGAGTTTTTCCTCGAGCTGTTTGATCGGTATCTCGGCCTTTTCGATGAATATCTTCTCGTTCTTGAAGACGCGGAGAATGAACTTGTCCTTCGGGTTCTCGATCGGTATCGTCTCGGTCTGCGGCAGGTCGAGGTCGACCCCCTGTTCGATCATCGGCGCCGCCACCATGAAGATGATGAGGAGCACCAGCATCACATCGACCATCGGCGTGATATTGATCTCGGCGATCGCTCTGCGCCGCTTCCCGCCGATCGAGCCCATACCCATCAGACGAGGCTCCGTTTTATAGAATTGAGGAAGTCGCTGGTGATGTTGGTCGCCTCGCCTTCGATCTTCTGGATGTTGCTGATGAAGTAGTTGTAGAAAATGGCGGCCGGTATCGCCGCGGCGAGGCCGAAGGCGGTTGCGATGAGCGCCTCAGATATGGCGGGGGCGATGGTGCCCAGCGTCGCGTTGCCGGTGATGCCGATGACATGGAACGCGTCCATGATCCCCCACACCGTGCCGAAGAGGCCTATGAACGGGGCCGACGAGGCGGTGGTGGCGAGCAGTGTCAATGAATTCTCAAGCAACTGGTTGCGGGTCTGCGCCTCGCGCTTCATCGCCCGCTCGATATTGGCGACCAGTTCGTCCACCTTCGAGCCGATGACATGTATCCCTTTGGATTCCCACGATTTCTTCGTTTCGAAGAATTCGTTGTAGCCGGAGCGGAAGACCGTCGCGATGGGCGAATCCTGCAGTTTCTCGCTCTTGCGGTAAACCTCCTGGAAGTCCATGTTCTTCCAGAACAGCTCGATGAACTGTTCGGTGGCGATGACCGCCTTGCGATGCTGGATGAACTTGAAAATGATGACGCCCCAGCAGAGGACCGACAGGAGAACGAGGCCTCCCAGAACGATGTTCACCACCAGCGAAGAGTTCTTCACCACCGCGATTATCGAGATGGCGGTTGCGGCCTGACCGGCCGCATCGATAAGGAAAGGAACCGAGTTCATGCATACGCTCCCATGAAACCACTTACTGCGCAACAGTAATATAAAAGGGGGAACGAGTCAATCTTATTCCCCGATTCGAGGGGATCCGCGACGGTCCGCCGTTATTTTCCCGCGTCGACCATGAGGGTGGTGAGGCGCGAGGCAAAGGCGGCCGGGTCGTCGACCGGAAGCCCCGCGGTGAGGAGCGACTGGTCGTAGAGAAGCGCGGCGTAGTCGCGCAGTTTCGGTGCGTCGGGGTTTTCGGCGTGGAGCCGCGTGAGGGTGGCGAAGATCGCGTGGTCGGGGTTGAGTTCCAGCACCCGTTTCGCCTTGGGGGCGGGCATATCACCGCGCATCGTCTCATTGAGTGTCTGCTCCATGGTGAGGCTTAAGCCGCCGTCGCCGCTCACGATGCAGGCGGGTGAACTTTTCAGCAGAGGCGAGAGGCGCACCTCGGCGACCTTCCCGTCGAGCAGTTTCTTCACCGTCTCGATAAGTCCCTTGTGGGTCTCCTCTTTCTTCTTCTGTTCTTCCGCCGCCTCTTTGTCGAGCGTGAGATCGGCGGCCGATATGGAACGAAGTTTCTTCCCTTCGTACTCGGAAAGTCCGACCGTCATGAATTCGTCTATCTTGTCAATGAAATAGAGCACTTCGTAGCCCTTTTCGCGTAGCGCCTCCATCTGCGGCAGATGTTCGACCGCCGCCCGGTCGCGTCCCGCCGCGTAGTAGATATCGCTCTGCCCCTCCTTCATCCGGCCGACATACTCCTTGAGCGTCGCCGGCTTCTCGCCGAAGGAACTCGGGAAAAGGAGCAGATCCTTCAGTTTGTCGGCCTCGCGACCGAACCCGGCATAGACGCCCCCCTTGAGCGCCCGGCCGAACTCCTCCCAGAACTTCTCGTAGTCGTCGCGTTTGTTCTCGACCATGTATTTGAGCGCGTCGAGCACCTTCTTCTCGACATTTTTCGCGATGGTCTTGAGTTGGCGGTCGTGCTGGAGCACCTCGCGGCTGAGGTTGAGCGAGAAGTCGGGCGAATCGACCAGCCCTTTCACAAACCCGAGGTATTCGGGGAGCAGTTCCTTGCACTTCTCCATGATGAAGACCTGCCGCGAATAGAGCTTGAGGCCGCGCTCGAAGTGGGGCGACCAGAATTCGTACGGCACTTTCGACGGGATGAAGAGGAGCGCGGTGTATTCGACCGCCCCTTCGCCGCGGGTGTGAATGGTGTCGATCGGATCGTCCCACGCATGGAATTCGGCGTGGTAGAATTCGCGGTACTGTTCGTCGCTCACCTCCTGTTTGGCGCGCTGCCACAGCGGCACCATGGAGTTGAGCGTCTTCAGCTCGGTCTCTTTCCCGTCGTCGCCTTTCGGCATATCCATTTTTATCGGATAGCGGATGAAGTCGCTGTAGCGCTTGACGAGCGTCTCTATCTCATGCGGGTCGAGGAGGTCGTTATCCATCCGTTCGGCTATGTCGTCGCGCAGGTGGAGGGTGATGGCGGTGCCGCGCGTCTCTTTGTCGCACTCTTCGACCGTGTAACTGCCGTCGCCCGCCGATTCCCAGCGGACCCCTTTCTCGCTTTTGGCGGCGCGGGTCGCGAGCGTCACCTTCTTCGCCACCATGAAGGCGCTGTAGAACCCGACGCCGAACTGCCCGATGAGGGCGATGGCGGCGTTCTCGCCGCTTTTTTCCTGCCCCATCTTCTCGAAGAATTCCTTCGTGCCGCTCTTGGCTATGGTGCCGATATTCTCGACCACCTCGTCCTGCGTCATACCGATGCCGTTGTCGGTGATGGTGATGGTGCGCGCCTCCTTGTCGAGGGCGATGCGGATCCCCAGATCGGTGTCGCTTCCCATGAGATCCGGTTCGGTGAGGGAGCGGAACTTCAGCTTATCGAGGGCGTCCGACGCGTTGGATATCAGTTCGCGCAGGAAGATCTCGCGGTGGGTGTAAATGCTGTTGATCATCAGGTCGAGGAGCTGTTTCGTTTCGGCCTTGAACTGTCTTTTTCCCATGGTCGTCTCCGTTACTTTGAAAGTACGAATCTCTTATAGGGAGGAAAGGAGGAAAGTCAAGGCGGAAAACTCACCCCGCCTTACGGCACCCCTCTCTTGCCACAAGAGAGGGGACGGGAAACTCACCCCGGCCTGACGGCTCCCCTTCCTCGCATGAATGCTCCGGCTTCCGGCCTGACGATGCTCCACCGGAGCCTCGTCCGGGACGGCCTACAGTGCCACAAGAGAGGGGACGGGGGTGAGTTCAGAGTCCCAGCGTCTTCAACACCGCATCGATATCTTTTTCGACAGCGAAAGTTGATATTCGCACGGTCCGGTAGCCGAGTTGCGATATCATGTGGTCACGGAGCTTATCCCGTTCTTCAGTAAGATCATGTATTGAGCCATCGATCTCGATCAGCAACATCTCTTCAGCACAGAAAAAGTCGGCGATATAAAAACGAAGAATGTTGTCATATTCAAACACTATCGGGTGTTGACGAAGTATTTTTTTGCCTTTTCGCTGGCGGTTACGGACCGCTTCCCAGAACATCTTTTCTGTTGGCGTCTGATTTTTTCTTAACTGCCGCACCGTTTGTAGAATGAGTGTCTTGGTCGATTCAGGTATGCGCATGAATTAACTCACCCCGGCCTTCCGGCCACCCCTCTCTTGCCACAAGAGAGGGGAAAAACTAAACTCCCTCAATCCCCCTTGACAGGGAAACGCCAAACAAGAGCAAGAGATATTAATGATAGTTTCAGACACTTGAGCCGAGCAGGCGAAGTTGATCATCAAAAAGCGCAAAACCATTAAGATTGTAGCCGTTTAATATCACAACAAACAAGGTTTCTTTTTTCTTGCCAACGGGAAATACCAATCCATCCCAAAGAGACAATCCCGTGCTAAGAGGTCTGTGCTCTTTATGAAAAGATTCCGACAAATTGATGAGCTTCGAGTTTTTAATGGCAAAAAGTTCGCTGTGACTATCTACCATGCCACAGTATTGGGCCTCTTGGGGAAGATTCAGTGACAACTCGTAAAATGAGTATCCATCTAAAAAATCTTTAATGAGCGTCACCGTAACGTCTTTTGGATTGGCCGGTTTTTCAGAGAGGGCTTTCTCTGTCCCTTTTTCACAACCATAAATCTTCCGTTCTTTCTGAAGATAAGATGCTACTAATTTGCTCTTCAATTGCTGGTCGATTTTCTTGGGAATGGTAGTAGGCATTTTCTTTACTTCAGTTCCCGACGGAACAACGAGTAAGGGTTGATATATCTCGCCTCCCCACATATACATCTTGGGCGCGTCTTTTGAAATAGCTTCTTTGATTTTAGGGGGAGTCTCAAAACTGAAGTCAGTTGTCGACAAGAAATTCCCCAACCACAAAAGCAACCCTGCCTTAATGGGTTTTGATTTGTAGTCGATGATGTCCCATGATTTATCAAAAAGGTTTTGAGCACAATGTTCAGTGCTTGCCTGTTCAGTAATATCCTCGGTTTCATAATAACAGGCAGATTGCCACTTGTCAGCGGTTCTTACAAATGCAATACGGACCTTTTTTCCGTCGAAGAAACCAATGGCCGAAAGATCGTCAGCGCCGTATAGTTGACTAGCAAAAAACGATAGAAGAAGGAGTGCTCTTTTCAACATCGGCTTTCTCCGTTTCCCCGAGATATTAACTTGCCGATTATATCGTCCCTGAAAATCAAGTCAAGCGCGCATGTCCTGCTATGCCGCCCTGTCAAGGGAGCAAAACTCACTTCGCCTGACGGCTCCCCTCTCTTGCTCCAAGAGAGGGGGCGGGGGTGAGTTCTATCACCATCCCGTCGTAGCCCGGTTCGACGCCGGCGGGGAGGGTACGCAGGAGTTCTTCGTGGTCGAAGCGGTGGTTCATGTGGGTGAGGATGGCGCGGCGCGGGGCGATGCGTTGGATGAGGGCGAGGATATCGTCCAGTTTCATGTGTTTGTAATGATCGTGCTTGACGGTGCAGGAGATGACGAGGGTGTCGAGTCGGCGCAGTTTTTCCAGTTCGGTCGGCGCTATCTCGCTGATGTCGGCGATGAAGGCGAAGTCGCCGGTACGGAAGCTCGCCATCGCGCTTTGCCCGTGCCGGTGGTAGAGCGGCGTGAGGGTAAGATCGCCGCAGGTCACCGGGCCGTCGCCGGTCACCGGGCGCGGATCGAGGAAGTTGATGTCGCTGTATTCGTTCTCGTCGAACAGATACTGGAACCGCCGGCGCGCCGTGGCGATGACCGACGGCAGGGCGTAGAGCGGCAGGGGTGCCTTGTTGCGGAACGAGAATATCCGCAGATCGTCTATCCCGGCGAAATGGTCGCTGTGATCGTGGGTGAGCCAGAGGGCGTCGAGCCGCTGTATCCCGGCGGCGAGCAGTTGCAGCCGTATCTCGAAGGGAGTATCGATGAGGAGCGTGGTCTGCGCCGTCTCTAGGAGTATCGCGAATCGGGTGCGGCGGTTGCGCGGATCGGTCGAATGACAGACGGGGCAATCGCACAGGAGCTGTGGAGAACCGGTGGACGATCCGGTGCCCAGAAGGGTGACCCGCATCATCCGAAGAACTTCTTGAAGATACTCTTTTTATTCTTGCCGAGCATCGTGTCCTCATAGGCGTCGATGATCCCCTTGAGCCGTTCTATCTCGCTTCTCAACAACGCTATCTCGCGCTCTTTCGGGTCGGCGGGACCGGTGTCGGGGCTGTCGGGCGGGCCGTCCTGCCCGTTCGGCGGCCTATCGGCGGGCGTCGCGGAGCGTTCCTCCTCCACCAGCGCGGTGGGGACCGGGTCCTCTATCTCGAAGAGTTTCTGGTATTCGCCGTCATCGCCGCGGCAGACGCACATCAGCAGGACGCCGCCGTGGGCCGTTATCGAATCGGCCACCTCGCCCGGCTTGTAGAGCAGGAGCGATTCTATCGCCTGCTCCGCCTCGCCGAGCAGGAACAGGGTGCGGAAGAACCAGCGGTTGAGCGACCGGTCGAAGACCAGTTCGTTGCGCCGGAGCTGTATCTGGGCCGGTATCTCGCGCAGAACGATGAACAGTTTGGTCATCCGGTTGTCCTTGAACACCGCGATGGAGCCGTAGCGGTCGAGGAGCACCTTGAGCGTCTGGGTTTCCTTCGGCTTCTCTTCTTCCGCCGCTTTTTCCGGGACGGGAGCAGGCTCCTTGATCTTTACCGGAGCGGCGATATCGACCGTTTCGGCGGAGGCTTGTGCGCTGATGGGTTGCGGGGCTTGCCCGTCCGCCTTCGGGCCGGAGCCTACGGCGGAGGACCCAGAGCCTTGTGCGACGGCGGGGGCGGGGCAGACAAGCGTTGAAAGGCGCAGGATGCTCGACTGCGGGTTGATGTTGTTCGACAGGCAGAGGTTCTTTATCTCGGTCTTCTTCTGGTTAAAGAAGCGGCCCGCCGCCACCTGTTCGAACTCGATGCGGTTGTCGGCGGCGCGGTAGTCGAGCGTACCCATCAGGTAGATGAGAAGCGAGTTCTGACCTTCGCCCGCCGAAAGGAAGTAGGGGAGCGCCGGTACCTCGCGGTCGAGCTGGCGGAACCACTTTTTATATTCGGGGCGCGCCAGTTTCTTTTCCAGATCGAAGAATCCGAGCTGCCGCTTGTTTTCGTTGGCGCCGAAGGAGAGGACGACGCTCGCCTCATAGCGACGGATCATCTCGGAGTTCTCGACGATCGCCTCGAGCGTCCGCTTCACCTTCTCGACATTTCCCGCGACGATGGTGTTCTCGTCGATATGTATCGTGGTCAGCATCAATCCCCCCTGTCGGCGTAGCGGATCGCCCTGTTGCGACCCTTCCGTTTGGCGGCGTAGAGCGCCGTATCGGCTTTTTCTATGAAATCCTCCTCGTTCTTCACCTCGTCCTCATGGAACGAGGCGATCCCCGCCGACAGCGTCAGCTGGATGCCCGAGAAGTTCATCTTCTGGCATTTCTCGCGTATCTTCTCGGCGGTGTTGAACGCGCCCGCGGCGTTGGTGCCCGACAGAAGCAGCGCGAACTCTTCGCCGCCGAGCCGTCCCGCGTAGTCGCTGTTGCGGATGTTCCCCTTGAGCAGGCGGCCGATCTGCCGCAGGACGGTGTCGCCCATGAGATGCCCGTAGGTATCGTTGATGTTCTTGAACAGATCGATGTCGACGATCACCAGCGACAGCGTGAAGCCGTAGCGGCGCGCCTTGTCGGTCTCCTTTTTGAGCACGCTCAGGAAATGGCGGCGCGTCGCGACCTTGGTGAGCGTGTCGGTCGTCGCGATCTCGACCAGTTTCACATTGTCGAAGATGACGCCGATGTTGTCGGCCAGTATCTCGAGGAACTGTATCTCCTCCTCGATGAAGGTCCCCTTCGAAAGATTGCGCTCGAGGTAGATGTAGGCCCGTATCTCACCCTGCAGCACCACCGGTATCGCCGCGACCGCGCTGTTGTCCGATTCGAGCCCGGTCGACGAGGTGTCGCCGTCGGCCAGTCCCACCGGAGCGCTGGTGAGGAACTCTATCTTGGCGGTCTTGAGCATCCGCTGGACCAGATCGCCCTTGAACCGGATCTCGTTGAACTTGTAGGTCTGCTGGGCGGCGTCCTTGATGAGGTAGTCCATCTGCTGGCCGTCGTCGTACCGGAACACCACCGCCACCAGATCGGCCGCGAGGATGTCGAGTATCTTCTTGACCACGATGTCCATGATCTTGCCCACTTCGGTCTTCCCCGATATCGCCTTGACGATGTCGATGATGTAGGCGTAGTTGCGGTTGCGGGTCCGCAGGAAATCTATCTGACGGCGCGTCTCGTCGAAGTAGAGCTTCAGGCGTGACACGGTATGATCGCCGTCGCTGTCGCCTCCCGCCTTCTCGACCGTCTCGCGGATCTCGCCGAGTATCTGGTCGGTCTCCCCCTGATCGACGAAGTAGGAAAGTTCGCTGAACAGCGCGACGAAATGGCGCGCGTGGAGCGCGGAGGCCTCGCGGCGGCCGTCGTCGATACAGCGGCGCAGGAGTTCCTGCATGAGCTTCTTTTCGCCGAGTATCCGCGCCACTTCATAGCGGTGGATGAGCCGGAAGAGCGGAATGACCGACGAGACCTTCTCCTGTTCCACCGTCTCGATGAGCCGGATGAAGTCGCGTTCGTAGCCCTTCTTGGCGGCGTAGAGCGCCCGCGCCGTGAGGTAGATGAGCCGGTAGCTCGGGAGCAGTTCGGTGTCGCGGTGGAAAAGCCGCTCTATCTGCTCCGAAAGTTCCAGCACATATTCGCGGTCGCCTTCGAACGACGCCTCAAGGAACAACAGCGCGCAGTATCCGCGGACGCGGCGGTGATCGTCGATGGTCTTTTTGTCGAGGAACCGCCGTAGCTTGCCGCCCGCCACCCGCGCGTAACCGGTTTCCCCTTTGAGCACATAGAGGAACACCTGCGCCGAGAAGATGCCGCAGAGGTCGGCGTCGCGCCGCTCGTGATAGGAAAGCTCCTCGGCGTTGAACAGGTAATTCTCGGCCAGCGAGAAATCGCCCGTCTGCACGGCGTATTCGCCGCGGGCGAAGTAGGCGAGTTTCAGTATCGTCGTACCGCATCCCTTGCGGGCGAACTCCATGGCGCGGTCGAGGAAGAAGGGCGCCTCCTGCCACCGTTCGAGCAGCTGGGCGCACGAGGCGAGGTTGAGGTAGGCCCGCGCGATGCGGAAGTTGTCGTAGGACTCTATCGCGAGTTTGAGCGACTGCTGGAGGACGCGGAATCCCTTCTCGATCCGGTTGAACCGCTGGAGGAACCGGAACGAAGCGGTCAGCGCGTCGATGAGGTACGACTTGGTCCGGAGATTCTTGGCGCTCTCGATCAGATCGTTGCGGACCGGCAGGAGCGATTCGTAGTCGCCGCCGCGCTGGTACATGACATGGTCGAATTCGAGTTCGCGCAGAAGATAGTGCCGCTGTGGCGTAAAGAGGGCGCCGTGCCCTTCGGCGATGAGCTTCTTCGCCTTCTGGATGTGGGTGTGGGAGCGGGAGTAATTTTCTTCGGCGCGGTTGGCGATGTAGGCGCGCAAAAAAGCGATGAAGGCGGCGCGGTCGGGGGTGTCGGCCTTGAATTTGCCGATGTGCTGGAGCGCCTTGGGGGCGTCGCCGTCGCTCACCAGCGCCCGGACCAGCAGGTCGAGGATGAGGTCGTTCTTCCAGGTGGCGTAGGCCTCCTCCAACAGCGGTATCGCCCGGCCGTAGATGCCGAGCCGGTAGAAGATGCGGCCGGCGAAGAGGCTGACCGCCGTCTTTTTCTTCATCTCAAGGATATAGGGATTGTCGCGGACGATGGAGAGCGCCTCGTCGAGGAAACTGCCGGTCAGTTCGGTGTTGAGGTGGAAAAAGGCGCGGCTCGCCGACCGCAGGTAGCAGGTAAGCGCCGTTTCGGGCCGTCCGCCGCGCAGGAAATGGTAGGCGGCGAAGGCGTAGGTGTTGGTCTCCTCGAGCGGATTGCTGGTCATCAGATATTCGGCGTGGTTGAGATGGTGACGCCGCCGTTCGTCGGCCGGCATCGCCTGATAGACCATCGTCTGCAGCCGCGCATTGACCAGCCGCATCTTGCCGTTCTTGTATTCTTCGAGCAGATAGTTGAGTTTCAGCAGGTCGAGATTGTAGGCGAACTCGTCGTCGGTGGCGCGGTCGCCGACCACCGTGCGCATAGCCAGCCGGGTGGTGAACTTGCGGTAGATCGAGGCGATATTGAGTATCAGCCGCTGTTTCTCGGACAGCGACGATATCTTGCGCCGGAACAGGAAATCGAGGTTCTCCTTCTCGAGTATGTCGCTGCGGAACACCACCCGTTCGCCCGACTGGGCGATGAACCCCTCTTCGCGCAGCATGTGGAGCAGCGACAGCACCGTCTTGACCACCCCGCCGCTCATCCGGTAGAGCCACAGGAACAGCTCTTCGTCGATATGTTTGCGCGGCGTCTGGAGGCACGACTCGACGAAGTCGCGCGTCTCGGCGGGTGAAAAGCTCGACAGCGTCACGCGGGCGTGGGCCGGGAATTCGATGGGAGCGACGGCGTTCTCGGTGGTGACCGTCATCACCGTGAAGACCTTGCGGTAGTTCTCGGCGCGGGCGTAGAGTTCCTGCACGATGGCGAGCGACCGCTTGTCGACCTCGTTGAAGTTGTCGAGCAGGAACAGCAGGGGCCGCCGCTTGGCCGCCATTTCGATGATGTCGCCGACTATAGAGACGACGCGGTGCAGGTCCTCTTCGAGCGGCCCTTCCTCGTCGCCGGCGGGAGCGGTGAGCCGCTTGAATTCGGGATAACTGTAGAATTCGGGGAAGTAGGTAAGTATCAGGCCGCCCCATTTCACCGCTATCTGGTAGCGGATCTCGCGGTCGGCGATGTCCCAGATGCCGCGCAGAAGATCGGCGACCAGATTCTGCGTCTCGGCGGCCGACACCGCGATGGCGCCGATATCGCGGAAGGCCATGCGGTTGCGCACCTCGTCGAGGAAACGGCTCTTGCCGACGCCCCGTTCCCCTTCGACGATGACCGTCACATCCAGTCCGGTCCCGAGGAAGCTGTCGATGGCGCCCATCACGCGCGACACCTCGGCGCGGCGGGCGATGAACTCCGGTTCGTGGATGCGGACGCGGCGGAGCCGTTCGGTCTTTTTGCCGGCGCCGTCGATCTTGAGGCGGCTTTCGAGATCCTCCAGTTCGTTGAGGAGCGTGAGGGCGTCGGGGGTCCGTTCCTCCGGCTCGGGACGGAGCAATTTTTTGAGTATGCGCATCATGTCGCGGTCGAACGCATCGGGGAACGGTATCGTGTCGACGGCGAGTCCCGCCGGGGCGAGCGTGCCGGGCGGTGAGGGGAAGGGATATTCGCCGGTGAGCGTCTCGTAGAAGATGAGCCCGAGGCTGTAGAGGTCGCTCCGCTGGTCGATGACGCTGCTCTGGAAGACCTCGGGGGCCATGTAGCGGGCGGTGCCGCTCTTCTCGGTGAGGTGCATCATCCGGAGCGAGGCGAGCCCGAAATCGAGTATCTTTACCGTGTCCTGCGCCGTGACGACGATGTTGGAGGGCTTGAGGTCGCGGTGGACGACATTGTAGTTGTGGAGGTCCAGCAGGCCGCGCGTCAGCAGGACGAAGAGCCGTATCACATCGGGGAGCTTCGAGCCTTTCAGCGCCGCGAGGGTGCGTCCCTCGACGAACTCCATCGTGAAAAAAGCCTCTTTCTTGTCCTCGTAGAAGTCGTACATCTTGACGACATATTCACTGCGGATCGAGCGGACGATGTTGAACTCACCGCGGAACCGCTTGATCTCGGCCCGCTTGAGGAGTCCTTTGTTCTTGATCATCTTGAGGGCGATGGTCTCGTTGCGTTCGCGATCTTCGGCAAGCCACACCTCGCCCATACCGCCCGCGCCGAGTTGACGCACCAGAACGAATCGCTCCTGCAGGAGCCGCTCTTCGGTCATCGCCGAATACCGCCATAAAAAAACGACCGGCTGATGATACCGGGGCGGGGCGAAAAACTCAAGAAAAAAGGGGGGCTAAAAAGAGACAGTCACTCTTTGAACGAAGGCTGATTTAGTAAATTCTGTTTGGGCGTCATTTTTTGCTCAAGTTTACATAAAGCATCTTTTATCGGAAGTTTTTGACAAGGTATTTCCGCTGTGCCACCATGACCTCGGCAAAGAGCGACGGAACGACGACACATAGGACCGGGAGGCATGGTCGTACGGAACCACGAAAACAAAAGACTTTCCGATTACCGCGACCGAATCGCGGCGCTCCTCGCCGGTCTTTTCATCGGCTTCTTTTCCGGTTTCTTCACCGGTTTCCGGGCAGCGGCTTTCTTCTTCGGGCCCTCCCCGACAACACCGTACACATGACGGACACAGACACCGCACACCACCGCGAGCTCCTTGGCATTGTGCCCGTCGTAGTTCTCCCGGATGTACTTGTCGGCGACCTTTTTCAAGGCTTTTTGCGGAACATGGATACTAACCCCCTGCAGATGGAGGATCAATTTGGTGGCCACATCGAGCCCGCATTTCTTCGCGACAAGCGCCAAGTCCTTGTTGGGCATCTCGTCCATCGAGAGCCGGATCCTTTTACTCAGAAGATGCATGCATCCCTCCATACTCGTCGAACGGTCGAATAAACCTTCCTTCCCCACCCCCTAAAGATACGGCGAAGACGAAAAAGGATTCAGAAAAATGAAGGGAAAAGAGTGATCCTCCCCAACAAAAGTTAACAAACTTGCGTTGGGAAAACATGTATGCAAA